>PLBR01000008.1 GCA_003135435.1 Nitrospira sp. | reverse complement strand
TTCAACCAAACAAACGAGACAAACCAGAGCAACCAGATGCGACAAATGGAAGCGCGCCTGTTGATGTGCTCGCTCGGAACTCAGACCGGCGTCACGTGGCGTGCCTCGGCGGATCGACGCGGTGCGAGCGAGAGGATGTAGTCTGACGCGTCCGGACGCTGGAGGGTGACGGTGCCTGCTCGGCTGAGCCGGTCCACCGCGGCAAACACCTGATTCCATGAAGAGTTGGGAAGCCGCTCGTTGAGTTCTTCGAGCGTGCAGGCGCCGACCCGAGCGAGTTCCTGGCGGATGGCCGATTCAAGATCGTCTGTCTGAAGCATAGGGGCCTCCCAAGGAATGCGGTGTAATGCCGCTCACCTTGTACCGCAGGCGCTTGTTTCGGGAAACTAGAGGGACCCCTAGTTCTGGCTGAAGACATTACTAGCGGCGATTGCCCTGCTTGTCTGGCATGGGGAAAAGGCATAGACTCTGGCTCCTGATCAGCCTTGTCAGCCGCGCGCGTCGACTGCTCGATGCCGCGGTCTCTGTCATGCCGAGGAAAAGATTCTGTGGCCGCCGCACGAAAGACTCCTAGAAGAACAGCCATTGCCAAGACCGGCACCAAGCACAAGGCTCCCAAACGGCAGCCTGTGAAAGTTACGCTCCCTCCAGCGACGCCCGCTCTATCGCTGGACCTGCCCATACCATCGTCGGGTTCTCTGATCGTCGGGATCGGAGCCTCTGCCGGCGGGCTGGAAGCCATGGGAGAGTTCTTCCGCCACGTGCCTCCCAACAGCGGGATAGCCTTCGTAGTGGTGTCGCACCAGCATGCGGGCCATGTCAGTCTCCTGCGTAGCCTGCTCAGTAGATGTACGGCGATGCCGGTGGTGGAGGCTACGGACGGGATGGAGGTGGAGGCCAATCAGGTCTGCCTGGCGCCGGGCGGCATCAATCTGGCGATCCTGCACGGCACCCTGCACTTCATGGAGCCCGCCTTGCAGGAACGGGTGCCGCTGCCCATCGATTATTTCTTCCGTTCGCTGGCGGAGGACCAGAAACAACGAGCCGTTGGTATCATCCTGTCCGGGACCGGCACCGACGGCACCATGGGGTTGAGAGCGATCAAGGCCGAGTCCGGCCTGACGATCGCGCAGGAACCGCAGTCGGCCAAGTATCAGGGCATGCCGCGCAACGCCATTACCGCCGGGGTGGTCGATGTGGTCCAGCCGGCGGACCAGATGTCGGAGCCGTTGCTCGCGTATGCGCGGAGCCTCATGAGGCCGGTGTCGTCTCTTCCTGAACGCGACGTCTCTCAGACTTTGCAAAAGATCTTCATCCTCTTACGCGATCGGACCGGGAACGATTTTGCGCTCTACAAAGAGAACACGATTCACCGGCGCATTGAACGCCGGATGAACGTGCATCAGATCGCAAACATGAAACAATATCTCCGGTTTGTGCAGGCGAATCCGTCTGAACTCGATGCCTTGTTCCAGGACCTACTCATCGGGGTCACCAGTTTCTTTCGCGATCCACAGGCCTTCGAAGTCCTCATTGACAAGGAATTGCCGTCTCTCGTGAAGGGCAAGCCCGAGGGTGCGACCCTGCGGCTGTGGGTCGCCGGCTGTTCCACCGGAGAGGAGGCCTATTCGCTCGCTATTCTGTTAAAGGAGTATCTGACGCAACAGAAGCTCCGGCTCACCGTGCAGATTTTTGCCTCGGATCTGGACAGCCGAGCCATTGAGACAGCGCGCGCCGGCCTCTACCCGGTCGGCATCGCTGGGGACCTCACGCCGGAGCGCCTGCAGCGGTTCTTTACCAAGGAAGACAGCCGTTATCGGGTCAAGAAGGAGATTCGTGATCTGGTGGTGTTTGCGACGCATAACATCCTGACCGATGCGCCGATTACGAAGCTGGACCTCCTGTCCTGCCGCAACCTCCTGATCTATCTGGGCGCCAAGGCACAACACAAACTTCTGCCGCTGTTCCACTACGCCTTGAAGCCGAACGGCATCTTGTTTCTCGGTCCGTCCGAAACGATCGGCGGGTTCGAACCTCTCTTCACCATCGCCAACCGGAAATGGAAGCTCTTCAGTCGAACGGCGGAGCCCAGTACGTTTCCTCACCTGGAACGGTTTCCGGCCGGATTGATGAAAGGGACCACCGGGACTAACGTGGAGGCCAAGGTGCCCCTTCCCCCCACACGTCCCACCTCCATTTCCACGCTGATCCAGAAGCTGTTGGTATCACACTACGCGCCGGCGGCGGTCGTCGTAAACGCCCGGGGCGAGGTCGTCTACGTTCACGGGCACACCGGCGCCTATCTCGAACCGGCGCCTGGCCAGCCAACACACCATCTGATCGAGATGGCGCGGGATGGATTACAGTACGATCTGGCAACCGCGCTCCGTCAGGCAGCCGGCCAGGAGGACGAAGTCGTGCGCCACGGCCTACGAGTAAGGGCCGACGGCGACGTCATTCTGGTCAACCTGATCGTCAAGAAAATTACCGAGCCGGAGGCCCTCCAGGGGTTGCTCCTCGTGACGTTTGGTCAGGTGCGGGTGGACAAGACTGCCGCACGAAAGAGCGTACCGGCGCGGGTGGCTGCACCGTTGAAGAAAGGGAAGCCCGGGCTTATGCAGGAACTGGAGTTCACAAAGCAGCGGTTGCAACGGACGATCGAGGAGCTGCAAACCTCCAATGAAGAGGAGAAGTCCACCAACGAGGAACTGCAATCCACCAACGAAGAGCTGCAAAGTACCAATGAGGAAATGGAAACGGCGAAGGAAGAACTGCAGTCCCTCAACGAAGAACTGGTGACCGTCAACTCCGAACTCCAGTGCAAGCTCGATGCGTTAGCGGACGCGAACGACGATCTGCAGAATCTCTTTAACAGTACGGAGGTCGCCACCATCTTTCTGGACAACGATCTGCGCATCAAGCGGTTCACCGTGGAGGCGAAACGGGTGAGCAACCTGATCGCCAGCGATGCCGGACGCCCGCTGTCGGATATCGTGTCGAAGCTCGCCTCTGACCGGTTGTTGGAGGATGCGCAGGACGTGCTCCAGACGCTCGTCGCCAAGGAGCGGGAAGTCCAGGTCGCCGACGGGAGCTGGTTTGCCATGCGGATCCTGCCCTATCGGACCGCCAAGAATACCATCGACGGACTCGTGCTGACGTTTCAGGACATCACCAAGATAAAGGAAGCGAAGCGGGTCATCCAAGCCGCGCGTAGCTATGCCTCCAGCATCGTGGAGACGGTGCGCGAACCTTTGCTCGTGCTGGACGATCAGCTCCGCGTGGTTTCGGCCAACCAGTCCTTCTACCGAATCTTTCAGGTGACGCCGCCTGAGGTCGAGCAACAGCTCCTCTATCACCTCTGCAACGGGGCCTGGAACATTCCCGACTTACGCCACCTGCTGGAAGAGATTCTGCCGAAGAGCAGCTCCTTTCAGGACTTCGTCGTGGACCAGGTGTTCCCTCGTATTGGACAGAGGGTATTGGTGCTCAATGGCCGTCAGCTCGAACAGGCGCTGGTGCTACCAGGCCGAATTCTGTTAGCCATGGAAGAGGTGAGGGGGCACGAGGGGAAAGGGGAAGGTTGAGGTTGAGGCTAAGTAAGGTTGAGCGAAAATCTGAACTTCAACCTCAGCCTGTCTTGAGAAGGGCGATGTGATGGCCAAGAAACCGGAGCGATCAACGAAGGTTACTGCACTTCGCCGACAGGCGGAAGTGCGGCTGCGGGCGACCAAGCGTGACGTGGCGGCCATGCCGGTCAAGGACGTGCAACAGCTGGTGCACGAGTTACAAGTGTATCAGATCGAGCTGGAAATGCAGAACGAGGAGCTCCGCCGGGCCCAGGTGGAGCTCGAAGCGGCGCGCGACCGCTATGTGGATCTCTACGATTTTTCTCCGGCCGGCTATCTCACGCTGGATACGCACGGCACGATTGTGGAGACAAATCTGAGGGTCGGGACGCTGCTCGGCCTCAACCGGAAAAAGCTGATCGGACAATCACTCGCGCGATTTATTGCGCCGAGTGATGTGGACACGTTCCACCGGCATTGTCAGGAGGTCTTGAAGACAGGCACGCGACAAACCTGTGAGATGTATCTCGGGAAAGAGGCCGGCGTCTCGCGCTGGATCTATTTCGAGAGCCTCGCGCTTCACGATGAGCAGGGGCTCATCACCCACTGGCGGACGGCGCTCCTGGACATCAGCGATCGCAAACGGGCTGAGCAGCAGCTGGAGGCGCAGCAGGCGCAGCGTGAGGAGATCATCGGGTCGACGATGGATGCCATCATTACCATGGATGAGCGGGAGCGCGTGGTGCTCTTTAACCGCGCTGCAGAATCCATGTTTCTCTACTCGTCCGCCGACGCGATCGGACAACCACTCGACCGGTTGATCCCCAAACGGTTCAGACAGGCACGCCCCGGTGACTTAGGCACCTTCGCCCGGGCGCAAGCGACCGTTCGTTCGATAGGACAACCCGGCATATTGTTCGGCCTGCGAGCCAATGGAGAGGAATTTCCCTTCGAGGCGTCCATCTCACAGGTCCGGGTCAACGGCCAGAACCTCTTCACCTTAATTCTGCGGGATATCACCGAGCGGATGATGGCGGAGGAGGCACTAAAGTCCAGCCGAACCTTTACCCGTTCCGTCCTCAACTCGCTCCCCTTGCAAGTCTGCGTGCTGGACCAGGACGGGGTCATCCTCAAGACGAACGACGCCTGGAAAGAGTTGGCCCGACCGCAGACGGATGGTGTATTCACTATCGGGGAGGTCGGAGACAATTATTTTGCCCTGGGCCGCCTTACTACCACCGGCGGTACGTCGACAGGCCAGGCCATTCTCAAGGGTCTTAACGCCGTGCTGGATGGGCACGATCCCATATTCAGTGCCGAGTACCACGCGCAGTTGATGGAAGACGATGAGCATTGGTTCCTGATGCGCGTGACTCCGTTGAAAGGGGGGAAGGGCGTCGTGATTTCGCACACGGATATCTCAGACCGGGTCCGGATGGGGAAGGTGTTAGAGCAGCATGTGCTGCTGCTTAGCGACAAGCAGCAGGAACTGGAAACCCTGACGGGGAAACTGATCGAGGCCCAAGAACAGGAGCGCCGCCGGATCGCGCGTGAGCTGCACGACGACTTCAATCAACGATTGGCGGCGCTGTCTGTGGAGTTGGAGACCATCGAACGCGCTCCGGGTGCCCTACCTGAGCCGATCGCGCGACACCTCGCGGCGATTCGTGGCCAGGT
>PLBR01000173.1 GCA_003135435.1 Nitrospira sp. | reverse complement strand
GCCTTTTTGAGCATCCTGCGTGAGTGTTCCGCTCTTGCGAACAGAAGCGGGGACATTCTGAATTGTTGCTGGCGGCTGCTCGACTCATGCGTTAGGAAAGCCAGAGTTCCCTTGGAACGAAGGGTTGGGGTCACGCTACTTTCGTCCGCACCAGCTTGACTTGAAGCTCGCACCCTACAGCGGGCGCATAGCGTTTGAGTGTAGCAAGCGATGGAGCGTGCTTGCCCGCTGATTCGAGGCGGGAGATTGCGCTTTTGGTCGTACCCATGCGCTCTGCGACTGCGTCTTGGGTGAGACCGGCGCGCGAGCGAGCCTTGAGCATTTGCCCCGCAACCTAATACTCCAGCGCCAGGGCGTTGTAGGCTCTGCTGAAACCCTTTCGTGTGCGAGCTTTTGCAAGGAACGCCTTTCGATCGTGGGGAACAGGCGTGTATTTAAATTCAGCCATGTTGCAACTCCTTTAGGCGCTTGCGTGCCAGCCGTAGCTCTCGATCCGGCGTTTGTTGAAGGAACAGAACGGGAACATTCTGAATTGTTGCTGGTGGCTGCTCGAATCACGCGTCAAGAAAACCAGAATGCTCCCTTAATTTTTCCTAGGCAACATCGTCCCAAATTCTCAGGTAGAGCATCTCCATTGGCAAGCCCGCCGGATCATGCGATGACTTTCCGGCGAGAGAAGCCAGTTCTTCTTGGCTTGCTTCAGCTGTAATGAACGCAACGGTCGCATCCAAAACATCGTCAGTCTGAACGTTCTTCCGCAGGGTCTTGGACCGAACATCGTCCAAGAGCACTGAGACGCCCGGCTCGAACCGTTGCAGAACGCGGAGCCGCTCTTCCCTACCCTCGACGGAGGTCTTGCTGTACTTCATGGGACTCCGGTCAGCAAGCGCCCAGAAGCAAACCGCAGGGTGAATCTCGTGGATACCATGCCTCTGCTCTCGGATGCTCGACAGGAGCCGGTCAACTTCGCTGATTTTCGGACTGATACCACAGGTCTGCGCGCTGACGCTTCTTCCAATATGCGCTCGATTGATCTTCCGGGCCGCTTTGACTCCATCTGCATCTAGAGCCTCTCTGCAAGGAACCGGAAAGACGCTCGATTTCCTTGGCCTTCCAAGAACTTCCCGGGCTAAGCGGTCGCATGGTCGAATCGGAGCATCTGCCCACGGCAAGCCGATGGGGACATCGATAAAAATGCGTTCGGCACCCAAAAATGCAGACACCAAGTCGTTGATCGCTGGAAACAGTTGCCACGCTAAGCCCTCACTGTTTCGTGTGACTGCGAACCAACCGGCCTTGCACCCATCAACTCCAACGTGTTGCTGCATTCTATTCCAAGTCGCCTAACTATTAACTGAGCTGGGGAACAGAAACGGGGACATGCTGATTTGTTGCTGGTAGCTGCTCAAATCACGCGTCAAGAAAACCAGAATATCCCCTTAAGTTTTCCTAGATTGCTTGTTCATACGGTTGTCCATTGACTTTCCACTCTGGTCGCAACGCATCGAGAAGACCAACCATAAAATTGATGGACCCGTCAGACTCGAAGAGGACATTGGTGCACTCGACGCCCTTTTCGGAACGTGAGTAGGTTGCCTTTGCACCATTTGAAAAGTGAACGCTAAACCCGTAAAGGCGCTCGGTGTCTGAAAGCAGTTCGAGAACTTCGTAGTTTGGCCATTTGTGAAACCGTGGAAGAGTCTTGAGATCGGTGAGGACCTGATTGTGGAGCCAGAGCAAGGCGCTGAAAAATCTGAAGCAGTTCCGAACGGTCAGGTTGACCGCATCGAGGGGCAGCTGTTGCGCCAGACCGCTTTCGGTCCAACGAAAGTGCTCACCGGATATAACGTAATCGGAGTGCGAGAAGGCATTGCGAATTTCTTCGTTGAAGAACTGATTGATGTAGTCACAGAGAGCTGATTGGTTACACATGGCGGCAGGTCGCTTCAGCTCGCGGTACTTGACTGACGCACTTGGTGGAACCCACGAGAAGGCTTTCTTCTTGTTCGTTCGTCCCAGCGAGCCAAACGGCTTTATGTGGTACTTCTCGCCGCTTAGGACGCGCAGCAGATTTGCCAAAAACTCTTGCGGGGCAGTCATTTCAACTGCTTGGCAGTACATAAGGAGCCCGATACGCCAGCGTCCAGCCTGAGACAGCTTCGCCTCATCTAGGCGAAGAAGGGCGTTGTAGTCCTCGAAAGCAGCCTTGGACTCCTCGAAGGGGTCCCAGTCCGCGTCCTGCATGCCACTTACCCGTAGGACCGCGCATAGAACCTCGAATGGCGCCTTGCGAAACGCGCTCCAGAACAAGTCGCTCAGGAAGTCGACGAGCTCTTGTTCGGAAACTTCACGGAGCGGCGCGATGGGCATACAAGCAATCTAACTATTAAGTGAGCTGCGGGGGCCATGTCGTTCAGTAGCGGCCTATCCCAACAGCCTTCATATTCCTACATGCCGGATTTTCGAGCATGTGTCAATGAGGCTTGCCAGGATAATACCGCCGGCCTGGCAGCCTATTTCCCTATTGTGGTCGTTCCGTCCTCTCGCTTTTCACCTCTTACCTTTCACGACAGAAGAACATTCCCGCAGGATGCTCAAAAAGCCCGTCCAGCAAGGCCGCAGCGAGTGAAGGGCCGGAGGCGTACCCTCTGGGGTACGTTGAGGACCTGAACGATGTGAGAACGATGCTGGCGGGTTTTTTCAGCATCCGTCAGCCCCTCTTGAGCCGTTACTGACCGATACGCCATACTGAACTCCTATGGATAAGCATCCCGCATCTCCCTGTGAGACTCTCGCTGAGCGGTACCAAGCTCTGCTGGAGGTTGCGCAGGCGATCTCCACACACCGCGATCTTGATGAACTCTTTCGAGATCTTGCCCAGCGGCTTTCCCGAGTGGTGCATGCCAATTTCGTCGCTTTGTCCTTGCACGATCCTGCGCGGAATACCATGCGATTGCACACCATTCAGGCGAACGTGCCGGCCGATCTCGTGGGCGGCCATGAGGGGCCGGTCGAAGAGAGCCCAGCCGGGTTGGTGTGGCAGACGCAGCAGTCGATCCTCGTTCCCGATCTTGCCGAAGAACGTCGTTGGCCCAAGGTCATCGGCCACATGAAGGAAGATGGCGCGAATTCATTTTGCTTCGTCCTCCTGACCACGGCGGTGCGACGGCTGGGCGCGATGGGATTTTTGAGCTTGCGGAAAGAGGCGTACGGTGAAACAGACCTGGAATTTCTACAACAAGTAGGCAAACAGGTCGCGGTGGCGGTGGACAATGTCCTCCATCATCAAGACTTGACGTATGATCGTGATCGGTTGCGTCTCCTTCTCGAGGTGTCCGAATCCATTGCGTCACACCGCGACCTAGCCGAACTGTTCCATGACCTTGCTGGGCGACTCCCCCGAGCAGTCAAGTTTTCCTACATCCTCGTGATTCTGCATGATCCGGAGCGGAACGTGATGCGGCTGCATATTCTGGAGGCCCCACGACCCGGGCGCATTGTCCCAGGGATCGAATTACCCATCGAGGACAGTGCCGGTGGATGGGTTTGGCAACACCAGCAGCCCTTGGTGTGCACGAATGTGGATCACGAGACTCGATTCCCTAAAGTGATTCAGATGATGCGCGAAGAAGGTGTACGGTCATTCTGCTTGGTCCCCCTCACCACTGCGCGCCGCCGCCTGGGCGCGCTCGCTGTCGGGAGTTTTGAAGAGCATCACTACGGTGGAGCGAGCCTCGAATTCCTGCAAC
Organism: Nitrospira sp.; assembly: GCA_003135435.1. Taxonomy (GTDB): domain Bacteria; phylum Nitrospirota; class Nitrospiria; order Nitrospirales; family Nitrospiraceae; genus Palsa-1315. The sequence goes on along the minus strand of PLBR01000173.1, from coordinate 10,479 downwards.
AGGTCGCCAAGCAGGTCGCCGTCGCGGTCGAGAACGCGCTGGCGTTCCAGCAGATTGCCGAGCTGAAGGACAAGCTGGCAAAGGAAAAGCTGTACCTGGAGGAAGAAATCCAGACGGCGTACAACTTCGAGGAAATCGTCGGCGACAGCCGGGCTCTCAATTTGGTTCTCAAAGAGGTCCAGACCGTGGCTGCGACCGATTCGACGGTCCTGATCTTGGGCGAGACAGGGAGTGGGAAGGAACTGGTTGCTCGGGCGCTCCACAATCGCAGCGATCGGCGGGAGCGAACGTTCGTGAAGTTGAATTGCGCCGCTATTCCAACCGGCCTACTCGAGAGCGAACTCTTCGGACATGAAAAAGGCGCATTCACCGGCGCTATCGCCACCAAGATCGGCCGGTTTGAATTGGCCGACCGCGGCACGATCTTCCTCGACGAGGTGGGTGAGATTCCGCCGGAACTACAAGTCAAGTTGCTCCGGGTGCTCCAGGAACAGGAATTCGAACGCCTGGGGAGCACCAGGACGATACGCGTCAATGTTCGCATAATTGCCGCAACCAACCGCGATCTTGATCAAATGGTGGAAGAGCAGAAGTTTCGCAGTGACCTCTATTATCGGCTCAAGGTCTTTCCGATCACGGTCCCTCCCCTGCGCGACCGCGTGGAAGATATCCCCATGCTGGTCCGACATTTTACTCAAAAATTTTCCCAACGGATGAAGAAACGCATCGAGACGATCCCGTCGGAGGCCATGAAAGCGCTCCAAACCTATCATTGGCCCGGCAACGTGCGGGAGCTTGAGAATTTCATAGAGCGAGCGGTGATTCTTACCCAGGGCCAGGATCTGTTTGTGTCAATTGGCGAATTAAAATGGCTGCCGAGCCACACAAAGAACTCTGGGACTACAACCCTCGAGCAGGCCGAGCGTGAACATATTCTCAAGGCGCTGCACAAGATGAACTGGACGATCGGTGGGCCTGCCGGGGCGGCGGCCAAGCTCGGCATGAAGCGGACCACTCTCCAATCCAAAATGCAGAAGCTGGGCATCTCTCGCCCATCTTAACTAAGCTTCTCACCCAGCCTCCAAGAATGTTCCGGCCAGTGCCGATATTTCGGCACCGTGCCGTCACTTCGGCAGCACGTCCTAAGCACTTCATTTTTATTACGACAAATGTTTTCGACATAGGTCGCTTAATCTCCTGTAGTTTCAGCGATATCGATGATCCAGGCCATGTGGGAACTATTCTGGAACGCGAGTTGCCATTAAACCTCGTTATGAGTGGCGTGAGGTAAACCGGTGGATCGCTGAAGGAGGTATCGATGGGTACGGCGCTGGCGGTTACACAACAGCAATCGATTGAGGCGGCGGCTGGAAGCTTGGCAAGAATCCAAAGCACGGGTCGCTGTCCGCGCTGCAGCGGACTCATGGTCGCCGAGTGGTGCGAGGACCTGTCGGACTACACCGCTCAACGTTGCCTGCAATGTGGCGAGGTCATCGATCCGGTTATTCTGCAGAATCGCCGACAGTTTGGAATTACAATCGGTCCAGGCCAGAGGAGAGAGCACACACCGCAAGAGAGTTGTAATAGGTAAGAAAAGCGGGTAAGGCGCAGGCGTGTAATTCTGATATCGATATAACCAGCAAAGGACAAAACCATGATCTCAGCTAATCGTTATTTGAAATCCTGGGAAGGTTTTTGGAGTACCCTGAGCGGAACCCCTGGCGAAATATTTTGGGATGCCGATCCCGCTCATGCGGCCCAACAAGATTTGGCACTGTTCCAAGGCTCTATCGACCCGCAGTTCCCGTTGATTGACCTGGGGTGCGGCAATGGAACGCAAACGCGTTTTCTTGCGGATCATTTTGCAAAGGTGATTGGCACTGAAATTGCGCCCGCCGCAGTTGAAATTGCTCGCACGAAGAATGCTGCCCACAACATCTCGTACCGGGTTCTTGATGTGCTTTCTCCGGATGATGCCCAGGCCCTCCATGAGGAAATTGGCGATGCCAATCTCTACATGCGGGCGGTGTTGCATCAACTGTCGCCGGCAGATCATGCGACGGCGATACAGAGTATCGAGCGGCTCCTTGGGAGAAAGGGAGTATTGTTTCTTGTCGAACTTTCATCAGCTGCTGAACCGTACTTTGCCCAACTGATTAAACAGTATGGACCGCCTCCCGGCCTTGCGCGGGTGTTCCAGCATCAGATTACGCCAGGCATGGTGAACGAAAACGATTTAGAAGTGCTCTTTCCACCGGATCGTTTTACGCTGCTTCGTACCGGCCAGAGTCATATTCACACCGTGCATACCCTCCCGACGGGTGAAGTGGTGAAAGTACCGGCATTTTACGCCATCCTTCGGCGGGTGCAACGCTGAGCGTAGTTCGGCTCGCTGGGAATCGTAATGTGAATTCCGGCGAGGGAAAATAGTGAACGCTGGTTGCTGTTCGATGGAACAGCATGTGCTGATACACGCGCGCGAGAGGGATAGGTAATGTTGAAGATCACCGGACAGCGAGGTGCAGCGTCGGACTCCATGTCACTCAAGCTTGAAGGGCGGCTAGCAGGTCCTTGGGTAGAGGAACTCAATTCCTATTGGCGTCAGATGGCAGCGAATTTACAAGGTGGCGCCGTGGTCGACTTGGCCGGCGTGACGTTCGTGGATGCTAAAGGTAAAGCGCTTTTGACTCGAATGTGGGAACGGGGCGCGGAGCTTCGCGCGGCTGGTTGTCTGACCAGATGTATTGTAGAAGAGATTACGAAAGCCGGCCGTGCTGGTTCATCTCGCTTAGGTCGAAAGGATAAACGAGAAGGGAGCTGAGCATACTCATGTCTTGGTTGGTTGTATTCATGACCGTTATCTTCCTGCCCTTGCTGGTAATGGACCTTGTTGACCTTGATCCTAAACAGCTAGAATCACCGCTCCCTCAGGGTAAGGAGAGGATCCATCATGCGTGAGACGGCCATTCGTACGGAGAACACCGCCATGTCCAGTAGCGAGCGAACGTGTCGATTCGCTGCCATCATACTGGCTAGTGTGCTGGCAACCAGCTGGCTCGGCTGCAAGCAAGAGGCGGCCTCCACGCCGGCTCGTCCCATCCCGGAGGTGCCGGTGGTCACGGTGTCGTCTGGCACAATGCCGGACGAACCGGAGTTCATCGGTCAGACCGAAGCGTCGCGACCGGTCGAAATCCGCTCCCAGGTGACGGGTATCCTCAAAGAGCGGTTTTTTGCGGAGGGGCGTGACGTCAAGCAAGGCGACCGGCTCTATCAAATCGATCCGATTCCGTTCAAAGCGGTCATGAGTAGCGCCCATGCCAGGGTGGCGCAGGCAGAGGCAAGGCTGGTGCAAGCCAAGCAAAATTTTGCCCGCGTGAAACCGCTGCTGGCGGAACAGGCGGTCAGCCAAAAAGATGTGGACGATGCGGTGACGGAGGAATTGGCTGCCAAGGCGGCGCTGGAGGGAGCCAAGGGCGATCAGGTGAAGGCCAAGTTCGACCTCGACAACACGCTCATCACGGCGCCTATCAGCGGTCGGATCGAGCGGAGTCGGCTCTACGAAGGGCGCCTCATCTCCGCGCAGACCGATCTACTGACCACGATCCACCAGTTAGATCCCATGTATGTGAACGCGAGCGCCCCGGAAACGTTTGTCCTCAAACGCCTCCGGGAGCGCGCGACTAATCGGATCCAAGGCGCGACACTCTACGAACTGCGGGGTGTCATCACATTTACGGACGGCAGCACCTATCCCCATGAAGGCAAGTTTGATTTGCTTGAAGTCGGCGTGCGCTCGGCCACCGGTACCAGGGACTTTCGCGTGATCTTCCCTAATCCGGATAGCGTCCTGTTCCCAGGACAGTTCGTGAAAATCCGCATTTTGGGCGCCGTGAGAACCGGCGTCATCCTGGTCCCTCAGAGCGCCGTCCAGCAGGGGCCCAAGGGACCCATTGTCTTTGTCGTCGGGGCTGACAATAAGGTGGAGATCCGCCCTGTTCGGGCCACGTCCTGGCGCGGCAGTCAGTGGTCCATCGAAGACGGGTTACGCGAGGGAGAGCGGGTGATCATCGCGGGATTCCACATGATCGCACCGGGCGCGCCGGTGAAAACTGTTCCGTATAATCAATCCGACCCAGCCGCTTCCGGCCAGCCGGCAGATGCGAAGCCGGAGCAGGCAAAATGATCCCGCACTTTTTTATCGATCGGCCGATCTTCGCTTCGGTCCTGTCCATCGTGATCGTCGTCCTGGGATTGGTCGCCTTACAAGGCCTGCCTATCGCCCAGTTTCCGGAAATCACGCCGCCCGTCGTTCAGATCGACGCGGACTATCCAGGCGCGAGCGCGGAAGTGATCGCAGATTCAGTTGCGCGTCCGATCGAAGTGCAGCTTCCCGGCATCGATAACCTTCTCTACTACGATTCCACCAGCACCAATGACGGGCACATGACCATCAAGCTCACGTTCGAGATTGGGACGAACGTGGACATCGCGCAGGTACAGACCCAGAACCGCCAGAAGCTGGCGGAGCCCCAGTTGCCGCCCGAAGTTGTCCGCCAAGGCATTTCGGTCAAGAAAGTGTCGCCGGACCTGCTGGCGGTCGTCGCGCTCAGTTCCAGCGATCCCACGAAAGATCCCGTCTTTATCTCCAACTACGCGATCCTCAACGTGATCGATAATCTCAAACGGTTGCGTGGCGTGGGAGACGCAGTGGTCTTCGGCGGACAGAATTACTCGATGCGCCTGATCCTGGACCCGACCAGGATGGCGCAACTCAGCCTCACGCCCACCGACATTGCCAATGTTGTCCGCGAACAAAATCGGGACTTTCCAGCTGGGACGATCGGGCGGGAACCGGCGCCGAAAGGCACCGAACTGACGATCCCGGTGATTACACAAGGCCGTCTCACAGATGTGAAGGATTTCGAGGAGATGATCGTCCGGGCGCTCCCCGACGGGTCGATGATCCGCTTAAAAGATGTAGCCAAGATTGAGCTAGGCGCTCAATCCTATAGTCTCGAGGGCCGGTGGAACGGCAAACCCAATGTGTTTCTCTTGACCTTCCTGTCGCCAGGCGCCAATGCCCTCGACACGGTGAAGCGAGTTCGGAAGGAAATGGACGCGGTATCGAAGAGCTTCCCACACGGGGTCTCCTACGATATTCCGTACGATACGACCAAATTTATCGAAGTGTCTATCAAAGAAGTGGTCAAGACCCTGGCGGAAGCGATGGTCCTGGTCATCCTCGTCGTGTATCTGTTCCTCCAAAGTTGGCGCGCGACGCTGATCCCAGGCGTAGCCGTGCCGGTCTCCCTCATCGGTACCTTTGCCGGCATGCAGGCACTCGGATTTTCAATCAATACCCTCACCCTTTTTGGGATGGTCCTTGCCATCGGGATGGTGGTCGATGACGCCATCGTGGTGGTGGAGAATGTCGAGCGCCACATGGGAGAGGGACTTTCGCCGAAGGATGCCGCCAAGAAGGCGATGGATGAGGTGACTGGACCTGTCATCGCGATCGTGCTTGTTCTCTGCGCCGTGTTCGTGCCGGTGGGTTTTTTGGGTGGCATCACGGGCGAGCTGTACAAACAATTTGCCATCACCATCGCCATCTCCGTCATCATCTCCGGGATGGTTGCCCTCACGCTGAGTCCAGCCCTCTGTTCCCTCGTGCTGAAGCCAGGCCACAGCCAGCGTAGAGGTTTTTTCGGTGTCTTCAATCGATTCTTCGGTTGGACGCAGGCTCGCTATACGACCGTCGTGGGGACGATCCTCAACCGCTCGGTCTTATCCTTGGTGCTCTTTGGCATCATCGGCCTCTTCGCCGTCGGGTTATTCAAGACGATTCCCTCCAGCTTCTTGCCGGAAGAAGATCAGGGTTACTTCATCACGATCGTCCAGCTGCCAGACGGGGCGTCTAAGCAACGGACCGATGTGGTGCTGAGTAAAATTGAAAAATACTTTCTCTCAATTCCCGCTATCCATTCGACCGATGCGTTGACCGGCCAGAACTTCGTCTTCGGCACCAGAGGGCCGAACGCGGCGACGATGTTTCTGCCCTTGCATCACTGGGACGAACGGCAGGGACCGCAGAACCACGTGAAGGCCCTGATCGGCGCCGCGTATGGAGAGTTCGCGAAAATTCCTGAGGCGCTGATTCTGGCCTTTAACGCTCCGTCTATCCGAGGACTCGGCGCCACGGGCGGCTTTTCCCTCCAGCTTCAAGATCCTAGCAGCGGGGATTTCAACAAGTTCGCCGGCGTGGCCCAAGAGTTTCTCGCCAAAGCCAGACAGCACCCGGCGATCGGAGCGATCGGCTCCAGCTTTCGCGTGAGCGCGCCGCGAATCTTTGCCCATGTGGACCGAGAACGAGCCAAATCGTTGGGCGTGCCGATCTCCGAAGTGTTCGACACGCTGCAGGCCTATTTTGGCAATCTCTACATTAATGACTTCCTCAAATTCGGCCGTGTCTATCGGGTGCAGACGGAGGCCGAGGCGCAATATCGATCCACGCCTGAGGACGTCGCCAAGATCTACGTGCGTGCCGTGAATGGACAGAGATCCACCATGATTCCGCTCGATACAGTGGTGACGACGGAATTCACCAGTGGACCGGATCCGGTCACCCACTTCAACGGATATAACACGGCTCTGGTTTTGGGCGCAGCGGCTCCGGGGTACAGTTCCGGGCAGGTGCTCGATGCCCTGGATCAGGTAGCCAAGGAGGTGTTGGTTCCCCAAGGATACGGGATCGACTGGAGCGGGATCTCCTACCAGGAACGCATGGTCGGGCAGCAATCGCTTTTTGTCTTTGCCTTCGGCTTACTGATGGTGTTTCTTGTGCTGGCCGCGCAGTATGAGAGTTGGGCCGTGCCCTTTGCCGTGCTCCTCGCCGTGCCCTTTGGTATTTTCGGAGCCTTGTCCGCCGTGTGGGTGATGGGGATGTCCAACGACATCTACTTTCAAATCGGATTGGTTACGCTGATCGGACTCTCCGCCAAAAACGCAATTCTGATCGTCGAGTTTGCTAACAAACGCTATGAAGCCGGACACTCCCTAGTCGATGCCGCGATGGAAGCCGCCAGAATTCGGTTCCGGCCGATCGTGATGACCTCGATGGCCTTTATTCTGGGCGTCGTGCCGTTGGTCCTCGCAACCGGTGCGGGCGCAGCCAGCCGCAATTCCATCGGCACCGGCGTGTTCGGTGGTATGTTGGCTGCCACGTTCCTGGCCATCTTCTTTGTGCCGCTCTTTTTTGTGCTGATCAGGAAGCTCCGCCGGCCGGGTGCTGGTTCAGGTCCGGGGGACGGCACCGGGAAAGTGCGTGCGACACCGGCTCAGTCACAAGTGGAAGGAGAACATTGATATGCGTGGCCTACTAGCCCTGGCAGCGCTCTCGGTGCTGCTGATCTCCTGTGCCATGGGGCCGGACTACTCTCGCCCTGACATCGCAACCTCCGACTCCTTTCGCATGGCCGGGGAAGAGAAAGACTTACCATCCCTCGCCAATGTGCCTTGGTGGGAACTCTATCACGACGAGGAGCTCCAAAAGTTGATCCGTATTGCGCTGGAAGAGAACAAGGATCTCAAGCGGGCTGTCGCGATAGTTGATGAATTCGCAGCTCGGCTGCTCGTCGCCAAAACCGACTTTGCCCCTCAGATGAACGCAACGGCCAACGCGCCGGCCTTCGGCAACACGAAGAATGTTGCCTTCCCCGGGTTCCCCAACCCGTTCAATTACTATGTGCAGGGGAATCTCGCCTGGGAAATTGATGTCTGGGGACGTATCCGCCGCTCCAATGAGGCGGCTCTCGGCGACTTATTAGCTCGCGAAGAGAACCGACGAGCCCTCATCCTGCAACTCGTGGGCGGGGTGGCCCAGGCCTATTTCGATCTTCGGCAGTTCGACATGCAGTTGGAGATCGCCCAGCGCACGCTGCAGGCATGGGAAGAATCGGTGAGAATCGGCCAGGCGCGGCTCCGACAGGGCATGACCAACAGGCTGGATGTCGACCAGTTCGAGGCCGAGCGAGAATTTGCCGCGGCTCGCATCGCGGAGCTGAAGCGTCAGATGGTTCAGAAAGAGAACGAGCTCAGCGTGCTGCTGGGGAGAAATCCCAGGCAAATCTCCAGGGGACAGTCGCTCACCGAACAGGTGATGCCACCTGTGGTGCCGGCTGGCCTTCCCTCCGAACTGCTCCAGCGGCGTCCCGATGTGGTTCAGGCGGAGCAAGGTCTAGCGGCAGCGACCGCCAGGATCGGTATGGCCAAGGCAGACCGGTTTCCCAAGCTCAGCATTACCGGCATTCTGGGTATAGCCAGTCCGCAGTTGTCCCAACTTGTGGCCAACGAGACCTTTTTCGGCGTTGCGGGCCCCAGCTTGGCTGGACCATTGTTCAATGCGCAGATTTTGGGTTTCCAACAGAAAGCGGCTGAAGCCCAAGCCAGGCAAGCCTTGGCCCAATATGAGCAGACGATCCTCGTTGCGTTCAGGGAAGTTGAAGACGCTTTGGTGGGGGTCAGCACCACCCGTGAGCAGGCCGAAGCACAGGAGAGGCAGGTCAATGCTCTGCGGTCGGCCTTGCACCTCGCCAATGTGCGATACAAAGGCGGCCTCGCGAACTATTTGGATGTCCTCATTGCGCAGCGGAGTCTCTTCGACGCGGAATTGTCACTCGCCGCCACCCGTCGTCTCCATCTGGTCTCGGTCGTGCAACTCTACAAGGCCTTAGGTGGTGGCTGGTCTCCCGAGGTGGACCAGCCCAAGGGCAGTAGCAAAGGATAGCGGAGGTCATGGAAAAACCGGCTGACACGCAGTACCCGATTCATGACTTGTTGCGTCAGCGTTGGAGTCCACGCGCCTTTGACGATCGGCCTATCGAGCCGGGGAAGCTGCGGAGCCTCTTCGAAGCGGCACGGTGGGCGCCCTCATCGAATAACGGACAGCCCTGGCGATTCATCGTCGCGAATAGGGACTATGAGACGGAGTGGAACAGGCTCCTCGCTTGTCTGGTGGAAGGCAATCGTAAATGGGCTTACCGCGCACCGGTCCTGATCCTGTCTGTGGCGAGCCTGAACTTTGAGGATGACGCCAAACCGAATCGGCATGCCTTTCACGACACCGGCATGGCGGTCGAAAATCTCGTGCTCCAAGCGACCGCGCTCGGACTCGTGGCGCATCAGATGGCGGGCCTCGACGTGGAGAAGGCGCGCGTCGACCTCAAGATCCCGTCGGGCTATGAGCCGGTTGCGATGATTGCGGTGGGCTATCCGGGCGACCTCGCGTCCCTTCCCGACCGGCTACGCGAACGAGAACAACAGCCACGAAGCCGCCAGCCCATTTCAGAGTGGACGTTCTCTGGACAGTGGGGCACCCCCCTACGATAGCCATTTCATGGAGGAGTCGAGCAAATGATGTCATTGAGCGGAAAAGTCGCGATCGTCACTGGGTCGTCCAGCGGGATCGGCCGAGCGATCGCGGAGCGATTGGCCGAAGATGGGGCGATCGTGGTGGTGAATTACGGAACGAGTGCGGAGAAAGCTCAGCAGGTCGTCACTGGCATTCAGGCCAAGGGTGGGAAAGCCGTCGCCGTCCAATCTGACATGAGCCAGGTCGCAGAGGCGCGTCGCCTCGTGATCGAGACGGTGAAGCAATTCGGCCGACTCGATATTCTTGTCAACAATGCCGGGCGGTTTATGCCCAAGCCCCTCATGGAGACCACAGAGGAGGATTTCGATCGGATCATCGCCTTGAACGCCAAGGGTCCTTACTTCGCGATGCAGGAAGCAGCCAACGTGCTCAAAGAGGGCGGTCGCATCGTGAACATTTCTACCGATGGAACCCATTTGAGTTTTCCCGGTGCGACGGCCTATCTCGGCAGCAAAGGCGCGCTGGAACAGTATACGAANNGATCGGCATCCAGATGTCGCCGTTGAAACGGCTCGGTCTCCCCAAGGATATTGCCGACGTGGTGGCGTTCGTCGTCAGTGACGAAGCCCGTTGGTTGACGGGCCAAAATATTCACGCCGGCGGCGGCATTGTGATGTAGGAGGGAACGGATGGGGCGGCAGAACATTTCCACTGGTGGTCCTTGGGAAGGCAAGCTTGGCTACTCGCGAGCGGTACGAGTCGGTGCCTCGATATGCGTATCTGGCTCGACGGCCATGACGCCTTCGGGCCTGGTCGGCAAGGGGGATCCCTATGCACAGACGATTCAGACGTTGAAGAAGATTGAAGAGGCGCTCAAGCAGGCCGGCGCCTCGCTTGCCGATGTAGTTCGAACGCGCGTGTACGTGGTGAACATCGATCAATGGCAGGACATCGGCCGGGCCCATGGCGAAGTGTTCGGGGCTATCAGGCCTGCGACGACGATGGTGGAAGTGCAACGGCTGATCGATCCAGATATGTTGGTCGAGATCGAGGCCGATGCCATTCTGACCCAGGGAAAATCATAGGGGCAGGCCTAACCCGCATTATTCATG
>PLBR01000114.1 GCA_003135435.1 Nitrospira sp. | reverse complement strand
GACTCGATCTGTCCAAAATTAAGGCGATTATCCCGAACTTGACAGGGTGTCAAGGGGATGGTTATCCTATTACGGGCTATTCATCACACTACTTTTGCTTGGGATAGCGATTATGGATACTGAATCGGCTCATGGTAGCGTGGGCGTTTTAGACCCGATCACGAGCCTCGGCGCTCCCTCAATTGTTGAACTCGAAAAACTCATTATTATATCCGGCAATGCATCTGGCGAAACCTGTACTTTAGCCGCAAGGAATGCGTCTAGTAATGTTTGGGCATCAGCACCAGAGGCATCCGGGAGGCCAATCCCAAACACAATAGCATTGGAAAACTTAACAGCACCCGACGCGATCTTCCAATGGGCTTTGGTTAGAATCTGTGAAATCTGGATTGCTAGAAATAATGCCTCAGGATCCCCATCCGTATATCGCAGATTCACTGCTCCAGGTTTGGCGGATAAGACTTTTTCGAATACTGAGACACTATCTGGCGGTATAACGCGCCAAGCTACTGATTTCTTTATCTTCTCAGTCTCCAACCGAGCGTTGGCCGCTTCCTTTTCTAATACGGCGGCTCTTTCATACATAATCGACAGTTCACGTTTCAAATACTCCTCTTTGGATGATGAGGTTCTGAAAATCACGAACGTTGCGACTAATCCCACTATGAGCGACACCATGAACGCGATATTGGCGATGTCATACCACCAAATAGCGCGCTCATTTGTTGAATCAAGGAATGATACTAGCCACACTTTATTCCTCCGCATTCAATATTGGCTAATGCTCTTCGGGAGTCTGGTCGTAGCGGTTCTTGGTGTCGGTACAATAGCTGGAATTATTCGCAGGATGATAAAACGTCGTCATGATCGAATCAGCAAGCCTTGATCGCTGCGCCGAATATGTCTGCATTCATGCGCTGATTATAGCGAAACTCGAACTCATTGATGTAGAGATGGAGATACTTTTTGCTGACCTTGTGGAATGTCCCGACGATCCCGCGCTTCACGATGGACCAAAAACCCTCGATGGTATTGGTATGAATTGCTCCGCATACATATTCTCCCTCTCCGTGATGCACCATGCCGTGAGGGATGGTTTTGTCGAGAGAGCGATAGCCCTTATGATCGTCCGTGGAAAGCAAGCTGACTCTGTGCGATACAGTTTCGTTGACGAAGCGGTTAAGCGTGGCCGCGTCTGTGCGCTCAATTACGCGAGCCACGACATTTCCCTTCCGTTGCACGGCTCCGACCACAATGAACTTGCCCGTTCCACCTGTTCCTCCGAAGTCTCCGCGTCCGCCCTTTCCCTTGTGCTTGTTCTTGGCCTTCCCGCCGACATATGTTTCATCGACTTCGACATAGCCAACGAGTTTCTTAAATTCGACATTGCCCAGCGCCACGCGGATTTTATTGCACATGAGCCACGCGGTTTTGTAGGAGCCGAATCCCATGTAGCGACAGACTTGAAGAGAGCTAATGCCCTTCTTGCTGGTAAGCATCAGATGAATGACGCGGAACCAGACGCGGAGTGGTTTGTTAGTATTCTCGAAGATCGTTCCGACAAGGACAGAGAAGCGATAGCCCACGCTACCAGGCGAGCACTTGTAGCATTGCCAGTTATAATCCTTCGGATGTGGATGGACATTTTCATTGGCGCAGCGCGGACAGCGCACGCCTTCCGGCCAGCGGTTCTTCATCAGATATTCCGCGCAGGCCGCATCATCTGGAAACAGGCGCTCAAAGTCGCCAACCGACATTTGGTGAATGTGCATGGGGCTTTTGGATTTCCGCATGGGCTAGGCTCCTTTCAATCTGGAGCCAGTATGCCATGTTAAGAGATACCTGTCAAGAGGGGGATAATCTCCCTGATTAAGAGTGACAATAGGCCAGTTCTCACAACGCTCGTTATTGCAACGGTTTCCCCAATTTAGTTAGCAATATCGAGGTCCTGTAGCGTTCCATTCAGTCCATACATTCCCGTTCTTTCCTTTCCATTCCAGCCTTGTCTGGTCACAAAAGTGGTCACATTCTTTTCAAGACGAGGAAGAAGACCTGTCTACAAATGCGGTCGGATTCTCGTGCGCGAAGTGGCCGGCAAATCAGCGGGTGAGAGAAGGCGTGGACATGGTCAGAAGCCAGATGGGGGAGGACAGGTCTAGCCGTAGGAACAGCGGTTTAGGAAAGCGTTGTCACGACCCTACTCCAGCCCACTCAGGCTCATTCAGGCCAAGTCTAGCCAAGAGTGAGGGGAAAAACGAACTTTGGCTGGAGTAGGCCTGAGTGAGCTGGAATGAGGTGGAGTTGAGCACAAAATGAGCACAGTCGGCTCCCCAAGCTGAACGATTTGCAAACCTTTTAATTTGAGTTCCCGGAACAAAGACATCCTAGCGGCATGGAGCGTCCTCCTGTCATGAAAAAGTAGCCTATCCCAAATTTCGTCTCACTGCGATATCGATCACGATCTTGCCAGCCGCAGTACCGGCTTCGATAGCGTCATGGGCATCGTGAGCCGTTTCAAGGGTGAAGTGACGCGGATCAAGGATCGGGGTCAGCTGGCCAGCCTCGGCAAGCTTCGTTGCCTCGCGCAGGATATCACCATGATGCGCGCGTCCTTTGCCAGTCAGCAACGGCAGTAGCGTAAAGACGCCCGAATACGTCGCGGCGCGAAACGATAACGGTGCAAGCTCATGCGTCCCCCACCCCAGGCAACTGACAACGTGCCCGAGGTAATGCCGTACCGCATTAAACGAGGCATCCAGCGTGGCACCGCCTACCGTGTCGTAGACAACATCGAACCCCTGAGCATCCGTATGTGCTGCAACGTATTCCTCTACCGACGTGGCGCGGTAGTCGATTGCTGTCGCACCAAAGCGCTCCGCGAGTTCTTTCTGTTTTGCGGAAACGGTTGCGAATACATCGGCACCGCGCGCACGGGCGAGCTGTACAGCAACATGTCCCACTTNNGTCCCACGCCGCCAGCCCCGCCGTGAATCAGCACCTTCTGGCCTGCATGGACATTGGCCCGATCCACCAGACCTTCCCAAGCGGTTATAAACACCAAAGGAAGCGCGGCGGCTTCACGCATCGTGAAATTGGCCGGTTTTTTCGCGAGCAAGTCGGTGTCCACCGCGGCGAACTCGGCAAGAGAACCTTGCAGCCCGCCCACGCCACCCGTCATCCCGTACACCTCGTCTCCCGGTTTGAAATTGGCAACGTCAGGCCCTACCGACTCGACCACGCCCGCGAGATCCATACCTAGCACAGCCGGTAACGGTTGCTTTGCATGCGCCGCATTCCCGGTTCGGATCTTGGTGTCGAGCGGATTGACTCCACTAACCTCGATCCGTACCAGAACTTCACCTTTACCGGGAGTCGGACGCGCGATTTCGGTCAATTTGAACGGGGAACCAGCGCTATCCACAACGAGCGCACGCATCGAAATATTTGCTGACATGAGTCTCGTACTCCTTAACAGAAAATATGAGCGTTCAGACATCGTCTGTGCTTTCGCTCGAATTGACTCGCCCCCAGTTGTTGTACCACCCGCAATGTAAAAAGAAACTGAAAGGTCGATGGCTCCCTGTCCAGGACTCGAACCTGCGAATTCTAGCTTTCTACACCGTTATTCTAAATCCTAAAACTCAAAGAATGGCAAAATATTCGGCTGACACGACTGGCTGTCTGGATGCGTGTCAAAAACGTTGTGAAGAACTAGTCGCAATCCCTAGGATTCAGTTGAGGATTAATGGTAGCTGTCGAAGGGGTCAAAAAGAACTGAATTTGGAGTAATGCCTCAAGAATGTCCTCACAGGAACGACCTGCACAGCTGCCGTATCAGCTGCTGTACGTCGGGACGTATTTTGGTGAAGGCAAGGCCAAATTCCAAGGGGCGGATCCAGCGAACTGTTGCGCCTTCGATGATGAAAGGGTTGCCTTCAGCCTCTGGGAAGATACAAAACTCCAGTTCGGCTCCGACGGAGACTGCAACGGGACTCGCCACGCGACAGCCTCCAGAGGAGAGGTCTCGCAGCTCTCCTTCACCGGCCACCATCTGACTTTTCGATGAAAAGTGGCTGCGAAATTGGACTGAAACGCGGTCATGCTGACGGTTGTCCATCTTGCGGCCCGTGAAACGTAAGGTACGTTAGCTATCTACTCACTTAGGCCAAATACAACTGGTTCTGGCCCAGGCAATGATCTTTGCTCGTTAGTGCCTCTTACTTCCCCAATCTGCGTATGTGTGCTACGACGTCGTGGATTTGCTGATCAGAAAGTTGTCCCTTGAAGGCTGGCATTGCTGTCGGCGGTCTTCCGGTTTGAATGGTCTGGAACAATTCAGCATCAGGCTTGTCTTTGAGCTTCGAACCGGTCAGATCAGCGGCTGGAGGTTTCATCATCTGGCCTGCTGGCCCATTCCCTTTTCCTTGAGCTCCGTGGCAGACACCGCATAGCCTTTCATATATTGCCTTGCCTTTAGTTGGATCTCCTGTCTCTGCCCACCCAGACGGTGCTGTGAGTCCCAACGTAAATCCGCAGACAGCAAGTAACAAGATGCGCTGGATCATGTTCTTATCAACCTCCTTTAAAGAGACGCCAAGCCACAATGATTTCTTTTTGAACCGGGGAAAGGATACGCCCAAAGCCGTTAAATATCGAGCGGACACGTCCGCGCTCGCTGAATAGGATTTTGGAAAGGATGGGGGCTATGGATACAGGGAACGGTCACTTTGTCTCTCAACCATCTGATCTGTAGACACCCAACTACTAGATTTCTGGGTGTAACGATTTCTGGATTGCGTACGATAATCCTCGTCGCGGACTCGAACTGATCGGCCGAGACGAATAGCTGGAACCTTCCGTTGATTGATCCACGTGTACGAGCTGCCCTTCTGAATGCCTGAATCGGCGGCCAGTTCAGTGAGCGACCACAAACTCCCGTGCGTTTTTGCTGGGGCTAGCGATGCCCGCGAGACTGGCGATGGCTCCTTGGGTCTGGCCCTGTTTGGAAGTACTCACTCGGCGAGTCGTCACCGTCTGTTATTGATTCCCCGTGCTTCTCTCCTCTACCATCGTCCCTGGGAAGACCGCCCATCGAGAAAGGGGGAGGACGATGGGCGTTTATCGACGAAATGATTCGACCACATATTGGATGTCACTGGTCATCGACGGAAAGCGGGTGCGGCAGGATACCGGGGTGCAGGAACGCCGAGTGGCGGGAGACATCTTCGCCGCGTGGCAAGTGCAGTTGGCTCGAGCTAAATGGCTGGGGCTCCCCGCCACGACCCCGCAGCACACGATCGATGAACTCGTGACGGAGTATCGAATGAAGGTGACACCGCGAAAATCTCCCGCCTCGCAACGGCGGGACCACGTGGTGCTGGAGCGATTCAGGACAAAGTGGGGAGCGTTGCACTTGGACCAGCTGCGCACGAAAACCGTGGAGGACTATCTCGCGGCGCGCTTGCAGCACGTGACGTTGGCGACGGTGAGCAAGGAACTCGGCGTCCTGAAATCGGCCTATGGGCGCGCGATGCGGTGGGAGTGGGTGACCACCACCCCGTTTCGTGGCATTGCACTGAATCAGGAGGGCGAGGCTCGCATACGTTGGCTCACCGATGCAGAGGAAGGGCAACTGGTAGCCGTCGCCGCGCCTTGGCTGCGCGATCTCATCCTGGTGGGACTCGACACCGGATTGCGCCGGAGCAATCTGGTGAAACTGGAGCGGAGCTGGCTGCATGAGCAGGGCACCGTCCTCGTGGTACCGCGTCAGCTGGTGAAGGCCAAGAAAGTAACGGTGATGATTCCGCTGACCACACGAGCCGCGACGATCATTCAGCGGCAAGTGCGACAGGGCGACGCACCCTACGTGTTCACGCACTCTGATGGACGTGCCTACTCCGTGGAACAAGTGAGTATGGCGGTCATGCGCGCGGCAAAACAGGCGCAGCTGCCGGGCGTGAGTCTGCATACGCTCCGGCATACCTTCATCAGCCGTCTCGTCCAGGCGGGACGGCCGCTGCCGGAAGTGGCCGCCTTGGCGGGGCATCGCGATATCAAGATGACCATGCGCTATGCGCATCTGGCGCCGAGTCACTTGCGCGCCGGCATCCAGGCCTTGGAGCGACGGAGTCGCGTTCAGCAGACGGGACGGGCGTTATCCACAGATTTCCGTGTCACGCTGGAGTCACAGGATTTTCTGGGAAACGCGTAAGTCGTGGTGTCCCCAACGGGATTTGAACCCGTGTTACTGCCTTGAAAGGGCAATGTCCTAGGCCAGGCTAGACGATGGGGACGGAACAGAGCCGGCACACTGAGCTGAATTTTTACCATACTTCAGACTCATGTGTCACTAGGAGCATGCCCGACATTGCCATTCGTCACGAGGCGAAGGAGAGGCAGGCAGATGCGCGGCCGCAGACCCTAAAAAACCGGAGGAGAATTCGCTGGAATCCGGTGAGGATTTTTCGGGGCCGAGAACAATGAAGATGCCTGGCCATCGTTCGCCGCAGTAGAACAATCAATGTCGGACAGGCTCCCGAAGGACGCGAGAGGCTTCACGGCGCACGGTCGCGTTTCCTCTCCGAGTTCGGTAGGATACACCGTATCGAGCGTATTGGAACCTCATCTGGTAAGGACCCAAGGAGCACGCCTCGTGACAAGACCCCGATTCGCAGCATACAGATCCATGGTGCTCGTTGCCGGCAGCCTGATACTGGCGAGTTGTGCCCACGACACCTACCAAGAGCGGGCGAACCTGATTAAGAATCATGCCGACGCGTTCTATGGCAACCTGAAAACCAATCGAGTGGAATCCGCGATCCGGGACAATGAGCAGATTGAAGCGATGGCAAGCCAGATGGGAGACACCGTTAGGAAACGGGCCGGCCAACAAGGCACCACAGCAGTCGAACGGGAGTTTGCCTTGATGAACACCGCCAACGAAGCCGCAGCCACAAACTGGCTTGCGCTGGGCCAGTACTTCGCCATCAAGCGCCAGTACCCCCAAGCCCGCGCTACCTATCGACGCGTGATCGACACCTATACAAATCCCACAGACCGACCATACCGTGAACAGGCCCTGCGCGCCTTGAAGGATTTGGACATGCTCAATCCGCCCACCACGACAACGACGAACCCGTGAACGGCGACCGTCTCCTGCGCCAATCCTCTCGAATACTTCTCAGCGGGCTCCTGTTGCTCAGCTGGGGTTGTGTCCACCGGATTCACGTCACCCCTGCGCCTCCAGCCGTTTCGTCTGACACCATCGCTCAATCATTATATGTAGTTGTGCCCTTCCTCGCAGTGGAAGGAGCCGATCACATGCCGGGCATTGCCTTGTTTGAATGGCAGGCACAGGATCTTCGCTCCGCCGCGATCGACTACATCCAATCGCGTCAGACCTTTGCCTCGGTAGGCGACAGACCGGCCGATCTCACCTTCACCATCAAAGCCTGGCTGACGATGCGATCCCGCGGCAACTACCGGTACAGCCTGCGCCTAGAATCAGCCCTTGGCCCTTCGGAAAATCCGCCGATCAAGTCCTATCTGGTAGTAAAAGAAACGGTGGGATCCAGCGTTCGGTGGGTCACGGCTTCGGATCAGACCCCCATTGCAGAAGCGGTCCAGGCCGCGCTGGACGATCTGCTCACGCAGATCGAAGCCGATCACCTCTTGTATTCAAAAGAGCCGCGCTGAAAAAGATGGCAGGGACTGGGAGGGTGCAGGAAAACCATTTCGGCACAGCAGAACTTCGATGGTTCGCACAGGTGGCACAACAGAGAGCACTCCCTCAGGATGCTCAAAAAGGCTATCCAGTAAGGCCGCAGCCGATGAAAGCACCGGAGGCGTAGCCTCTGGGCTATATTGAGGATGCTTTCAAGGCGAGAACGAAGCTGGCGGAATTTTTCAGCATCCTGTTAGGAGGTCCGAGACCGTCGGTCGAAGAAGCGCATAGCAAGACATCCGGCTGTCACGCCCGCCGCAAACATCGCACCGACTACCCAACCGGAAGAGAAGCCCATTCGCCTCGGTTCACGACGGCGGAGTTCTCGACCCAGATTCGGCATATGGGATTCAGGCCCGAGCCATTCATCCTCTGATGAGCGGGTCGAGGCTTTCTTGATGAGAACGACTGTCCTTCCTTCACTCACGATTCCCCTCCTCTCCTGCAAGCCCGCCCATCCCAATCCCCCCTGAGCAGCTGGGACAACGGGCCTTAGGCCGTACGAGAACCAGTAAAGTTTGCCCAGGCCTCATTGACCTGTGCAGTCGAAGCCGGTTCGTACACATGGCAATCAAGACGTAGCGACCGATCACCGAGCGGAACGTTCAGGGAGCCACAGTGATGCGGCCGATCGGCATTGTCATGTTGATTGGGGCGGAAGTACTGACAGGACACACACATCCTCGCGACAGAAATCTCACCCTGTTCTTGGAGACTACGAATCACTTTCACCAGGGACGTGAGGAGGACGACTTGCTCCGGTGCCGAGAGTGCCTCCGTCGCAGTCGCCAGCCGATCAGGCATACGGGAAGAGGGCGTGCAGGACCGATTCCCTTTGGCCGTCAACTGCGCCATCACAATCCGTCCATCGCTCATGTCTCGACGCCGTCGAACCAACTGCTTCCGTTCAAGCGTGGCGATGACTTCCGACGCGGTCGGAAGCCTGACGGCCAATTCGTTCGCCACCGTGGAAACTTTCGCGCGTTGCCCAGGCTTGGACCGAAGAAGCGTGAGGACCTGCCGCTGTAACGGGCCAAGACCTGCTCGACCTTCTCGCCGCCACGTCCGGCTTTTCATCGCAAGCCCAATCTTTTCCAGGCCGGCCGCCAGCTGAGTAGTCAACGCAGCCGCATCTTGTAACACCGATGACTTCTTCCCACTATTGAGCGCGCGCTGTTCAGCCATAGGAGTTCCTCCTTAAATACCAGTATTTTGTGAGTGTAGTGTGCACACTGTCCCCGCGTCAAGATTCCGGATGGCACATTGCCTGGTATCCCACCATGAGCGGGGCAGAGAGGAGAGCGATCGGAGGGGCCGACTGGCCCGCAAGATGGGACCAGAGCTCAAACGGCACCACCTGTATTCCAAATGTGCTAGCCCGGACTATTTATGAATACCTGCTACGTCGCCCGATCCTCTCGCCCAGCGGGGCTTTTCTCGTTCGGCCTCCTCGCCGGACTGCCAGTACGCCTCCGTCGGCCTTACGTGCGAGAAGCCCCGGCGGGCTTCGGTCTCGAACGCCTCGCAACGGCATTCATGAATAATCCGGGCTAGGAGAACTTCAGCAGCGATTCACAACCAACAGCATCCGACAGGAGGATAGGCGGGCCTGCCAAGCCACCATTCGGTGCCGAAAGCCACGGTTGGGTGTGATCGGCTTGGTCGCCTTGCTTTCCAAATGGCCAAACAGCGTATCGAGCAGGTCGGGAAGGGCAGGGACCGGGTGCAGGAAAACTGTGAGAGCCGCCGCTCCAACGGTGACTGGCCCGCATTATTCATGAAGATTCGTCGCGAAAGCGCGCAGACGTGAAGCGAGAGGGGCACTCGGAGGCGTGCGCCCTGAGGCATACTCGTGCAGTATGTCGAAGGGCTGAACGGCGAGACGCCCGTCACAGCCGCGTATCCGCGCTTGCAGCAGAAGCTTCATGAATAATGCGGGCTGGAAGGCGTCGTCGTGACACGTTTGGCATAGCGCCTCAGAACGTCTCAGCCAGTAGCGATTGGATCAGCCGTTCCGTTTCCTGATACCCGCCCTCACCGATCCGCACATGGCGAATCACACCCCTGCTTGTCGATGAGATACATCGCAGGCCAGTACCGGTTGCCATAACAATTCCACGTTGAGAAGTCGTTGTCGATGGGGATGGGAAAGTGGATGTCGTGTTCTTGGATTACTGCTTTACCTTCGCAAAGTCTTGCTCGTAGGAGAACTCCGGCAAATGCACGCCGATGATCACGAAACCCCTGCCCGCATACTCTGATGCCATTGTTTCACGTAGGGTTCGACATTTCGGCAGTTGTAGCAGCCGAAGGTCCAGAACTCTACCATCACCACCTTGCCCTTCAGGTCAGACAGATGCAAGGCCGCGCTGTTCAGCCAGGTTTCGTTCATAATATCTGGCGCCTTCATGTCGACTCCCGCATTGACGACGGCCCAGGTGACGAGCACCCCGGCCAAGAGAGCACTGATGCCAACCAGAATTCGCCGTACCATGATCCCCTCCTTCTTCACGTGCTACTCCATCCTACGGTCCTGGGCCAATCCTGGATCTACTTGGCAATCGAAATCGCCGGCGTAGAGTACTTTGTGAAATCCGTCACTGTCATTTAGAACAGGTTCGACAGGACCGCAAAGGCTTCTTGATTCCAGATCGGGATCATGCCCTGACTTACGGGATGCTTGCGGATCCAATAGTAGCGACCGTCGAAGGACACGGAAAATTCATAGTCGCCCGGCTTCGAATAGGACTCCTCGATTTCGAGCGTCCTGGTGGGATTCCTGATCACAGTCTTCGTCAAGCGCTCCAATGCCGTAGCGAAGGAGCCTGTTCTTTCGTACTTGTTTGATCGAACGTTTCACACTTCACGATTCACGACTAAATCCCCGCGTACCATTCATACCCTTGATCCTCCCAATACCCACCCATCCCACTGCCGATGCCGGCAAGCGTCTCCACCAATTCGATCATCATCACATACTTGGTTTGCTTGTAGCCGAGCTGCCGTTCGAAGCGGAGTCGAAGCGGCGCGCCGTGCGGAATGTCCAGCGGGGTGCCATTCAACTCGTAGGCCAGGATCATGGCATCCGCGATAAGCGCCATACGACTCTCTCGGCCTTCGAGTCCTACGACGATGACAATGAGGAAGCAGTCGATCCCTCCTGTTTCCAACAGACCGGCGGGTGGGCCGGGTACTGGGCCTTCCCGCCGCAGCCCTGGGAGGACCAGACCCCGGAGAAACTCATCGCCAGCCAACAGGCGGTCAATGCGATGCAGCGAGCCATCGAGGCGCTCCCTGCAACCCTAAAAGAAGTCTTGATCCTTCTCGATGTCGAAGGCGTGGATGCGAAAGAAGTCTGCGCATTGCTGAAAATCACGGAAACCAATCTCAATGTTCGGCTCCACCGGGCTCGGGAACGAGTGAGAGTGGCCGTGGAAACTGCCCTAGGGTAAGGTTGAGGCTAAGCCTGAGCAAAGAAGGGCCAGACCGTTCGACACTCAACCTTAGCCTTGACCTCGGCCTACTCCTCCTGGAGGGCGCTGTAAGAAACCTATGAGTAAGGGGACTCAGGGGTGACACCTCAATTGGAGGGCCCCTATATGAAAGACCATTCTTCACAACGGATCCACAGCGGACTGACTTGCGGTGATCTCACGGATCGAGCCTCCGAGTATCTGGACGACCGCCTTCCGATCCTGACCAAGGTCCGGTTCGGCCTGCATCTCGCGTCCTGCGCCCACTGCCGTACCTATGTGAAACAGATCGATCTCGTTTCTTCTGCGCTGAGGAACCTCCCCAAGCTCTATCCCTCGCCGGTGAATCGTCTTCGCTTGTGCCAGCAGTTTGCCGCGCATCACGTCGCCTGCGTGAGCGGCATCTGTCACGCACGCCGTCTTCACTGTTGACAGGCGCTCCTTCTCTCCGTAGGCTGTCGGCGTAATCTCGCTACGCACGCTCGTTCAATCCATTCGGCCGTTTCGGTGCCGCAGTCAGTGCTGATTCCTATGACCACCCTCCGACATCGATGGCCGGTGGCCGCGCTGCTCATTCTGGCGTGTCTGAGTTCCGGCTGCCCCCGGGTGTTGTACCTGGACTATCAGTCCTCCGATTCGAAAAAAGGGAACGGGACGGTACAGGTCGCGCCTTTCCTCTATGCCTTCCATCCGACCGGGCTGATGAAGCAGAAAGAGTTGGAGGCGAGTTCCAGTGACGTCGAGGCCTTGTATCTTTCACAGGACATCGGAGAATTTTTCACGAATGCGGTCAGGAAGGAGCTGGTCTTTTCGGGCTATCATGTGCAGCCCGTCGAGGCGCGGATCGTGTCGGGCACGATCGAGCATTTCTTTCTCGATTACGTCGGAGAGGACGAGCAGCGTTTCGAAATTCGGGCGACCTTCAACGTCAATCGAACGGACGCCGCGGTCTTTGCCTTGGCTTGCCGCTCCAACCTGCGGCAAGCCAAGGACTGGATGACGAGCGGCTTGCTCATCGAGCGAGGCATCAAGGACTGCATCGAACAGTTCATGAATAGCGAGCAGGCAGCCGGCGCCCTGTGAACGACCGGATACGGCATCGACGGAATCCGGCGCGCGCGGCGATCTCCTTGTACAGACCGGCCCTTCAACTGTGGGAGGTACATACACATGCAATGGCTCTCTGAAACCGGGCAGATCTGGTGTGGTCGGACGATCCTGCTCTTGGCCTTATGCATCGCCGTCGGGTGCAGTCCGGTGCCAAGGAAATATCTACGTGAGGCGGGCCCCAACGTGACGCTCACTACCCTTGTCGATACTCCCAACCTCTACCAGGACAAGCTCGTCATCCTGGGCGGCGTCATTCTGGAGGAGGAGATGCGGGACGGACGGTTATGGTTGCACGCAAAGAATCGACCGCTCGATCAGGATTACCGGCCGCAGCTTCCTCCCAGCGCGGATGATCCTGAAGGCGGGTGGTATTGGGTCATCGTCGGGAACCATCAGAGCTTTCCTCCTTCGCACCACCATTGGGCCGACATGATTGTCGTCGGTCGCCTCACCGGCTTGGCGCCTGGGAAAGAACCGATGCTCTCGCTGATCTATGTGCGCGGGTGGGGTCTTCGGTCCACCCATGACGCGGTCTGGGAAGATGTCGTCGATGCCAATTATGTCCCCTCGCTTCCTGCAGACATCGGAGGTGAGTTAGGTGGGGGTCCGCCTTAACCCGCATTACTCATGAAGCCTTCTGCTGCAACTGCCGCACGGAAGTCAGACTCCGATGCGCTCTTCTCGCCAAGATCACGCGAAAGAAGCGAGGCGGCTCGGTTCGCGCTATTGGGACGGTTTTCTCACAGTGAAGGATTCTGCCTGCGTAGGAGCCTGCCGACGCAATTTACACTCTTAGATCAAGACACATGAGAGCCCTTAGGTCTTTCTCTTGAAAACATGGACAAAGTTCAACTGGCACTCCGCTTGCTCACTGTTCATTACCTATTGGCTGTACCCAGCTCGTCTCGATGATCACGCATGACGCGTACTTTGTGTGCGCGTGAGATGCACATCGTTATACCGAGGCGTGGGGCCCACCGATGAGAGAAATCCTGGGCACGAAAAGGGCGTGAACCCCCACCCTCTTCAATCAAACCTGGGAGAAGGATTTGAGTCCAGATAAGAAGATCTCCCGTAGAGGGTGGTAAGGCGCGGTGTTCATTCAGCTGGTTCAAACAAGGAGGCCATGATGCATGTGATGGGACGTATCTGGTTCATGGGATTGGGGATCGCGTTAGTGGGCTGTCTCAGCGGAGCACCAGTCTTCGCAGCGGATAAACCAATAGAGGACGGGTCGAAGATTATGATCACGTCTCCCAAGGACGGGGACAAGGTCAGCGATAGCTTTGACCTGAAGTATGAGTTGACTAAGGGCTCTCAGGCTGCACATGCCCACGTGTTCTTGGACGATCAGTATCAGAAGGGGTTTTCTGGGGCGTTCAAGGGCGTGAGCAGGGGGACACACCAGATCACCGTGAAAGGTGCCACGAAGGACCACGCACTTGTCACGGCCACCCATAGCATCACCGTCGACGTGCAATAGCGCTGCGACCAGGCATCTCCAAGGCCACCAGGGCCTCTTGTAAAAGAGGCCCTGGTGCGCCGGGTTTCACAAACCACTTCGAAGATTAAGAGTCACCTCAGATCTTGCAATCCAACATCGTGCGCGGAAGATGTATATCGCCCCCGTTGCGAGGAGTAACGCGCCATCTCCCTGCGATCCCCTCGCCACCCTCTTCAGCGAGAAAGATTCTCATTGCTTCGAGCAGCAGCGGTTCCCACATCGAGAATGGAACTGGTGTGGCGCTAAAGATCCAATCGCCGGTGGGGATGTGAACGATTGTGTGATCTCTCTCCCGAACAGTTCTAGGATTTACATCCTCGGACAGATACGGAAGAGCGAACGGTAGCAGGGATTACTCCTCAAAGTATCCCTATCCGCATTTTCGATGTCACCCCGTCCTCGTTCTCGTTCTCGCCAAAATCGGGGTGCCGTACAAAATTGGAAATATAGATACGACAGAGCGTACAGAGTTGTACGTATAAGTAGTTCCCACAGTCTAAAGCATTGATAATGCTATACTGTCATGCTGGACCGCAAATTGCTTCTCTCTCATACAAGTTCATTCACATTACGAGGGAGGAAATTATTATGGATTGTCCGAAGTGCAAAGGGTTGATGATGTTGGAACGATTCTCGGACTTCTTCTTGGCCTTCTATGCCTGGAAATGTATCAATTGCGGAGCGGTCATCGATCGAACGATCTCCAATAATCGGAGAAACAGCCTCGCCGCCATAGCCACGAAAGAAATTGAAACGGCCACCGTGTAACACACGGGTTAGTACGCACAGGAGTTCCGGTATCGCACATGTCGGTTTTGACAATGAGCGGACCGGAGCTCTTGGAAACGTTCCGGGCAGCGAATGCCTTCGGACTACCTCCTTCAATCTATACTCAGCAATCGTTCATCGATCCTCACGGTCTTTTCTCTCCTGCCCAGTACCATCTCGCACTGATCCGAATAGACCTTTAACTTGCCAAGGCGAAGGTCTGAGCGCGGCGTCGTAACCGTGACCAGGAACTGATTCGCCTCGATCCCTTCGCGTATGGATTCTCTTTCGCCTTCGGAATGGCTTTGGTGCGGTATATCTGGGCGGAGTGAGAAATCTCAGTTTCGTGGCGCGCGGCGTCCCAACTTTGTGCGTACAATCGGATGGTGTCTCGACCGGTCCCAGCGGTATGATGATGGGACATCGATGCTGCTGATGGAGTGATACAACTTCTGCCATGCTCGCGCCCAGGGAGCCACTGTCGGCTCGCTCGCACGCTAGCGCGCTCGAACGGAGGAAGAATACCAATGACGCATGAAGACCGGCCTGCGGGGCCTCTCCTTTCCCGCCGTGAAATTGTGGTATTTCTGGGCGCCACGGGTGTGGCCTGGCTAATGGCCGGTAGCCTGAACCCGAGGCGGGCTGTTGCAGGCGCGCTTGGCCCTTCATGTGTGGTCCGACCAGAGCAAACCGAAGGTCCGTATTTTGTCGACGAGCGATTGAATCGGTCCGACATTCGCTCAGATCCGACCGACGGGCGAGTAAAGTTCGGTACGCCACTAGCTCTGACGCTACTGGTCTCGCGCCTCGGCGCCGGAGACTGTCAGCCGCTGCCTGGCACCCAGGTGGACATCTGGCACTGCGATGCGCTGGGCGTCTATTCGGACGTGCAGGATCCGGGTTTCGACACCATCGGCCAGAAATTCTTGCGTGGCTACCAAATCACCAACGCGCGGGGCGAGGCCCGGTTCGTCACTGTGTACCCTGGCTGGTATGCAGGCCGGACGGTGCATATTCACTTCAAGATTCGCACTGCGCCCGTGGCCCAGCGGAGCTTCGAGTTCACGTCGCAAATGTACTTCGACGATGGGCTGACGGATCGCGTCCATGCCGCCTCCCTGTATGCCGAGAAAGGACCGCGCATAGCGAGAAACCGGCATGATTGGATCTTCCGACATGGTGGTGATCAACTCATGCTGGCGCCGACAACAGTGGCTGACGGCTATGAGGCATCGTTCGCGATCGGCCTGCAGCTTCCTTGAAAAGCCATGTGCGCGCGGCGTCCTACCTTTAATCCGCCAACGTTCCCGGTCCCGTGCCATCGACACTGCCCTCTCTGAACCGTAGCCTTGTATCTTGCGCCGAGGGCGGCAAGGTACGGCACATCATCAACCGGGACATGATAGACCGCTGTAGCCGAGGTCCGTGGAGACCGGGGACAGCCAGGGTCGTCACGCTGGTTTTCTGTTCCCGTCACTCCTCCAACCGTTAGCAAAGGGATTCTCCTTCGAGCCCACAGTTTGGCCTGTCACTCGCAGATCGTGAAGTTAGCTAATAGGGCGAGAGTCGTAGACTTGCGAGATCCAGGTTGCTCCTCGTGGAGCCTGGTCGCTCATTGATATTCGAGACTTCATATATCTCCTTTAGCCGGGCACTGAAAAAGTCCGCCAGCTTCGTGCTCAAAACCCGTGAAGCGTATCTCGTGAAGCGTCGTTCATTTCAGGATTCGAACGTTTCACGTTTTACGTTTCACATTTCACGACCAGCGAGGACGGTCTTCTTGAGCATCCTGGGGACTGTTCTCCTGTTGTGCCACACGTGCGCACCATCGAAGTTCTAGCGGACCAAAATAGGTTTTCCACAGCCTGTTAGGTTATGCTTCGGAGCAGACGCCATGCACGTTCTTGAATTGAAGGTCCCCCCTCTCGCGCTTGTTTTCCTCATGGCTGCATTCATGTGGCTCGCCAGATGGGCCGTACCGACATTCGGGTTCGAGCTTCCTGCACGCACTCTCTTCTCAGTGAGTGCGGCTGTCGCCGGCGCGGTCATTGGCGGGTTGGGGTTTGCCTCATTCATACGAGCCAAGACGACGGTCAACCCCATGAAACCTGACTCATCGTCCTCTTTGGTGGTATCGGGCATCTACAGGTTTACCCGCAACCCGATGTATCTGGGCTTTCTGTTGGGCTTGCTCGGGTGGGCGATATTCTTGTCGAACGCCCTAGCCTTCTTTCTGCTTCCTGCGTTCATCGTTTACATGAACCGCTTCCAAATCGAACCTGAGGAAAAGGCGCTTGCCAGGTTGTTTGGGGAGCAGTTCGTTGCCTACAGGTCCCGGGTGCGTCGATGGCTATGAGGCATGGCCAGGAGAAGATTGAGGGTCGGGTCTTGCAATCCAACATCGGGCGGTGAAGAGGCACGTCAGACTCCGGTTCGCGGCGGATGGAGCGGTGGCGCTAGTCGCGCCTGGCGCGAAACGCCTCTTTGAGACGGACTTGGGCGGCGGGAGAGAGCGGCGGAGGGTCATGCTTCTGATCCTGGGAAGGTGACGCCGGACGCTGGAGGGCCTGACGAATGTTCAACAGTTGCTGCCGGTATTGCGCGCACCCCTCACAGATCATGCAGATGGAGCCGGAGTTTGATGCGGGTCAAGACCGGGAGCGTCCGGTCCATGGACTCGGACACGAATCGGGTGACGTCTGTGCAGGGCGGTGTGATACGGGCGAGCAAGACTTTCATAGTGCTTCCGCAAGGATTGGAACATTCTTGCTCCAGATCATAGCAGAGGGTCGCGCATGGTGCGACCCTTCACGCCGTCTTTCTTCTGTCGTGGGACCGTGCGTTCCGATGGTGGCTCTACGACCGGGACTGCTTCGCGGCGCCGGCGCACAATCACGGTCTTCACCTTGGGGCGGGCAGTCTCGGCGATGACTCGAAGATCTTCGATGAGCGCTCGCAAGGGTTCGGCTACCGACCAGGCTTGCGCGCAACAGCCTCGCGGCTGGTGCGGAGCCGCGGCATCGAAGATTTCTGAAACTTGACCCAGACAGGCTTCATGCAGATGCGCTTCGAGGCCTACGAGAAAACTGCGGGCCTTGTTTCGTATTGCGGCGCTCTGGCCGAAGGCTTTCATCCAGGCTGTCACAAACGGGCCCAACAAGAATGGCCAGACCGTGCCTTGGTGATAGGCGCCGTCTCGTTCCAGCACGCCGCCTTCATAGCGGGGCCGATAGCGGCTGTCGGTGGGTGACAGAGTGCGGAGCCCCACGGGCGTCAGGAGTTGCTCTTCGACGAGGTGAAGAATCTGTTGCGCGCGGTCGCGCGGGACCAGTTCGTCCACCAACGAGATGGCATAGAGTTGATTGGGCCGGAGGGACGCATCGTCGCCCTCCGGGCCGTCGATGACATCATAGAGGTAGCCGCCTTGCTCGTACCAGAAACGCTTACGAAATGAGGCGATCGCATTGCTGCGGTCATCCTGACACCGATCGGCATAGTCCGCCTCGCCGAATCGGCGCGCAAGCGTTTCGCCGACTTCCAGCGCTCGGATCCAGAGCGCTTGGATCTCCACCGGTTTTCCATGGCGCGGCGTGACGACCCAATCACCGACCTTCGCGTCCATCCAGGTCAATTGCGCGCCGGGGACTCCGCCCCTAATCAAACTATCCTCGTCCATCCTAATTCCGTAGCGCGTGCCTTGGCGGTAGCCGTCGAGAATCTGTTTGACAGCCGGCCAAGCAGTCTGACGGACGCGGGCCTCATCTTGTGACGCCGCGAAGTAGCGATCGATCGCATGGATACACCAGAGTGAGGCGTCGATGGTGTTGTATTCCGGCTGCTCGCCTGCATCGGGGAAGCGGTTCGGCACCATGCCTTCGGACACGTGCGCGGCGAAGGAGGCAATGACCTGCCAGGCCACATCCAATCGACCGGTGACCAGACAGAGGCCGGGCAACGAGATGAACGTGTCGCGTCCCCAATCGGTAAACCAGGGATACCCGGCTATGACCGTCTGCTGGTTGCCCCGCTCGGACAGATAACTTTCCGCAGCACACCAGAGTTCGCCAGCCAAAGAATCAGTGGCGGGAGCGGCTTGCCGGACTGTGTTGCGGCGAGACTGCTCGCACTTTGCGAGGGCGATGACGTCGAGCCGGTCGATGGCCTCGCTGGTAAGGGCCAGAGTCTGGGTGGATCCGGACTCAAGATCGAACGTGAACTCTCCGGGCGACCACCAGTCTTCTTCGGCATCGAGTCCGCGCTGTTGTTCGACGGGGAGTTGTATGTGCCGGTACCAATGTGGTTCATGGCGATACCCTCCTGAATGGAAGGCCCGCACTGGAGGCAGATCGGAGTAGAGATGCCACGCAACCACTCCGCTTCCGACCAAGGCCTCCGTCGAGAGGCTTCCATTCTCGTGATGCGTCCCATGATAGTCGCGCCCGGTGAGCTTCGGTCTCACCCGCAGCACGGCTCGCGAGTTCTTCGTACCGACCAGTCTCCATCGCACGATCACGATATCGCGGCCGTGGATCGACAAAATCTCCCGCTGGACCGTTATTCCATTGCAGTCGAAAGTCCAGGTCGGCCAGGGATCTGTTGAAAATTCAATACAGTGTTCATAACCAGCCGGATGGACGGCGTCCGGATACAGATTCGTTGACAGTGGAATCGTCTGACCGTCGATGTCGAGCCATTCTTCCAGTTGGTTCACCAGCACGAACCGCTCGCTCGGCGGCTTGCGGGCAATCAGCAAGAGCGCATGATACCGGCGGGTGTTTGCGCCCGCGATCGTACCGGAGGCAAATCCTCCTCTCCCGTTCGTCTCGAGCCATTCGAGGCCCAGCGCCCGGTCGAGGTTTTGGCATGTGGTTGCATCAACTTTCATGGCTTCTCTCTCATCAAGAGCGTATGGCTAATGGCAAGAGTATCTTGCTATATGCTATCAGCCATTTGCCATAGGCTCCCTTATTCTCCAGACTGTTGAATCAGTTTTGCCACCAGGCCGGTCCAGCCGGTTTGATGACTGGCTCCGATGCCTGCCCCGTTGTCCCCGTGGAAGTATTCGTAGAACAATATGTTGTTGCGCCAATGCGGATCGTCTTGAAATCGGTTCGTTCCGCCGAACACTGGACGTTTCCCTTCGGCATTCTGGAGAAAGATATGCGTCAAACGGCGTGAGATCTCGGCCGCCACTTGCCAGAGCGTGGATTGACGGCCCGATCCGGTGGGACATGCCACCTGATACTGGTCGCCGAGAAAGTAGTGGAACTTTTGCAGCGACTCGATCAGGAGATAGTTGACCGGGAACCAGATCGGTCCGCGCCAATTTGAATTGCCTCCGAACAATCCTGTACTGGATTCAGCCGGTTCATAGTCCACGCGATGCTCATGGCCCATGACCGAGACCACATAGGGATGATCTTTGTGATAGCGCGAGAGGGCGCGGATGCCGTAGGGAGACAGGAATTCTTCTTCGTCCAGCAGATAACCCAACACGGATTTCAGCCGATCACGACTCACGAGCGAGAGAAAACGCCGCACGCCTCCGTCATAGGACTGCGTTTCGAGATGCTGTGCAAAGTCCGGCCGGTTCTCGATGAACCACTGCATACGGTGCTTGAACCGTGGCAGACTGTCCACGAGTTCGGAGTCGAGCGTCTCGACCGCGAACAGAGGAATCAGGCCGACCATCGAGCGGACCTTCATGTGTGTGGTTTCCCCGTTCGGCAGGTGCAGCACGTCGTAGAAGAAACCGTCCTCACGATCCCACAACTCGATCTTCTCACCGCCGATGTTGTTCATGGCGCGGCAGATGTAGACGAAGTGTTCGAAGAATTTGCTGGCCACGTCTTCGTAGGCCCGATTGTCCCGGGCGAGTTCCAGCGCGATCGTCAGCATGTTGAGGCAGTACATGCCCATCCAACTGGTGGCATCCGATTGTTCAATGTGGCCGCCGGTCGGCAGCGGCGCACTTCGGTCGAAGACCCCGATATTGTCGAGGCCGAGAAAACCGCCCTGGAAGATGTTCTTCCCCTCAGCGTCTTTGCGATTCACCCACCAGGTAAAGTTCAACAGCAGTTTGTGGAAGACGCGCTCCAAGAACCGGCGATCGCCGACGCCGTTGCGTTTCTTGTCGATCTTATAGATGCGCCAGGCCGACCAGGCATGGACCGGCGGGTTCACGTCGCCGAA
>PLBR01000077.1 GCA_003135435.1 Nitrospira sp. | reverse complement strand
CTGCCACAGCTATAAGGGATAAGCCTGCGATCAGAACCTTGAAGTGCTTCGTCGAGATCAATTTGCGGCGGCGCGCAACCGATAGCACCGATATCAGAGCAACTAGTCCGACGAACCAGATCGTCCGGCCAGCAACAATTTGCACGGTAGAATCATTCCCTGACGCGGTTAATCCACGCGCAACAGCGATCGCGACGAGAGCACCCGCTGAAGCAAACCAGAGATGGGCGGTCCGTTGCACCCCCGCGCCATTCGACTGCTCGATCAGTGTTCGTCTCGCTGCATTGACGAGTAATAGAACTGCCCAACCGCCAAGACCGACGGCAGATACGATGGAGCCAGCATCGGAATTGCTGTTAGAAGAAGTAGCGATCATCAGCAAACCGATGACGAAGATCATGGTCGCTGCTACTGCTCCGGCTAGTTCCCAAACGAACGGCCATAGATGCTTTAGGAAAGTCCTGTAGGTGACGTAGCAGGCTGCCGCCAATGCGGCGAAGCCCGCAACAACGTTTAGCCACGAACTGGCGGTGAGAAGGTTCTGTGCGGTGCCGAGACTTTCCGGACCGCTCAGCAGCGCAGAGGACAGACAAACGAGCAAGGCACCGAGGGCCCAGATTGCGGCTCCTCCCATCGCAGCCGCCATCGCCGTTCGTGATCGGACGAGTTCAACCACGGGCCGTCTCCAATCCGGCGCATCGCACGGTTAGATTCACCATTGGGTGATCGGCCCCTGGTCGACGGATCTGTAGACCGATTGCCCCACCTCACCAGCCTTCTTCCCCCATCCCCCGCCACCCTGCGCGCGCGTCCGGTCGTTGTGCGGCCGTCGCTTTTATCGACCGCCTGCACGGCCGATCCAGGGAGAATGGCGACCAACCTCTTCGGCGAAGACGACGAGTATGTAGAGCCCGACCCAGTACGGGTGCGGCAGGGCTCGCCGTTGTGCATGGTGGTGGGGCACTCAGCAGCCTCCTGAGCGTCGTACCACACGCTGCTTCTGTCAGGCTTCGTCAAGCAGGTTGGCAGCATTCTCCAAGGAGATGATCTGACGCTCCTTCTTGTTCCAGCGGTCTTCGTCCAACTCAGTATTACGCTCCTCTGTGATTTCACCGGCCAATTGCCTCATTCCCACGATAAAGTCTTCAAAGCGCTCATCCGATGTTTGTTCGGTCATTTCGTGTCCTCCATGCAAGGCCAGGATTGTGGCAAATGTGGGACAGATGAATCCGTTACTTTCTGCCGAAGACATCGGTGACAGGCTGACCGAGCTTGAGTCCGACTCAAGTTGCCAGGTCGCCGTGCCGATAATCGATCGGTGTACTGGTCCACACAAGTCTGAGTCATAGGTAGAGCGGCCTCACCGACGGTTGCTGGTCAGCCCTCCCGGACCGCAACGACCCTAAACCCAGAGCGACCTGGTGGTGCAGTTCTGCCCGCCCAATGCAAAGCCGGTGGGAGCCATGTCGAACACGATCGAGACAACGGGAACCACGCTCTGTCCCAACCGACATCCTGTCCGGATCGGGTCGGCGTTCTGCTCGGACTGCGGAGCCCCCGTCAGCGAATCGCTCCCGACACACACGGCGAAAGGGTCGTCCACCCGGAACGATGGCTTCGCTGTCGCGTCCCTGGTCCTCGGTATCGTCGGCCTATTCATAGGGTTGTGCTCGATCTTGGCCTTGGTCTTCGGATACAAGGCGCGCCGACGAATCAACACGAATCCAGGGCTGAAGCAAGGACGGGGCCGGGCTCTCGCTGGCATCGTTCTTGGCTGGATTGGCATCGCCTGGATGGTTGTCCTGTGCGCTGTCATCGTGACTGCGATAACAACGGCGTCCAATCCTGGAAGGCTAGGGAACTCCGGGTCCGGGAACACCGCGAACTCAGGGATTAAACATCCTGGGTCCGGACAAACAGGGAATGCGGGGAATAACACACCCACGGGGGCTGTGGTGTCGTCCCCCATCTTTCCGGTGGGCGTGTCATGCCCGTCCACGACCGATTGTGTTGCGGTGGGAAATGGCGCAGCCGTCACCACCAACGGTGGTGCTACCTGGACCGAAGGTGCATCTAGTGCGCCCGGTGCGAATATGGCCGTGTCTTGCATATCTGCAAGTGATTGCATGACTGTCGGAGGTGGTGGCGACTTTGGACCCGTCTTTTACAGCTATACAACGGACGGCGGCGCGTCTTGGTCCGAAGGCAACTTGCCAAGGGGTCTCGACCCTCTGGAGAGCGTGTCGTGCTCGGCTCCACGTGACTGTGTCGCGGTCGACAACGACGGAGACGTAGTGTCCACTGCGAATGGCGGGGCTACGTGGTCGGAGAAAAGAAATGCCAACCCCGAGGGGGCTCCCGTGTCGTGTCCATCTGTGGACGTTTGCGTGGGCATAGGTATCTTCTCCACCGATGGCGGAGTCTCATGGTCAAGGGGGAAGATGCCGGCCACCTGGGGTTCATTTGCTTGGAACAGCGTCTCGTGTTCGTCTATCAGCGATTGCGTTGCCGTCGGCTCCCCCGACAACCCACTACATGACGGCTACGAAGGTGTAACTATCTACACAAAGAACGCTGGTGCCTCCTGGTCGTGGGGCACTAAGGAGGGCATTGGCGGCGTCCAAAGTGTGTCGTGCTCGGCTCCTGGCGACTGTGTAGCGGTCGGTTGGAACCTCAACAACCAAGCGAAGTTTGTCAGCCTTGAGGCAATCTACACAACGGACGACGGTATCTCTTGGTCCCAGGGCGTCCTGCCGAAGAACTCGGGTATCGATGAACTCTCAGACGTGTCTTGCTCATCAACCACAGATTGCATGGCGGTCGGAGTGCCATACTCCCCCAGCAACTTCGGCGGTGCGGTTTTCACCACCAACGGCGGGGCAACGTGGTCGGTAGCGTCATCCCTCTAGGTTCAGTCTCTACCCACGCCATCGGCTACTACTTCAATCCGACTGACCCAACCAGGGAAGCGGTATCTTCGGATTCGTGGGTACGGGAAACGGAAGTGGCTCGGTGCCAACATCCCGTCGGATCACTGCGACCACGCCAGTACGGGTCAAACTCGGGACAGATCGGACCGGTAAACCGGTGAGGATGCTCCGTTCATGTTGTGAGTCCCAATCCGTCGCGCTCGCCTTCGCCTGCGCTTCTTCTTCCTACGGGGACTCGGCGATTCCTGCTAGCCAGTCGGCCGGGTAGCACCCTGAGAACCGCGAGACCCATGGGTCCGGTGGTGGTGGATGCTGAACCGGTAGAGCCCTGTGGGTGACCGGTGGGACCGATAGCAGCCGTGGGGCCGCTCAGTGTGTGGGCAGTGGTCCAGTAGCTCCGGTGGGAAGCGATGTGCCGGTGAGCAACCCCGCGGCCAGGTAGGCACCGAAGGTCTCGATGATGGTGGCGCCGTTACCGAACGGGCCTGTGTTGGTAGTCATGCTTAGGCTCCAATCGGCCCGGGTGGGACCGGTGTTGCCTGCGCTACCGGCACTGCCGGTGGGGAGGCAGCGCCGGTGACTGACTCCGAGAGGGTTGGCCAGGATGTAGGCGGCGAACAGAGAATGGAGACCTTTGACCAACCACCCCTCAACACCATTCCCAAACTCCAGCTACTACTGCCAAAGCAGTCAGCCGGCCCCAGGGTGCGACTGATAACCGGGTCGGCTTTGTCAAGGGCACGGTTCGTTCTCCATTCAAGCGCCGTTGCCGACGAACCGGCCGGGAGGTCCGTAGGGGCTTCATTTCAAGCGCCTCTCGGTCGGCCGACCGTCTCGGACCTCCTCAAAAGCCGAACCCGTTGTCGAATCCGCCGTCGAGGTCCGGTTCGTCTCGCGAGAGCGACGCCAGCGATGGGACCGACGGCCGCTGGATGTTGAAGTCGTTATCTCGTTGTCGGTTAGCGGCATGAATGCTCTCCCACCGTGTGTCCAACGATGCCTGTTCGGATCCGCCCTGGCGCGTTTCACCAGACGAAAAGAATCCGGTCGCCCCGACGATGGCAACAGTCTTGTCCCAGTGGGCACGTTGCTCCGGACCGACCGGTTCGGGGCCGAGGGCGGCTGGGCCAGCGACGCTCCATCGGGTGCGATACGCCTCGATGGCTCCCGCTGCTCTCTGCCACCGTTCGACGTGGCCGACGCGTTCGGGCAGGGGGCCGAGCAATGACGAGATGTGCTCGGGTTGCGTGAAACCGGCGGCCTGGCCGAGCCGGTACTCGTATCGCCGGACATCTCTCTCGAGTCGGAACCAGGTCGTGATCTCGTCTCGGTGGGACGCAACCCACTCGTCCCGATGGCGTTGCCTGGCGACGAGAGCTGACACGTCGGCCTCCGCACTTTGAGTGTCTCGGTCGACGACGCGGGCGTGGTGGGCCCGGTCGGAGGCGGCGGCGAGGGCGGCGGTGACGTCCGGCGGTGCGTGGTCGCAGAGCCATCGGGCCAGGGTGGCGTGCTGGACGTAGGTGGCGGCGAGGTCATCGGATGGAGGAGCCGACCACTGCGGGAGGTGGTCCTGGGCCATGGTCTGTTCCCGGGACTGTGCGAGCGCGCTTACGAGGGACTGGAGGGCGTCTCGCTGGGCGGTGTCGTCGGCGTGGTGGCCGATCTCCCATCTCGGGTTCTCGGGGGCAGCGACGTACAGGTTGTTGGACAACCGCCCTCGAGACAGCTGGGTGTAGCCGGCCTCTTGGAAGAGGCTGTCGCCCCCGAGGCCGAACGTGTGGTCGACGGTGATCCCCTGCGAGCGGAACAAGGTGAGGGCGTAGCCCAGGCTGGTCGAGGTCTCGACATAGCTGCGGGGGAGAACGGCACGCCGGCCATCATCGAGCTCGACCACCAACGCGGAGATCTCCGCTGCCTGAACCTTCGTTTCCGGCGAGCCGGCGACGTCACCCTGGGCCCGGGGAACGTCACCCTCTCTGGTCGGAGCGTTGTCGGCGGCGTCGATGCCAGCCACAACGGTGCCGAAGGTGCCGTTTCGCACCTGGACTCTGCGGGACGGCCCGGGCCGGTCCG
>PLBR01000095.1 GCA_003135435.1 Nitrospira sp. | reverse complement strand
GTCCATCTGGTTAGTTTCATTTAACCAAACAAACCATACAGACCGAACAGACCAAATGAACAAGACAGGCTGGAGGACTTTTTCAGCATCCTGCGGAGGAGTTTCACGAAGCGACGGCCAGCATTCGGGCTTTGGCTTCTTCGAGGAAGGCGATCACTTCCTCGCGCGTGACAGTGGGGAATCCGTCCAGAAACTCGTCGATGGACTGCCCACCCTCCAAATACTCGATGAACGTCTGCACCGGCACTCGCTTACCTCGAAAGACCGGCGTTCCGCCAAGGATGTCAGGGGTTGACGTAACGAGAGATTGCTTCGCAGTAGCCATAAAGAATCCTGTAGATGACTCGAATTTTAAGCCTGCAGGCACGAGGAAGCAATTTCATCCCGCCGCGCGCACGAACGAGGCGAGAACAGCTTTCGGAAACCGCCAAACCGCGAAGTGCAAGGTCAAGCAACGGCCCCGCTACATAAACCGGAGCCATTTGAAACCCACCACGGGTTGACGAGACGCCGCCTTGTGGCGCAGTTTTGTGACATGCCGATCCAACTGTCTGACGTATCGATATACCCTGGAGGTTTCGTCCGGCAGGTCAAAGCTCATCACGCCTATCTCCAGAAGGTGGAACCGCTCGGCGAGGAAGCATCTACTGCCCGAGCTGGGCGAACGCGTTGCGTAGCGGAGCACTGGAGACCTGCATCAACCCTTCGAGCGGGCGGTCCAACTCTTCGATCAGAAAGATCGCGCCGGAGACCGACAGCGCGCAGACGAACAAGGTCGTTAAGACGATTGAGTTGTTGGCGGTGTGCAAACCGAACCCGACGAATATGATGGCGAGCCACAGAAC
Organism: Nitrospira sp.; assembly: GCA_003135435.1. Classification (GTDB taxonomy): domain Bacteria; phylum Nitrospirota; class Nitrospiria; order Nitrospirales; family Nitrospiraceae; genus Palsa-1315. The sequence goes on along the minus strand of PLBR01000095.1, from coordinate 3,463 downwards.
CAGCACCGCCAGGAATGGCGGCAGGATCGCGTCACTCTCATGCGCGATCACCAGCCAGCGCATTTGTACCAGTTCGTTGCTGAGTTCCAAGGCACGTGACTGGAGCGAGCGCTGGGCGTCATTTCGTGGCACGAGTTCCCGGAGCTTGGCCTGAAATTGCTCCATCCCGGAGAGCCTCTCCCGGGCGGCCAGCTTCGCCAGCCGGGAATCTTTCTCGGCAAAGATCATCTCAATAGCGGAGGCAAAAGCACGGTGGAGCAGATCGCGGGTTTCCTTCGTCTCCGGCCCGTAATTGGCTAGGGAGCGGTCGAGGAGCACGACCTTGGAGGCGGTCTGCGTGATCTCGTCGCTGATATTGTCGAAGGCGGTCCTTGCAGAGGAGATCAGCAGGCCCAGCACTACCGCAGCCAATGTCGCGATCAGGGCAGTGCTCAGCGTAACGACACGCATTGAATCATCGCTCAGGTGATGGTCGGGCAGCACGGTGCGAAGATAAAAGCCGAGCATCGCGCTGCCGAAGATACACACAAACACGATCGAACTGATTCCCAATGCGCTCATGATTTTCCTCTGCCTATTGACCAGGAATTGACCCTGCTCCAATTACGCTTTACGTACTGCAACCAACCTCCTTTAAAAGGCTCCAGGTTTTATGTGAGGGCCTGGGCGAGTTCGAAGGTGACGCACATATCCATGTAACGCTTCCCCTTGGCTCATCCACCTAACCAGGGAGTTACCTCAACAGGTAACCGGGTCGAACAGACCGTCGCCCCACAGGTGCCCCGCAAATCAGATGACTACCACAGCGTAAGGAGAGGCTGAATCCTCCGATGGCCTCCTGAGCATCAGAAGGCCCTCCTCCGCCTTCTTCGGTCTGTCTCGCGATCGCGCTCCACTCTCGCGTCCCTCAGACCGCGTTAGAATGGAGCGAAATCCAGCGCCTGTGGAACCACGGGAGGCACCTCGATGTTGGGATGTTGTGAGGGACTGTGCGGTGCCGGGCGTTCTCCCAGCATGACAGTGATGGTGCGCCTTGTGCCGTCTCGAAACAGTGTAAGCTCAATGGATTCCTTGGCCTTCAGTTGCCGGAGCACCGTGGCATATTGCTCGCCGGTCTTCACGTCCTGCCCATTGACCGCGACGAGGATATCGCCCCCCAAGATCCACGGCTCTCCCTCGATGGTCACATCCAGTTCGCCGGCACGGAGCCCAATCGTCTGGGCCGGGCTCCCATCTTCCACATCAATGATGAGCAACCCGCTCACAAGGGGAAGCGCAATCAGATTCCGCACTTCGTCGGTCACAAATTTCCCTTTGATGCCCAGCCAGGGCCTGATCACTCGTCCATTCGTCCGCAGTTCAGTCACGATGGATTTGACGGTATTGATCGGGATGGCGAACCCGATGTTCTGCGCTCCCATCAAGATTGCCGAGTTGATCCCGACCACGCGATCTTCGGAATCGACCAACGGCCCGCCGCTATTGCCCGGATTGATCGGAGTCGTGGTTTGAATCATTCGTTCTTGAAACACTTCCTGTTTGGTCTCCAGCAGTTTCCCGAATCCGCTTACGATGCCCGTCGAAAACGCATAGCCCAACCCGAAGGGGTGTCCGATCGCCAGGACTTTCTGACCGATTTCCAATTTGTCGGAATCGCCCAGTTGGGCAGGGATATGCGGCCCCGGCGGGAGCGTCACATGGAGCAGCGCGACATCCGATTGCGGATCGCTTCCGATCAGCTCTGCCGGGAATCGAGCCCCATCATGCAACGTCACCGTAATGTTGGCTGCCCCCTCCACCACATGTGCGTTAGTCACGATCGAGCCCTGCTCATCGATCAGCACACCGGACCCGATTCCTTTCCCCGATGCCTGCGCGATGTGATGGGCGCTGACATAGGCTGAGGCGATCAGGACTGTGGCGTTCGCCAGCTTCTTGTAGACCCGCACGCTGTTGACTTCTTCCGGCGTGACCAAGGCAGCCGCGAGAAACCGGGGAGTTCCCGTGCAGATGGTCAGCACCAGGCAGGCGGCCAACCAGGAACGAAGCCACCCTTTGGAAAAACGGCAACGCAGCATACAGACCTCCCTACGGTTCGTCGTGTGTTCCATGACATTCACGGAGGAGTCGGAGACGTCAGACCCGCTAGCCGTGCTCCGTTGTCGCCGTTCTTTAGAATGGCGCCGCTCCTCCGCGGCCCATCCCGCCACGCCCGCTGCCGCGTTTCGGTAGTTCACTGGAATGGCAAGTGTGAAGAGCGGGCCGGTCCGACTTATGGCGCCTGACGCAAAGGGTGCGGTCGATCGATCGTGCCAGGCTCATCACGTGGTGTCTCCTTTCACCGGCAATACTGCTGCACCGCTCAGAAATCCTCAGCTTTACCAATAGCGACGGAGCCAAGTGAGGCGTCTCCTGATACTATTGAGAGACTCCCGTCACCTCTGCCAACGCTGCTACAGTTCCAAGAATGAAATGCGCGTGATGTCTCATGCTGGCCTCCTTGATCAATCAGGTCATTGCCGGGCGAGTTTAGACGTGTCGGCTCTTTCCTTCTATTCCCTAGTCGCGTTGAACGCTGAAAAGGTTACGGGAAATCTCGAGCGTACATTACTTATCCAACGTGGAGCAATCCGGAGGAGCGTTGAGTTTAGTGAGGGGACAGACCTTCTGCCTGGCAGTCCTCGTGTACGCGAACTCCGTGGCAGAGTAACAAGATGGGCCAACCTGTGACAAGGTTGTGACTGCTTTTCGTTTCCTTTAATCAGGTTGGAAGATTCTCGTTGGCGTTAATGAAGCGTCTGAAGCCAGGCGTGGATATCGGCCAGCTGTTGACCCGTCAGCGTATCCTGTAACGGCGGCATCATATGGCGCCCTTGTCGAATGATCTCCTTGAAGGCTTTGTCATTGGAGAGAATCGGATTGCCTGCGAGGCGCGGTCCAAGAGCACCCGCCGCCTCAGGACCATGGCACACTATACAGCTTGCTTTGTAGAGCATCTCGCCTCGTCCGGCATCGCCGACCGGTGACGGAGCTGAATGAGCTGGCACTCCAGAGTCTCCCGCAGTCGCCTGGGTCGGGCCAGAGCAGAGAAGCCCTGCGAGCAGGAGCATTTGACAGAGAACCCTACGGTTTCGTGATGGCGCTCTCTTGTCGAGGTACAGCCAGCGGCGCTGCCAGACCCAGGGGCGTTGAGTTACTGCGTCCATGCAGCCTCCTTATGTTCTAAAGATCACTGGGGAAGTCTGACCCTGCCTCACGAACTTCGTTTCAGTTGAGGAGCGGAACCGCAATCTTACACGGTCTAGGTAGAGATAGACGACCGGTGTCGTATACAGCGTGAGGAGCTGGCTGACAAGCAGGCCACCCACGATCGCGATGCCGAGCGGCCGGCGCAGCTCCGACCCCACCCCCATCCCGACTGCCAGAGGCAGCGCCCCCAGCAGCGCCGCCATCGTGGTCATCA
>PLBR01000082.1:8640-33145 GCA_003135435.1 Nitrospira sp. | reverse complement strand
ATCGCGCCCCGAGGTCCATGGCCCCCCCTGCCGCCGAGGCCGAGGACGAGCCGCCGACCATTGCGCGTCCGAAGAAGGCGTCGTCTCGCCGCACAGGCTCCGCCGAGATCCCGTTCCGCGAGCTTCATGCCCGCTACGCGGCCGCCGTGAACGCGGGCGCGGTCGACGACGCCTGGCGTATCGCCGAGGTGCTCGTGCAGCGTGGGGCGGCGACCCGCGACGAGCGCGCGTTCTGGGAGAGTCACCGGCGGGCCGGCCCGATCCGGCCCACGCGTCCCCTCAACGCCGAGGCGTGGACCAAGCTGCTGTCGCACCCGGACGAAGACCGGACGACCAGCGAGCTGTTCGGCGTCATCGCCTCGGCGGCGCTCGTCGGGCGCGTCTCTGCGATGCGGCGCGACGGGACGTTCCCGCGCATCGACCCGGCCGCGTACCAGGACCCGATGACTTCCACCATCAGCGCCGTGCGCGCCCTGTCGTGGGCCTCCGCCACGCTGGGTCTGCGAGCGCCGCCCGCGTACGCGGCGCCCGAGATGGACGTGGGGTTCGAGATCCTCACGGTGGTGCCGCCCTCGACGCGCATCGGGTCCAGGGCGCTCTCGGGGATGAGCGCCGCGCAGCTGGCGTTCGCCTGCGGCCGGCACCTGAGCTGGTTCCGCGAGGAGCACTTCGTGTGCACGCTCGTGCCCAGCGTCGCGTACCTCGAGTCGATCTTCTACGCGGCGCTGCTGCTGGGCGCGCCGTCGTTGCAGCTCGCGGACGACGTGCGCGAGCGTGCCCGCGTCTTCTCTCAGGCCATCGTGCCCTGCCTGGAGCCTCCGCAGGTCGAGCGGCTGAGGCGCCTGGTGGCGCGCTTCCTTGCGCGCGGTGGCCGCACGAACCTCAAGCACTGGGTCCGCGGGGCGGAGTGGACGGCGTGCCGCGCCGGGCTGCTGCTGTGCGGTGAGCTCTCGACCGCCGCCGACGCGCTCGCGAACGAGCCCGGGGGAGAGTCCCGCATCACCGACCTCGAGACCTTCTGGGCGAGCGACGCGGCCGGCGAGCTGCGGCGCAAGCTCGGCGTGCGCCTCACTTGACCGCGGGGTTGCTCGCGATGAACGGCGCTCGGATGGTCAAGCTCGACACCCCGAGCTCGCGAGGAATGGGCGGCAGCGGCGCGGCGCGGCGGATGGCCTCGGCGCAGTTGTGGTCGAACTCGTCGACCCCGCTTGGACGGACCGGGGGCCACTGCACGGTGACGCGCCCGTCGGCGAGCACCGTGAACACCAGGATGACGGTGCCCTGCCTGAGCTCGAGCAGCGCGCTCCTCGGGAAGGCGTGAGCCCAGAGCGGGTCGATCCTGGCGTGCAGCATGCGAAAGTAGGAAACCAGGCGAGGGTCGCTCGTCCATNNAGGTACTCGAACACGTCGCCCTCCCCCACGCCGAGTTGACGCGCGTGCGATCCGGTCCCCTCGCTCGCGCCGGCGCCTGGATCGCCGCCGCCTCCGTTGCCGCCCCGCCCTTCGCCCTGGGCTCCGCCGGCGGTGCTGGCGTGCACCAGGGAGCGCACCGTGGTGGCGACCTCCTGGTCGCTGTCCAGATCGTCGCGCGGTCGAGCCGGATCGCGAGCCGGCACGGCGACCGGGCCCGGCGTCACGTCGGGACGCGCGCTGGCGATCGGCGCAGACGAGCGGTGATCGAGGCCCGGGCGCGCATCGAGCAGCCCGGCGCCGGGCTCGCTCGAGGGCGATCCTAGCTGGGCGCCTCCGGCAGGATGGTCACCTTCCCCCTCATCGCCCGGACCGCCGATCTCGCCACCGCGCACGCTGGGCGAGGGCGACTGCAGCACGCCGCGGCTCGGTGCTGCCAGCGAATCGGGGCGGCGCTCGAGGACTGTCCCGGGCCCCGTGACGATCAGCGTGAGCTCGGTGGGATGCGTCGTGGAGCGCCGGTCCTCCCAGGACTGGCGCACGCGAGCGACGCGCAGCCGCTGCAGCTGGTCGCGATCGAGCCGGCTCACCAGATCGGGCGATAGTCGCATCTGCTCGTCGCGATCGGCCAGGTTGAGCGCTCGCGTCCGGGCGCTTGGATCGCCCCCTGTCCCCGCCGTCCCCGTGTCGAGGCGGGCGACCGTCTCGCCGCCCGCAATGCGCGGCGGGTCCCCGGTNNCCAGCTCGATCGCGAAGGTCGACGACGCGATGGCCGCTGGCGGCGCCGCGGGCTCGACGAGCAGCTCGGGATCCGGGTGCAGGTTGCTCATGGCGACCCAGAACGCGCCCGCCGCCAGCACGACGTGCACGCCGACCGACGCGGCGATCGTCGCGCCCTGCACCCTGGTCGAGGTCGCCGCGGTCACGGTCTCCCTACCGAATCAGGTTGCGGCATCGCCTGCCCTGCTGCCAGTGCCATCGTCATGTTGGACGGCCAGAGCGGGGAAATCGTTTCGCAAAGCGGCGCTCGGCGTTGGCCGTCGTGGCCTCGGCCAGCTCTTGCGGAGCCATCCCTCGCAGCTCGGCCACCCTGTGGGCCGTGTGAACGATCATCTCGGGCTCGCACTTCTTGCCCCGGTGGGGCACGGGGGCCAGGTACGGGCTGTCGGTCTCCACCAGGATCCGATCGAGCGGCGCCCATGCGGCGACGTCCTGCACCGCGCTCGCGTTCTTGAAGGTCACGATCCCCGACAGCGAGACGTCGAAGCCCAGATCGAGCGCCCGCTTCGCGAACGCGCGATCCTCGCTGAAACAGTGGATGATCCCGCCCACGTCGCGGGCGCCCTCGCGCTCGAGGACCGTCAGCGTATCCTCGGCCGCCTCGCGCGTATGCACCACGATGGGCTTGCCGACCTCGCGCGCCAGGCCCACGAGCCTCGCGAAGACATCACGCTGAACGTCGCGGGGCGAGTGGTCGTAGTGGTAGTCGAGGCCGATCTCGCCGTAGGCGACCACTTTTTTGTTCTGTGCCAGATTACGGAATTCGTCGTACCAGCTATCGAGGATATGCTTCACTTCATGTGGATGGACGCCGATGGAGGCGTAGACGAACGGGTGTTGCTCCGCCAGTGCGACCGCCGCCTGGCTGGTCGCCAGATCGCAGCCGATGGTGACGAAGGCTTCGACACCGGCTTCCCTGGCGCGGGCAATCATCGCCTCGCGATCTTCATTGTAGCGGGCATCGTCTAGATGGGTATGTGTGTCGAAGAGCATGTGGGTCTCTTGCAGGAGTAGGCTACGCAGGATAGCTGAGCGAGACTGGTGGGACAAGCGAGACGAGGAAGGGTTCGAGGTCCCAAGTTCGAGGTTTTCGGATCTTCGAATCCTGAACTTCGATCTTCGGCTCATGTATGAGACGAAGCTCACGCCCTTCTCGCCCGTCCCGCTTTTCCCGCTCGTCGCGCATCCTAGATGGGCTTGGTCACAATCATCTCGGCTAGTTCGGGGAGCAGAGCTTCGGTTTCTTCCCAGCCGAGACAGGCATCGGTGATGGAAACGCCGTGGGCGAGGGAGATGCCTTGTTTCCAGGTCTGCTTGCCGGGGTTGAGATTGCTTTCGAGCATCAGGCCCATAATGGATTGGCGGCCTTCACGGAATTGGCGGAGGACTTCGCGCGCGACCACACCCTGGCGCCGATGGTCTTTACTGGAGTTGTCATGGGAGCAGTCGATCATGATGGGGCGGGCGATGTCTTCGCCGACCACAGCCGCTTCGGCGTTGGCCACATGCTCGGCGTCGTAGTTGGTCTTCCCGCCCCCGCCACGGAGGACGATGTGTCGGTCTGGGTTGCCCGCGGTCTTAATGATCGACGTTTGTCCCTCGGTATTGATGCCGACGAAGTGGTGCGGCGCACGGGCCGACGTCATCGCGTTGATCGCGACTTGCAAGCTGCCTTCTGTTCCGTTTTTGAAGCCGACCGGCATCGAGACACCGCTGGCTATTTCCCGATGCGTTTGGCTTTCTGTGGTGCGGGCCCCGATGGCCGTCCAACTGATCAGGTCGGCGACGTACTGTGGGCTGATGGGGTCGAGCAATTCCGTCGCGCAGGGCATGCCGGATTGATTGATTTTCAGCAATATGGTCCTGGCGAGTTCCATCCCGGTGGCGATGTCGCACGTACCGTCTAGGTGGGGGTCGTTGATGAGCCCCTTCCAGCCGACCGTCGTCCGGGGTTTCTCGAAATAGGTTCGCATCACGATTAGGAGCCGATCTCGTAAGGCATCGGCAACTGGTTTCAGCTTGGCCGCGTATTCATAGGCGGCTTCCGGGTCATGGATCGAGCAGGGGCCGACAATGACGAGGAGTCGCTCCCGGTCTTGCCCATGTAGAATGCGGCGAATGGCGTCTCTGGTTTCAACGACCAGCGCGGCGGCCTGATCGGTAANNATCGGGAGATTGTTCTTGATCGTCCGCGGGGAGGGCAGTGGTTTGATTTCAATGATGTGTTGGTTATCGAGAGGTCTCTGCATGGTTCTGTCTTCTCACCTGGGAATCGTCTTCTGTAGCGTGACGGGGGCGATGCGCGCTCGGAAGAGTATAAATATAGCGGATATTAAAGGAAATATCCACTGGAGGAGGCACCTGATGGCTGGAGATGCTCGGATGGCCCCCGTAAGTCCGCTGTTTGACAAGCCGTGAACGCCTATGTTACTTAGCTCGCCCTCAATGACTCTGCGCACTTCCATACGACGTCTGCCCTGCGTTCTTCGGGGCACTGTGGCGATCGGCCTTGTCCTATTATTGCTTGCCATTGCGCCGTTTGCCGTGGCGCAGGATGTCCATCACGAGTTGGCAGCTGCTGATCACGATGGACACGAGCACTCCGATACCGACCTCTGCCAGTGGTTACAGCATCACACGGCCGGCTCGCTCGATGTTGATGTTTCCCATCTGAGTGTCTGTGATCTTGTCCGCAACCAGGATCCCCCTGTCGAATCAGTTCTTCTTTCGGTCGATCTCTCAGTCGTCGGTCCTCCCCGCGCACCTCCCTGCTCGTAATCGCCTGAACTGCTTGCAGTATGCGCTGCTGTGCCGTGGACGTTGTCCTCGGAAAGCTGGCGCACGCATCATTCATGTTGTATTGAGCTGCAGAGGAACCGATGCTACGCACTATTCCTGTTGGTCTGTGGATTGGGATCATAAGCGTTCTCGCTGTGGTGCTGTCATGTGTGTCCGGCGCAGGCGACGCGGTCTCTGCGGCGGACAACGAAACCCGCACGATCACCGGCCTGGTTCAGAGTCAGGATCTCCGCCGGGTGGATCAAGCCATCGTGCAGGTGCGCGATCAGGAAGGCAACGTCGTGACGCAGGAGGTCACAAACCAGGCCGGGGAATTCACCGTGACGGTCCCACAAGAGGGCACGTATTCCGTCAGTGCGGTGCAGGATATCTATAAGAGCGAATTCGTGGTGGTGAAGATCGGCATGGAGCGGACGTCTTCGGTGGCGCTCACCCTGGCAGTGACGAAAGACATTGCCTTGGAGATCGTATCCTCCTTACCGGCGATCCAATATAAGGCTTCAAGCGAGACCTACCAACTCAGCCGCAAGGACATCGAAGCCCTGCCGAAGGGCAACAACACCGATGTGTCTGACGTACTGCTGACAGTTCCGAGCGTGACCTATGGAGGGCTCAAGCAGACGCATATCCGTCAGGATCATGCCAATCAGCAGTATCGGATCGATGGCATTCCCATCCCCGATACGGTCAGCGGGTCGTTTGCCGATATTGTTCCCCCCCGGGCCTGGGAGCGGGCCGACATCATTCTCGGTGGGATGGAAGCGCAGTACGGCAATAAGACGGTGGTACTTGTGGATATCACGAGCAAGAGCGGAACGAAACCGGGATTCGGCTCAATGCAACTCTTCGGCGGATCCAATGAAACCGTGAATCCGTCGTTTGAATATGGGGGTACCGTCGGAGAAAAGTTTCGTTACTATGTCTTGAATAGCTTCATCACGACGAATCGCGGCCTGGAACCGCCGACGCTGGGCTATACGAACAACCACAATCAGAGCGAGAAGAACAATACCTATCTGCGCGGCGATTACCAGCACGACAATCGCAATAACTTCAGCTGGATTTATCTCAATTCGGTGGCGAAGTACCAGATTCCGACGATGCCCAACCTCGCGGCAAATACGGATGTGCTGACCCTGCTCCAGGCGCAGGACCTGACCTACAATCCGGCGGCTTCACAGTCCGTCAATCAGTACCAGAAGGAAAACAATCAATACTCCCAGCTGGTATGGCGGCATGATGTGGATGCCGCCAACTTCTTCAGCCTGGGGCTCTATTTCCGGAGAGGCGAGGCGGATTTTCATACCCCCAGCTTCGACGGGTTGGCCTATGCCGACAATGTCAACAGTGCGCAAACGGCCAACCAGAGGCGAACGGCATATACAGGAGGAGGACGGTTGGACCATACCTGGGTCCCCAACAGCCAGCATCTGGTAAAAACGGGATTACAGATCGACTATACCAATGCAAACAACACGTCACAGATCTTCGCGTTCGACACCAGCGGCGGGGCTCCGGCTGGGCCGGTTCTCTCTCTGCAGGGCTCCAACCGGAATATCCAATGGCGGGAAGAGTTCTGGGTTCAGGACCAGTGGAGTCAGAACGATCAGTGGACGTTCAATCTGGGCGTGCGCGCTGACGTCATTCAGGGGTTCTACACCGAAGGGCAAGTCAGTCCCCGTCTCGGCGCCACATACAAACACAACCAATCAAACGTGTTCCATGTCTTTTATGGCCGGCTGTTCACCCCGCCCAACGTCGAGCAAATAGCATTTGTGAATCTCAATACACAGAACACCACGGCTGCTCCGGACGACCCGACCGGCTTCAACCCACGCGCGGAGCGTTCGCACTACTTCGAGGTAGGAAGCTACCACGCGATCAGTCGATACGCGACGTTGGAACTGACGGGGTACTATAAGCTCGACCACTATATGTCGGATGCCGGCCAGTTCGGCACCACCCCGATGTTGAATTTCTTCGCGTTCGAGAATGGGTAGAAACGCGGCATCGATGGAGCGTTGAAGGTGCAATTCGCCGATAATCTGACCGGGCGCGGCAATGTGGGCTGGGGGCAATGCAAGGGATACGGGCTTCAGTCGGGGCAATATCTTCTCGACAACAAGGAGATCGGCGACATCAATTCACAGGGCGGTGTCTTTTGCGATCACTCGCAGTCCATGACGAGTTCGGCCGTCGTGACGTATCGGTTTCTGGAACGGACACACGTCACCGGCCAGATGTTGTACGGATCAGGCTTGCGCACGGCGGTTGACGCCGATGCGAAAACGAATTCTTCTCACTCTTCTTCCTATACTGTTTACAATGCGTCGCTCACGCACGTGATTCCGTTGCCCTGGGACAATCAAAAGATGCTGCTCGGCTTCGACATCATCAATCTGCTCGACCAGAAGTACTTCTATAACACCGGTGAAGGGAGCATCGGTCTAGGGATTGCGCACGCGGGGACGCCGAGGTCGTATTTCGTTCGTGCGCAATGGTTCTTTTAGCCAGACGTTGAAACGGGCCATCAACTGCGTCCTCGGCTTGCCAAATCCTCAACGGAGACCCGGCCGGCGCGCGAGGCTGGGCGGGTGAGAAGCTGCCACGTTTGAGCATCCGGCAGCCGATAGGGTAGGATGCACACGTCATGAGACTAATACTCGCGATATCATTTGCAGTAGTTTTGGCTTGGCCGGTCATGGCATTTGCCGTGGCCGGTGACGAGGCCACGCACGAGGACGACCACCGGGAAGATGTGTTGGAGTTGCCCGAAGTCCATGTCCATGGCCTGCCGCTCAACAAGGATCAACAGCTTGGACCAGTTCCCAAAGCCACACCCTGGCCGGCTATTCCCCCTGCCTTAGACGGTAAAGAACTTGACGATTGGATGAAAGCGCGCATGTTGGTCTCCAAAGATGCGACGGTGACGGTGGTAGTTTTGGAGCCGGCCAAGCATCGGGAACTCACCATCGCCGGCATGGCTGCGTTGAATAAATGGACCTTCGATCCCCAGTTGAAAGGCGATGAGCCGATCGATGGGGAACTCACCGTGCGCATCCATTTCAGGACGCGATGAGTGATGAATGCAGGCCAAGGGTCATTGGTCAATAGGCATTCGAAATGGGAGCAATGCCTATTTCGTTGGTCATAGGACTGAATGAACGACGAATTGAGGCTCTTATCTCTCCCCATTGACCGTTGACTATTGACCATGAACCGATCATGAGCTGGGACGAATCTTTCTTGCGCATTGTCAACGGTCTCGCCGGGCAGTCGGCCTGGTTAGACGGATTGGCACTCAATCTCTCCAAATCAAGTCTGTTATGGGTTCCGGGTATCCTGCTGACCGGCTATTGGCTGTGGCTGTCTTGGCGGGAAGCATTACTGGCAGCCCCGGTGCTGGCTGCTTCCATCGGCCTGTTGGATTTCGTCGGGGCGCGGATCAAAGATCTTGCGGCTCGCCCGCGACCCTGCATGGCGCTCCCGGATATCCAGCAGATTGAAGCCTGCGGCAAGACCTTCGGCTTTCCGTCGAATCACGCGATTAACACCGCGACGGCTGCGGCCTTTTTCCACGTACTCTATCCGCGGTCCGGCTGGGTGAGTTGGCCGTTGGTCGGACTGATCGGTCTGTCGCGTGTGTATATCGGGGCCCACTACGTCACGGACGTGCTGGGAGGTTGGGTGATCGGCGGCTTGTTCGGAGCCGGTGCCGCGTGGCTGCTCCTGCGCTATTCTCGAGTCCGTTCTTCAATGGCTAGCCCTACGGACTAGCCCTCTGTGCTCTCATAGTCTTCAAGACAACGTAACAGTTCTGCTTGGCAGCGCTCTTGGTCGTAGCCTCGTCCGATCAAGACGATCGCGTGGTTCGGTTCGTCGAGTAACGTGATAGGCGTAATGGTTGCGTTGCCTGGCGGGGCGTATTGAAATTCTTGAAGCTCCGGTCCCTTGGCGAAGCGGAAGAAGCCTTTTGCCCGTTCAAGCTCAGGGGGCAGGGTCTTCATCCAGCTCAGGAATCGTACGAGGTTCAACGGGCCGGGCAGCCGAACCGTCGTGGCGATTGGATGATACGAGGCCCGCTTACCCGTCATGGATGATTGCGGCACTCCGAACTCCACATTCACCGCTGCGGTCGGCGTGATGCGGGTGATTGGTTCGAGCAGCGATGAAGGATCGACTCGGGCATGGCTGGTTTCCCAGACCCGCGCGTAGGGATTCTGCTCGATGATCGAGGTCTTGAATCCCTCCCAATGGCCGGCGACATAGAGATCTTTCTTGTTGAGAATCAACTCGTCGGCGCAGCGAATCGCCTGCCTGGTGACGAATCCCCTCATACTCTCCCTGTCTGTCGGGATCGGATGCAGGAGGGCAATGACTTTTTCTAAGTGTGTGAGCCGCGCAGTGTAGAGATCGGTGACACCGTCGATCACTTCGGCTGGATCGGCCATGCCGGAACATTCTAGGACGATCACATCCGACTCATAGTCCCGCACCAGTTGCGCGATCCCCCAGGACAAGTCTTCCTTCGTGTCGCAGCAGACGCAGCCGCCGGCCAGGTTCATCACTTGTTCGGCGATGGTACCCGCGCGTGGGCCGTCGATGCTCACCTCTCCCGCTTCGTTCATCAACACGCCGGCCCGTTTGCCCTGGCTCTTCCAATATTCAAGCAGCCTCATTAAGAGGGTGGTTTTGCCTGCGCCGAGGGAGCCGCAGAGGATATAAAAAGGGACTGGGGTCGTGGTCATTGTCTCAATGGGCATGAGTTGTACAACGTACGAACATGCGCCTGCGCGATACTGGATCGATCAGTGGTGCACATGTAAGAGCCCCTCATCCCGGTGCTGCTTTGCCAACGTGGTCAGATCGCAGTGGATCTCGTCTGTATGGCAACAGTCGGTTCCCATCTGAATCGTCAGATGCTTGATGCCGAAATCGGTGCTGACTTTGCCGCGGATGGCATGCAGAAGGTCATTGGTCAGCGCCGAATCATCTCCATCGACGAGTATATGGCAGGTCATCATAATCAACCGAGGTTCGACCGCCCAAATATGGAGGTCGTGGACGTTTTTTACGCCGGGGATCGCCTCGATGGTCGCAGCCACGTGTGAGGCGCTGATCTTCGGCGGGGTCGATTCCAGCAAGACGTCCAGCGATTCCTTAAACAGCGGCCAGGCCCCTTTGGCAATGGCCACGACGACCAGCAAGCTGACCAGCGGATCGAGAACGGTCCATCCGGTGAATAAGATGGCCCCGCCGCTGATCACGACGCCCAGGGACACCCAGGCATCACCCAGCATGTGCCAAAAGGCGCTGCGGATATTGAGATCATCCTTAGCTCCGTGCTGCAACAGGAGTGCGATACTCAGATTGGCTGCGAAGCTCAGGGCGGCGATTGCCATGACCCAGCCGCCGTCTACCGGTATGGGCTGCAGCAGCCGTTTGAGTCCAACGAGTGTGATGCCGACGGCCGTGAGCAACAGGACGAACGAATTCAAGAACGCCGCAATGATGCCGGCTCGGTGATACCCAAATGTTCTGGCTTCTGTGGCAGGCCTGGCCGTGAGTAGATGGGCATAGAGGGCAAGAAAGAGCGCGCCCTGGTCGACGAGGTTATGGCCCGCATCGCTCATGAGCCCGATGCTATTGAGTATCCATCCGCCGATGAACTCCGCGACGATGATCGCCGCGTTCAGTACGAGGGCGAGAGACAGCCGGGAGCGGAGATGTTCGTAGGAGGCGAGGGTAGACATTGATTATAGTGTCGCACGGCCCTCGCATCACGGCAAGCCTTCAGGGTAGATGGGCGTGAGCAGCGTGCCGATAGTAGTCAGCAGGCAAAGGGTCGCAGCTGTCTTATCATCGTCTTTGTGGCCTGAGCTGTTCGCTGAGGACTGGATACTTCGCCTGGCCGATGCCGAAGTTTCCTCCTCCAGGGTCGGCTGCCACGACGCGGAGAGTGATTCCGTCTGGTGCATCTTTCGGGAGGGGAACGAAGAACGGTGCTTCAAAACCGGCTCGGTCGTGATTGTAAAACAACTGGAGTCGTTCGAGAATCCGCTCTCCGATCATCAGCTCGCCGTAGATGTGGATCTTCCGGGAGTCCCAGTCCCCGTGTGGGCGAACCAGCGTTCCTGACAATGTTCGGACTGATGCACGCAGGATCACATCGTCTTTTGCGATCAACGGTTCACCAGATTTCGGATGTTCGATCTGGACGATGTATCCGTAGAGATGCAGGACAATCCCGTCGTTGGTCATATCCTGTCCGGGGACGAGCCACACGGTCGTCGAGGCGCGCTGGGACGACTCAGGGTAGGCGAGTGGTCCTTCGGCGGTCACCTCAACCAGCGTGGGATGGAGCAAGCCGAAAGTTGCGGTAAAGGCTGCTGCCGGCCGGGAGCTATAGTGCGGCTCCTCCATGAGATGCGGCGTCCGCATGATTTGATTCTGGTCGCCGGCTTCACCCTGCTGAATGCCGGTGGCCAGGACATGTTTGGTAGCCACGTCGGTGATCATGACGCGGGCGCTTCCGACCTCTCGACCGAGGACCATCGCGCCATGGGCCACGACGCGGACGAGGATGGTCGTCGGTGTTGGATCGTTCAGACGGAGATAGGAAGGGGGTTCGCCATCAGCCGGGATAGCGAGGCAGGGGAGAGGCGTCAGTGCAGCCCCACAGAGAAGCAGCAGCCGGGCTGTGGTAGCCGCCAGGCTCATTTCACTTTGGTGCCAGGGTCAACTTCTTCGAGGATGGTGGCGAGGCCGCGGACTTCGCTGTCCCCTGCGGCCAGGACCATGCCTTGCGATTCGATGCCCATGAGTTTCGCGGGTTTGAGGTTGGCGACAATGATGATCGTTTTGCCGATCAGCGACTCAGGTTCGTATCTCTTGCCGATGCCGGCGACGATCTGTCGTGGCTCCGTCCCTTCTCCAAGACTGACTTGCAGCTTGAGCAACTTCTCCGATTTCGGGACACGTTCCGCGGTGAGGACCTTCGCGGTCTTGAGCTGAATCTTCATGAACTCGTCGATGGTGATCTGTGCCGGCGCTACGGGTGCTGGTGCTGCAGGGGCTGAGGTCTGCGGCGCGACAGTGGTTGGCGTTGGTATCGCTGTCGTTGGTTGCGGAGGAGTCGTTGCGTCACTCACGGTCTTGGCTCCTTGTGGTGTGTTTGGTTCGATGCGAGGGAACAGCGCACGACCTTTCCGAATCTGCATACCAGGTTCGAGGCGCCCCCAGGTCCAGTATATGGATGGGAGGGGACCATCGAATCGGTTCGATAACCCTAGCTGTGCGTTCAGCCCGTTCACGGTATCTGGCATGAACGGGTAGAGGCTCAGGCCTAGCACGCGCAGTGTTTCGGCCATGTGATAAAGCACCGTATGGAGGCGCGGGGCATCCTCCGACTTCTTGGTCAAGTTCCAAGGCGCAGTTTTGTCGACATACTGATTGGCAAGTTGCACCACGCGCCAGATGGCTTCGAGGGCACGATTGAATTCTAGTCGCGGTATGGTCTCGCCGAGTTGTTTGTTGAGCAGGTCTAGGCAGGCCTGCTGCAGTTCCGATTCGAGTGCCGTCTCTGCCGATGGGATGGATTTAGGTATGAGGCCGCCTGTGTTCCGTTCGATCAAAGTCAATGTCCGACTTAGTAGATTGCCGAGGCCATTGGCTAAGTCGCTGTTGACGCGGCTAATCAGGGCGTCGCGGGAAAAATCGCCGTCGTGACCGAAGGGAACTTCGCGTAGCAGAAAATAGCGAATTGCATCGATGCGGAATTCGTCAGCCATCGCGTTGGGATCTACGACGTTGCCACGGCTTTTTGACATTTTCTCGCCGTTCACCGTCCACCAGCCGTGGGCAAAGATCATATCCGGTAGCGGCAGGTTGAGGGCCATGAGCATCGTGGACCAATAGACGGCGTGCGTCGTGAGAATATCCTTGCCGACGAGATGGACATTCGCGGGCCAGAAGCGATCAACCAATGGTTCCGGGCGCAGGTACTCCAAGGCGGAAATGTAATTCACGAGCGCATCGAACCACACATACGTGACGTAGTTGTGATCGAATGGCAGCTCGATGCCCCATGACAACCGAGACTTGGGTCGTGAAATTGAGAGATCGCCGAGCTTCTGGGTGGTGAGAAATCCCAGGACTTCATTGCGGCGCGACTCAGGACGGATGAAGTTCGGATACTGCTTGATGTGTTCGATCAGGCGATCCTGATACTGCCCCATCTTGAAAAAGTAATTGTGCTCACTGAGCTGTTCGACAGCTCGTTTGCAATCAGGGCAGAGGCCGTTCTCGAGATCTTTTTCAGTCCAGAACCGCTCGTCGAAAGTGCAGTACCATCCAGTATAGTCAGCCTTGTAAATTAGTTGGTTGTCATAAAGCTGTTGAAGGTATCGTTGAACCACTGATTTGTGTCCCGTGTCAGTGGTTCTGATGAAGGCATTGTTCGAGATGTTGAGCCGTAGCCATAGCTTTTCAAATTGGGGAGCCAGCTTGTCGCAATGCGCTTGCGGGTCGATGCCGGCCTTGGC
This sequence comes from Nitrospira sp., assembly GCA_003135435.1. Classification (GTDB taxonomy): domain Bacteria; phylum Nitrospirota; class Nitrospiria; order Nitrospirales; family Nitrospiraceae; genus Palsa-1315. The sequence continues at coordinate 19,613 of PLBR01000082.1, read as the reverse complement.
CGCAGCCTGCTGAACCTTTTGTCCATGTTCATCGAGCCCGGTGAGAAAGAAGACGTCGCGTCCTTGCAGGCGCCAGTATCGAGCGAGGACGTCGGCAGCCACGGTGGTATAGGCGTGTCCGATATGCGGCACATCGTTCACATAATAGATCGGCGTTGTGATGTAGAAGCTGTTGGGATGACTCATGTGGCGTGCAAAAGATACCAGGTAATAAACGGCGAAAGCTAGGCTGGCAGCGGGATGGATGATGCGGTTACCGCCTCGCGCAGGCGGAGCAAGATCATTTCCAGCGCCATGTGGAGATTGAGGTGCCGCGTGGCGCGCTGCTCGGTCATCTCAATCTCGCGGAGCAGGTCCAATAGCGAATCGGTATTGGCCTGTTGCGCGTAAGCTTCCAGCGTCCTCAGATCCTCAAGATAGAGCAACTGGTCGCGATCTCCTCCGATCTGAATCAAGATGAGATCGCGGATCCAACGAGCCAGCCAGGCGAGCATGTCCTGTGCACGGTCGGCTTTCGCAATCGCTTCCGCCGAGGACAGGATGGACCCGATCGATTGCAAGGATTGGGGACGGACCAAGTCCACAAGTTCCTGTTGGCGCACGCGAGTGTCTTTCACATCGGCAGTGAGGGCTTCCCCGAGACGGCCTTCGCTGATGATGGCGAGGAATCGCGCGTCTGCGGGAGGGATTTCGCGTGTCAGGATAAGCGCGGCTTCCACCTGTGTGCGAGCCGGTGTCGTAAAGCGAAGGGCTTGACAGCGTGACCGGACGGTCGCCGGGAGGGCAGCGGGGCGACTTGATATGACGAGGAAGAGACTATGCGCGGGTGGCTCTTCCAACGTTTTTAACAGCGCGTTGGCCGCGCCGATCGTCATGCGGTCGGCGTCGTTGATCAGACAAATTTTACGCTCACCGATGAGCGGACGATACATGATCTGGTGCTCGATCTCGCGGACTTGCTCAATCTTGATTTGCTGGGTGGCCTGTTCCGGGTCCGGCTCAATGACGAAAAAGTCCGGATGTGTGCGGGCTTCGATCTGCTGGCAGGACCGGCATGCACCACAACTGTCGAGACCTTCCGCCTCGGGAGGCTGTTCGCAGTTGAGCGCTTGCGCGAGGCGAATGGCCGTCAATCGTTTCCCAATCGCGACCTCGCCGTGGAACAGATAGGCGTGAGCCAGGCGCTCATGGGTAACGGCGGCTTGCAGGAGGGCGATCGGTTGTTGATGGCCGATACAGTCGCGAAAGGGCATGCTAACTCCGGCGGCGTAGAGGGCGGCGTGGTCGAGCCATCCAGCCTACCACGATCTCAGTGAGCTCGTCCTGAACTTCTTGCGCAGGCCGATTCGCATTTACGATCGTTATGCGGCTAGGCTCTTCAGCGGCGAGCGCCAGAAATCCCCGGCGCACCTTTCGATGAAAGCGTTCTGTCTCACGGTCCAGCCGATTCTGTTGTCCACGATCGGCTCGCCGCCTGGCCAAACCCACTGAAACCGGGAGGTCGAGTACGACGGTGAAATCCGGCGTGAGCCCGCCGGTTGCGACCTCGTTGGCCGCCCGCAACCACTGAAGATCAAGGCCGCGCGCGAATCCTTGATAGGCAAACGTAGAATCGGAAAACCGGTCGCATAACACCATGGTGCCGCGCCGCAGTGCCGGCATGATGAGATGCGTGACGTGCTGACATCTCGCAGCGAGGATCAGCAGGGCTTCGGTCTGAGGCGTGACTGGCTCGTGAGACGCCGCCGTGAGGAGGATGTGGCGGATCGCTTCGGCGGTAGCAGTGCCACCCGGTTCTCTGGTTTGGAGCACGCGGTATCCTGCCTGAGTCAGCACCTCCGCGAGGTGACGAATCTGGGTGCTTTTCCCACTGCCTTCGACTCCCTCCAGGGTAATAAAGAGGCCACGAGTCTGCTGATTTTTTGTTCCCATCGTCTTGGGCACCATCGTTGGTGAAGAAAACGGGCGGGATGGTATTCCAAGTTGTTGAAAATAGCAAGAAAAGGCTTGCGAGGCCCTCGTAATTCTCTGTATGATGATCCTCTACTTCCGTCGGCTCATATTTATGCTGAAAACCTCGCTAAAACGCTACTTTCTGACGGGCTTGCTCGTGATTATACCCATCTGGGGAACCGTCCTCATTTTGAAGGCTATTTTCGTGGCCGTCGATGGGATTCTCGGGGATCTCCTGGTCCGGTTGGTGCCGAGTCATTATGTGCCGGGGCTGGGGATTCTGGCGTTGATCGTCTTGGTATTTGTGGCCGGGCTGTTTGCCACCAATTTTATGGGCCGGCAAATCGTGAAGTGGTGGGAGGAATGGTTGAATCGTGTGCCGCTCGTGCGGGGGATCTATTCGACGTTGAAATCCATGATGGATATTTTGTCGTTGTCCGATCATGCGTCATACAACCGCGTCGTGATGATTCAGTTTCCCAAGAATGGCCACTATTGTCTTGCCTTCGTGACGGGTGTGACCAAAGGGGCGATGCAAGATCTCGCGCAGGAGCCGCTGATCCACGTGTATGTCCCGACGTCACCGAATCCGACTTCTGGCTATTTTCTGTTGGTGCCGGAGCATGAAGTCACGTCCGTCGATATGAGCGTGGAAGAGGCGATGAAGCTCATTGTCTCAGGTGGGCTCTGCTCACCATCCACGTCCCTGGCATCGGCCGTGACTGCAGCGACGAAGCGGGGTCCGGTCAAACAGCCTGAGATGGGAGTGCCGACCGGATGAGTCGTTCACGAGCCACCGAAGTCTCGACGGTAAAGAAGCCGGTCAGCCCCGAGCAGCAGGGGAAGATTGCCGGCCTTGCGGTAGTCGTAATGGCTGCCGGGCTTGGGAAGCGCATGCGCTCAAAGCAGGCGAAGGTGCTGCATCCGGTGGCCGGCCAGGCGATGGTGCTCTATTCAGTTGGGCTCGGATTGCGTGTCGCCGGGGATCATGTGGCTGTCGTGGTGGGACATCAGGCCGATCTGGTTCGCCAGGTGATCGACCGCGCGACGTCAGCAAAGAGCGGCAGCTCTCCCGTTGCGATTGTGGAACAACGGGAGCAACTGGGCACGGGCCATGCGGTCTTACAGAGCCGCCCGATGTTTGCGGTGGGCAAGCGTGGCGCCCCATCATGTTATCTGATTCTGAACGGCGATACGCCGTTACTCCGGGAAGCGACTGTGCGCGAACTCCTTCGTGTCCACGAGGCGAACCGCGCGACCGTGACCATTCTTACCGCGGTGCTCGAAGACGCAAGCGGATATGGGCGGGTCGTGCGTGCGCATTCAGTCGAGCGGGGTGTCTCTCGCATCGTCGAGGATCGTGACGCCAATGCAGAGGAGCAAGCGATCCGTGAAATCAACGTGGGTACCTATGTGGTCGACGGCGAGTTTCTCTTCAGCACCTTGGAAAAACTCGATCCCAGCAACGCCCAAGGGGAATATTATTTGACGGATATCATCCATCTCGCGGTGGAGCAGGGGCATCGTGTGGCCGCTGTGGTGCTCGACAAGCCCGGTGAAGGACTTGGAGTGAATACGCGCCGACAGCTCGCCGAGGCTGAGCAGGTGGTGCGGCAGCAGATTCGGGACCGCTGGCTGGATGCCGGGGTGACGATGATCGATCCGGCCTCAACCTGGATTGACGCGGCGGTCATGATCGGGAAAGACACGGTACTGTATCCCAACGTGACGCTCGAAGGGACAACGGTCATTGGGGAAGATTGTGTGCTGCATTCTTCTACGCGACTGACGGATTGCATTGTCGGCAATGGCGTTGAAATTCTCGATCACTGCCTGTTTGCCGCTTCTCACATTGAGGACGACGCGCACCTGGGCCCGTTCGTCCATCTGCGTCCCGGTGTGGTGGTGCGGAAGAAGGCCAAGGTCGGAAATTTTGTTGAGATGAAAAAAACCGATCTGGGCGAAGGATCAAAGGCGAACCATCTGAGTTACCTGGGGGACACAAAGATTGGGAAAGGGGTCAACATCGGCGCCGGCACTATCACCTGTAACTACGACGGTGTGCGGAAGTTTCAGACGGTGATCGGGGATGGGGTCTTTCTCGGCAGCGATACGCAGTTGATCGCACCGGTGACGGTAGGGGCGGGAGCCATCATCGCAGCCGGCACCACAGTCACGGAGGATGTGCCGGCGGATGCTCTGGCGATTGCACGGACCCCCCAAGTGAATCGTGTCGGATGGGCCGCGCGCCGGCGGGCGCTGCAAACCGGCGTGAATCGTGAAACGTTAAACGTGAAACGTAAAGCGAAGTCCACTCGCCTCACGCCTCACGCCTTACGCCTCACGAAGAAACAGGCATCTGCCTCAGAGAGCAATCAGGCTAAGAAGCGGAAGTAGACCACCCATATGTGTGGAATTGTCGGATACGTGGGCGATCAGGAGGCGGTGCCGATTCTGATCGGCGGCCTCGCCAAGCTGGAGTATCGAGGCTACGACTCGGCTGGCGTTGCGGTGCTGCAAGGCGAGAAGATTGAAGTCCGGCGTAGTGTCGGCAAACTCGCCAATCTTCAGAAGTCGCTCAAGGAGAAAGAACTCAAGGGCACCGTGGGAATCGGCCACACGCGATGGGCGACGCACGGGAAGCCCTCGGAGCAAAATGCCCACCCGCACCGCTCGAAAGGTTGCGTGCTCGTGCACAACGGCATCATCGAAAACTATCAACCCTTGAAACAGCAATTGGAGAAAGAGGGCTACAAGTTCCATTCGGAAACGGACACGGAGGTCGTGGCGCATCTGATCGACAAATATCTCCAGCAGGGCATGAAGCTGGCCGAGGCGGTACGAGCCGCCACGAAAGATGTGCGAGGGAGTTATGCGCTCGCCGTCATTTCGGAGCGGGAACCGGGGACGATGATCGCGGCACGCTCTGGATGTCCGCTGGTCGTGGGCACAACCGCCAAGGCGTCCTTTGTCGCATCCGACGTCATGGCCATGCTCGCCCATACCCGTGTCGTGACCTACCTCGAAGAGGGAGATGTGGCGGTCGTGACCGCCACCGACATCCATTTCACCGATATCGAGGGACGCTCTGTAAAACGGAAATTGACGGAGATCACCTGGGATGCCTCCGCGGCGGAAAAGAGCGGATTCCCGCACTTCATGCTGAAGGAGATTCACGAACAGCCGCAGACGATTCTCGACACCATGCGCGGGCGCTACTCCTACGATACCGGCGAGGCGGATCTGCCGGATATCGGATTGACGTCGAAAGAGTTTACCGCCGTCGGACGGATCTGGATCGTGGCGTGTGGCACCTCGTGGCACTCGGGGCTGGTCGGGAAGTATCTGCTGGAGGAGATGGTCCGTACGCCGGTGCAGGTCGATATCGCCAGCGAATTCCGCTACCGCGATCCGCTGGTCGGTAAAGACGATCTCTTTATCACGATCTCGCAGTCCGGCGAGACGGCGGACACGCTGGCCGCCGCGCGTGAAGCGAAGAAAAAAGGGGCGCGTGTCGTCTCGATCGTGAACGTGGTGGGCAGTACCCTGGCCCGCGAATCAGACGGCATCCTTTACACGCATTGTGGGCCTGAAATCGGCGTTGCCTCGACCAAAGCCTTCACCGCGCAGCTCACGGCGCTCTATATGCTGGCGCTACATTTGGGCCGCGTGCGCGGAACCTTGTCTGTCGCGGACGGCAAGGCCTGGCTTGATCGCCTCGTCCAGCTTCCGCTACTGGTCGAGCGGGTGCTCGGCCGCGAGGCGGAGATTGTCGCGATTGCCAAGCGGTATTATAAGAAGCGGAACTTCTTGTTCCTCGGTCGCGGCATCAACTATCCGATCGCGCTCGAAGGAGCATTGAAGCTGAAAGAAGTTTCCTACATTCATGCGGAAGGCTATGCCGCGGGAGAGATGAAACATGGTCCGATCGCGCTCATCGATAAGGACATGCCGGTGGTCGTGCTGGCGCCGAAGGACCGGTTGTACGAAAAGACCGTGAGCAATCTGATGGAAGTGAAAGCCCGGCGCGCGCCGGTCATCGCATTCGTGGCGGAAGGCGAGCGGGAGTTGGAGAAGATTGCCGATGCGGTGTTCAGGATTCCCGACACACATCCCTTGCTCTCACCGATTTTGTTCACGATTCCACTGCAGCTCTTGGCGTATCATATCGCAGTGCTGCGTGGTGCGGATGTGGATCAGCCGAGAAACTTGGCGAAAAGTGTCACAGTGGAATGATGCGTCAGAAGGTCGTCATGTCGGAATGTCGTCAAGTTTCGACATGGAACCAGACTTTCGACTTTTAGACTTGATGACTTGAGGGACGAACTTCTATGAACATCACCAAAGAAGAAGTTGAAAAAGTCGTGAAGTTGGCGCGGCTGGAATTGACGGATATTGAGAAGGCGGCGTTTGCGAAACAGTTGAGCCAGATCCTCACGCATGTGGAGACATTGAAGCAGTACGACACCACAGGCGTAGAACCGACGGCGACGGTGCCGGGGCAAGTCAATGTGTTTCGTCCCGACATTGCGCGGCCGTCCCTGTCCGTCGAGCGCGCGGTGGCCAACGCGCCGGAGTCGGCCGACGGGTTCTTTGTGGTTCCCAAAATTATTGAAGATCGTGAACGGTGATGAGTGATGCGTGATGAGTTGGAGTACATGAAGGCGTCTCAAGCCTGAACACACGTCACCCATCACTGATCACCCATCACGAGGACAAAACATGTTCAGGCAAATGTTGCGGTCGAAAATTCATCGGGCCACGGTGACGGAGTCCTGCCTCGACTACGAAGGCAGTCTGACGATCGACGAGGATCTGATGGACGCAGCGGGGATTTTGCCCTATGAGGCGATCGTCTGTTCCAATCTGAATAATGGCGAGCGCTTCATGACCTATGCAATGGCGGGCACACGCGGTGCAGGTGAGATTATCCTCAATGGGCCGACGGCGCGGAAAGGCGCGGTTCGCGATCAGATTATCATCTTCTGTTACGAGTATTACTCAGAAGAGGAAATCAAACGGCATGCTCCCAAGATCATCCGAGTCAACGAGAAGAATCGGATCGTTGCCGGGAAGACGAAGCACTGATGTCGATTCATAAACTCTCGCTCTACGAGCTCCATAAAAAGTTTACTGCCGGCGAAGTCACGGCCACGGAGATCGTCCGTGCCTATGGATCGCGGATCGGCCAGGTGGAGTCCAAGGTGAAGGCCTACATTACGCAGGTCAAAGACGCGGCAGTTGTACAGGCCGGCGCGCTCGATGCCTCCTTGAAAGGGTGGCGCAAGACGTCGCCGATGATGGGCATGCCACTGGCAATCAAAGACAATATCTGTACCGAGGGCGTACTCACCACCTGCGCGTCCCGTATGCTCGGGAACTTCGTTCCACCATACGATGCGACCGTGATTGCCAAGCTGCGCGCGCAGGGGTATCTGCTCCTCGGGAAGACGAACCTCGATGAGTTCGCGATGGGCTCCTCAACCGAGAATTCAGCCGTTGGACCCAGCCGCAATCCATGGAATTTGCAGTGTGTGCCGGGTGGATCCAGCGGAGGATCCGCAGCGGCTGTGGCGGCCGACGAATGTGCCGCGGCGTTGGGGTCTGATACCGGCGGGTCGATCCGTCAGCCTGCGGCGTTCTGTGGGGTGGTGGGTCTCAAGCCGACCTATGGGCGGGTCTCTCGGTACGGGTTGATCGCCTTTGCCTCCTCGCTCGATCAAATCGGGCCGATTACAAAAGATGTGACGGATGCCGCCTTCCTCCTTGGAGCCATTGCCGGTCACGATCCGTTGGATTCGACATCGGCTGATGTTCCGGTGCCGGACTATCTGAAGGCGCTCAAGAAGAGAGATCTCAAGAAGCTGAAGATCGGTGTGCCGGTCGAGTTTTTTGCGGAGGGGTTGGACCCTGAAGTGGAGCAGGCCGTGCGGGCTGCGATTGAAGAATTGAAAAGCTTGGGTGGGGAGATCAAGGAAATTCAGTTGCCGCGAACAGACGCGGCGGTAGCCACCTACTATGTGATTGCCACCGCTGAGGCCAGTTCGAATCTGGCCCGATACGATGGCGTGAAGTTCGGGCTTCGTGCCAAAGAGACCAAAGACCTACTCGAGTTGTATATGAAGACGCGGCAGGAAGGCTTTGGGCCGGAAGTGAAGCGTCGGATCATGCTGGGGACCTACGTCCTCAGTGCTGGCTATTACGACGCCTATTATGGCAAGGCGCAGGCGGTGCGAACATTGATTCGCCAAGACTTCGAGGCGGCATTTCAGGATATCGATCTCATCGTGACGCCCGTGACACCCACGCCGGCATTCAAGTTAGGGGAGAAGGGCGATGACCCACTCCAGATGTATCTGTCGGACATTTTCACCATTTCGGTGAACCTTGCCGGTGTGCCGGCCATCGCGTTGCCCTGTGGATTCAGTCAGGCCGGGCTTCCCATCGGGTTGCAGCTGATCGGTCGCCCCTTCGAAGAGGCGACGCTCTTGCGAGCGGCCTACGCCTACGAACAGAGTACGCAATGGCGAACGAAAAAGCCGGTGATACGGTAACTCGTGAGACGTGAAAGGTAAGAACGTGAAAGGTGAAACGTGAAACGTAAAAGGTTGGATGGAGTACGGAAGCTGATCCGCGTCCTCAGTGGGTTGCGTTTGACGTTTCACGTTTTACGGAGGTCCTATGACAATCGTTGAAATCGCTGCCATCCTTGTCGCGATCGCGTTTGCGGTATTGGTGGGCTATCTTGTGCCGGTGTTGATTCACGTTCGCAAGGCCGTGGCGGAGTCCGAACAGCTTCTGGCCAAAATGAACACCGACCTGCCGCCGCTGATCGGTGAACTTCGGACGGTGAGTCACAACGTGAACGATCTGACTGAGCAAGCCCGCGGGGCAGTCGAACATGCTGCCGTCCTCTTGCATGCGGTCGGGGAAGTGGGGGAATCGGTTCAGCATGTGCACGATGTCGTGAAGGGCTCGAGCGGATCGATGTTGACCAATGTGGCGAGCGTGGTAGCGGGATTTAAAGCCGCAACCCAAGTCATGAAGGAACGGTTTCGAGAAGAAGGAGGGCATCACAATGGCGGATGATCGAGGTTCCTCAGCAGCAGCAGTCGTGCTGGTATTCCTGAGCGGCGCGGCGTTAGGCGCGGTGGCGGCGTTATTGCTGGCTCCACAGACCGGACGCGAGTCGCGTGAGCAGCTGCGTGGCTATGCCCGTCGCGCAGAAGGCAATCTCCGTGACCTGGCCGGTCGGGCAGGCGAAGCGTTCGAAGAGGTTGTGGAGGAGGGGAAGGAATTTGTGGACTCGAAGAAGTCGGTCCTGCGCGAGGCGTTTGACGTCGGTCGTGAGGCAATGCGACGGGAGCGAGATCGGTTGCGTGAAGAGGACCGCGGCTAAGTCATGATCTACGAAGTCGTCATAGGAGTGGAAGTGCACGCGCAGCTGCGGACGAAGTCCAAGCTGTTTTGCGGCTGCGGGACGACGTTCGGGCTCACGGCCAATAGCCAAACCTGTCCCCTGTGTTTGGGGCTTCCCGGTACGTTGCCGGTGATCAACCAGGCGGCGGTCGAAATGGCGGTGCGTGCGGGCTTGGCTCTAAATTGCACCATTGCGGCGAGCAATCTATTTGCACGCAAGAACTACTTCTATCCGGATCTGCCCAAGGGCTATCAGATTTCGCAATACGAGGCGCCGATCTGCGCGCATGGCTGGATCGAGATTGCGGCGAGTGAAGGGAAAAGGCGCGTCCGTATTCGTCGTGCCCATCTGGAAGAAGATGCGGGAAAGAGTGTCCACGTCGCCGGCATGAACGGGAGCCGCGTCGATTTGAATCGGGCGGGAACACCGCTGCTGGAAATCGTGACGGAGCCAGACTTGCGGTCGGCCGATGAAGTCGTGGCCTATTTGAAAGGCCTCCGCGACATTCTGATATATCAAGATGTGTGCGAAGGTGACATGGAAAAGGGGAATTTCCGTTGCGAGCCAAATCTCTCTCTACGCCCACTTGGCCAGAAAGAATTCGGTACGAAAGTTGAGATGAAGAACATCAACTCGTTCAAGTTCGTCAAGGATGCGATCGAATACGAGATCAAGCGCCAGACGAAGGTGTTGAACGAGGGCGGCAAAATCAACCAGGAGACCAGGCTCTGGAATCTCGAACGCGGCGAGACGGCGGTGATGCGGTGCAAGGAAGAGGCCCACGACTACCGATACTTTCCTGACCCCGATCTCGTTCCACTCCAGATTTCAAAAGAATGGATTGACCAAGTCAGAAGTACTCTCGCGGAGCTGCCAGCTGACCGAAGGAACAGATTGGAGCGAGAGTTCGGGTTCTCCGAGTATTCAGCGGGCGTCTTAGCTTCCAGTAAGAAGGTCCTTGAATACTTCGAAAAATGCGTGGCGGAGGCTGAGAAATTAGGGTTATCGAAAATGGAAGTGGGGAAGGAACTTGCCAACTGTATTACCGTAGATGTTCGAGGGCTCACTCGTCATGTACTTACAAATACATCGCTCAATCCATTTATCTCTCCCGTAAGTCCAAATGAAGGTATTGGGACGCTTACTATAATTCCCGAAAAGAATCTTTTGGAATTAGTGGTTATGAAAATGAAGGGTGAAATCAGCGGGCCTATTTATAAGTCAGTGTTAGAGGAGATGGTTCATACTGGCAAGCCTGCCACTGAAATCATTGAGGCAAAAGGCTTGAAGCAGGTTTCTGATGAAGGAACGATCGAGAAGATAATTGACGAGGTATTAGAAAAGAATCTCAATCAGGTCGCACAGTTCAAGGAAGGCAAGCAGCAGGTGCTTGGATTCTTAGTCGGGCAGGTCATGAAGGCTTCTGGAGGAAAAGCAAATCCAGGGAAAGTGAATGAGTTATTGAAGAAGAAACTGGGGGAGGCTGTGAAGATTTGACCGGGGTCAGACAGGCTGCTCAAAAAGGCAGCCAACGACAACGGAGGCGTACCCGCCGGGGTACGTTGAGGATTTTCTTGAACCGAGAACGAAGTTGGGTGCT
>PLBR01000082.1:0-8632 GCA_003135435.1 Nitrospira sp. | reverse complement strand
GAACTGCGCGATGGCGACAAGAAGCGCTGGATGGGGAAAGGCGTCTCGAAGGCCGTTGCCAATATCAGCAAGCTGATTGCACCAGAGCTGTTAGGGAGGGAAGCGTTCGACCAAGTCGGCATCGACCAGACGATGATTGATCTGGATGGCACGAAAACGAAGGGCAAGCTCGGCGCCAACGCNNCTCGGTGTGTCGCTAGCCGTGGCGAAGGCGGCGGCGGCTGAAACAGGCCAGCCGCTCTACCGATATCTTGGCGGGACGAATGCGCGAGTGCTGCCGGTGCCACTGATGAACATCATCAACGGCGGGGCCCATGCCGACAATCGGTTGGACTTGCAAGAGTTCATGATCATGCCGGTGGGGGCGACCAGTTTCAGCGAGGCGTTCCGGATGGCGACGGAGGTGTTTCATACGCTCAAGTCGCTGTTGAAGAAAAAAGGGTTGAACACGGCGGTTGGTGACGAAGGGGGATTTGCACCTGACCTCCAATCGAATGAAGAGGCGCTCAGCCTGATCATGCAGGCGATCGAGTCGGCCGGCTACAAGCCGGGACGCGATATCGCCCTCGCATTGGACTGTGCAGCCAGCGAACTCTACGAGAAGGGTCGGTATCTCCTTGAAGCCGAAAAGAATCCTGAGCGCTCCTCTGAGGAGATGATCAGTTATTATGGGAAGCTCGTGGATCGATACCCGATCCTCTCCATCGAAGATGGGTTGAGCGAGTTGGATTGGAAGGGCTGGAAGATGATGACGGAGAAGTTGGGCAAGCGAGTCCAATTGGTCGGAGACGATATCTTCGTGACCAATGTGGAAATCTTTGCCAAAGGGATCAAGGAAGGGATCGCGAACTCCATTCTGATCAAGCTCAACCAGATCGGCACGTTGACGGAAACGCTGGAGGCGATTGAGTTGGCGAAACGGTCAGGCTACACGGCGATCATTTCGCATCGATCCGGGGAAACGGAGGATACGACGATTGCGGACGTGGCAGTCGCGACCAATAGCGGACTCATCAAGACCGGGTCGCTGTCCAGAACGGATCGTGTGGCCAAGTACAATCAGTTGCTCCGGATCGAGGAAGAGCTGGGTTCGAGCGCAGTCTATCGGGGTCGTGAGGCGATACCTGGGCGATGCTGATGACGAGCGAGCGACGATGATCATTAAGCGAAACCGGGGACGGCAGTGGCTCGATTGGCAGCGTCGCATGGTGACAGGCGCGCACTATGTTGGGATCGCCGCGTGCCTGCTGCTGCTGATCACGTTGATCTTTGGCGATATGGGTCTACCGCGCTACTTCTCCATGCGCGAGCACGCCCGACAGCTGGACGTGGACCTTCAAGAATTGCAACGGACGACCCGTACGCTTCGGGGGGACATCGATCGTCTGGAACACGATCCCGCGAAGATTGAACAACTGGCGCGAGAGCAGCTCGGTTACGTTCGCAAAGGTGAAACTGTGTATCAATTGGTTCCATCACCGGCACAGGAGCGGCCCCGCCCGTAACACCATGAAGTTTGGCACCGTCGCGATCATTGGACGACCGAACGTCGGCAAGTCGACATTGCTCAATCGATTGCTTGAGCAGAAGATTGCGATCGTCTCGGACAAGCCGCAAACGACGAGGACGAGAATTCTGGGGGTCGTGCATGCACCGGGTGCGCAGATTGCCCTGCTAGATACGCCGGGGCTGCACAAGCCGCAACATCTGCTCAATCGTCGCATGGTCCGCACCACAGTCGATGTGCTGGAGGAGGCAGATATCTTGTACGTGTTGATGGACACGACGAGTTCCCCTGGTCCCGGTGATTTATTGGTCATCGATCATGTGAAAGGGGCGGTCAGGAAGCTTGCGCGCCCGGTGATTTTGGTGCTGAACAAGGTGGATCTGGTCAATAAGCTCAAGTTGCTGCCGGTGATGGAAAACTACGCCAGGCTATTCGGTTGGACGGACGTGGTACCGGTGTCGGCTGAAACTGGCGATAATGTCGATCGATTGCTGTCCGTGACCGTGGCCCATCTTCCGGAAGGGGAGGCGGCCTATGATGCAGACACCGTCACCGATCAGTCCATGCGGACCTTGGCGGCCGAAATGATTCGCGAGAAGATCTTGCACCAGACCTATGAGGAAGTGCCCTACTCGGTTGCTGTGGAGATCGACGAATTTGTCGAGGAAGGGAAGCTGGCGCGCATCAGCGCGACGGTACTGGTCGAGCGCGAGTCTCATAAGGCGATCCTGATCGGGAAGCACGGAGAGAGGCTCAAGGCGGTCGGGATCGATGCACGACGTGACATGGAACAGATCTTTGGGATGAAAGTGTTTCTGCAGCTGTGGGTGAAAGTGCGGGAGGCGTGGCGAGAAGATGAGCACGCCCTCACGGAGTTGGGATATTAGATAGTCGTCAAGTTTATAACGTCATAATGTCATCGCGTCTAGGTCCAAGACTTGATGACTTTTGACGTTCAGATTTTTAGACCTGGTGTGACGATGCAGCCGACAGAACGTATGACAGAATCGAATCCAGCGGATCCGCGCCCTCGTCCAGGGGATAAAGATCTCCTCCGCGACGCGCTGCGGGACCAGGCCGATCGAGGCCGGACCAAGTCCGACATCGTGCTGTTGTCGGTGCAACGACTGTTGCACCGGGGTGCGATCACCAATCTCGCGAAGATGCTGGGCCGGATGCATCAGGCTGACGTGGCGAAAGTGATTGTGCATCTGTCGTCCCCCAAAGAAAAGCGGGAAGTCTTCGAACTGGTGCGAGGCGAGTCGAAGCGCGGCCAAGTGCTGAGCGAGCTCGACAGCGACAGTATCAATCAGGTGCTGGCGGACCTGCTGCACTCGGATATTGCCTGGCTGATCAAAGACATCGGCCCTGACGACGTGGCCTACATCCTCGGGGTTCTGCCGGAAGAACGAGCCACAGCGATTCTCTCACTGATGCGGACGGAGGACTCCACGGAAGTCGCCGACCTGCTGAAGTATCCGAAGGATACGGCCGGCGGCATCATGACGACGGAGTTCTTCGCGCTCCCGGAAGATGCGACGGCGCAGGATGCCATCCGACGTCTCCAGCTGGCGACGGATGCGGAAATGGTGTTCTATATTTACGTGACCGACAAGGATGAGCGCTTGGTCGGAGTGCTCTCGCTGCGGCAGTTGCTGACGGTCCCTCCCACGACGCCACTGAAAAACATCGCCACGCGCGACGTGATCAGCGTGACGGTCGACATGGACCAAGAAGAAGTCGCCCGTCAGGTGGCGAGTTACAACTTGCTCGCGATCCCGGTCATCGACAACGACACCAAATTGGTCGGCATTATCACGGTTGACGACGTCGTGGACGTGATCCGGGAAGAAGCGACCGAAGACATGCTCAAGATGGCCGGCGCGATCGAAGAAGACTCGGTCTCGAAATCCTCCAGCGTGGCGTCGGCGAAGCACCGGCTCCCGTGGCTCTTTACGAACCTAGTCGGCAGTCTGTTGTCGGGCGCGATTCTGTGGGAGTTCCGGTATACAATTCAGGAAGTGGTGGCCATCGTGAGTTTTATTCCGGTCATCGCCGCCATGGGTGGAAACGTGGGCCTCCAGTCCTCGACCCTCATTATTCGCGGGTTGGCGACAGGGCTGATCGAGCTGACGGATGTGCGCACCGTGTTTTTCAGGGAGATCAAGGTCGGACTACTGATGGGGCTCGCCTGCGGCGTGATTCTTACGATCGTCGGCTGGATTTGGCATCAAGCGTTTCTAGGCATGGTCGTGGGGATATCGCTGATTATCGCGTTCATGGTCTCGACCAGTATGGCGACGTTCATGCCCATCTTGCTGAAGCGAATGGAGATAGATCCTGCCGTTGCAGCCGGCCCCTTTGTGACGACGGCCAATGACATCACGGGCATTACCATCTATCTTTCTCTGGCCACCTTGTTCATGGAATACCTTCGCTAACAGGAACCGTAAAACGTGAGGCGTGAAGTGTGGGCGAGACAAGCAAGACGTGCGCGACAGGCGCGACTCGAAGTTCAGAGTTCGAGGTTCCGAACACTTCAGCCTTCAGCCTTCAGACCGTCTCGCGTGTGTCCACCATGCCGCTGATCAAGACCGCGGCCATCACGCTGAAAAGTCGGAAGTGGGGCGACGCGGATCGTATCGTGACCTTCTATACCAAGGAGATGGGAAAGGTTCGCGGTGTGGCGCGGGGGGCTCGCCGGATGAAGAGCCGTCTCGGCGCATCACTCGAACCGCTCACTATCTGCCATCTGAACCTGTTCGAAAAATCAGGCGATTCGCTCTATCGAATCTCTCAAGTCGATCTCGTGGAGCCGTTCATGAGGTTTCGCGAAGACTTGACGCTAATGACCGCTGCTGCGCGAATGGTCAATGTGGTGGGTGCGGTGACGCCGGACGGGGATCCTGACCCGCAGCTCTTCGAGACGCTCGAACAGGGCTTGCGCGCATTAGTCACGAGCCAGGACCCGGCGTTGACGGCGCTGCTGTTTCAGATTCGGCTGCTGGGCCTGATCGGATTTCGCCCTCAGACCGATCACTGTGCAGCCTGTGGCAAGGGCCGGTTGATGGGAGAACCGCAGTTCTCGCCTCTGTCCGGAGGCCTGGTCTGTGTGATCTGTGCTGCGCGCCAGACCTTCCGCTGCTTGCCGCTCTCGCGAGGGAGCCTGGCATTTCTGCATCAGGCCTTGAGACTTTCGCCCGCTGTAGTCGATCGTCTGAAGGCTGCCGGGCAAGTCCGGCACGAGGTGGAAAATGCGATTGAAGGGTATGTCACCGTTGTGGCAGGTAGACAGTTGCCGCCTGTGAATTTTCTGTCGTATCCGTCATGAGCATGAGCCGTGTGGCAGTTGTAAAAGGGAATTCGTGAAGATGACAGAGACCCTAGATGAACCGAAAGACATGGCCTGGCTTGAGAAGGGTGTGTTGGGCATCGAATGGAACGATGGACACAAGGCTGTCTATCCTGTCCGGTATCTCCGCCAGCAATGTCCCTGCGCAGCCTGTGTGGACGAGTGGTCTGGCGCACGGCGCCTGCAACCGAATGATGTGCCTCTCTTGATCATGCTGCAGGATGTGCAGCCGGTCGGACGTTATGCGCTCCAATTCACTTGGAGTGATGGCCACGATACCGGTATTTACTCCTATGCTCTTCTTCGGCGGCTCTGTCAGTGTGATGTCTGTCAGCCTGTGAAGCCTGTTGAACCAAGGAGTCGGCGACTATTGTGAGCAATTTCGCGAGTAAGTTCAGATCGACCTGGTGCGGTACGCAGTGGTTCCAGGGCTTTGAATTTCTGAGGCGCCCGGGATGGGCCGGCGTGTTCGTCATGGTCGCTATCGGGTCGGTTCTCGGTTGCAGCGGGATGCCTCCGTTGGAAGAACAAGAGCGCCACGTGCGAGACAACGAGTTGCTACTCCATCAGTTGACCCCTCGCGCGTTTGTCGGGGCATGGGGAGCGCCGACGTATCAGCATGCCGAGTTCATGCAGTTCTTCGGCATGAAAGACGACTCGCTTATGCCACGGTCGAGGTTGGCGAGCGGAGAACCGCCGCGAGGGTGGGAGGTCCGCATTGAGGCCGGCGATGCGCTGTTTCTGGCTTACCCGGATCACGGCTGGCTGGTGGTGTTTTTCGAGGAGCGACTTGTCTATCGCGAAGCGCTGACCGCGGCGCAACTGCATGAGTTGGGACGAAGTTGGCAACACGAAGACAAGTTTCGGTCCAGGTTTGAAGTGCCGGCTGCTCCATAATGTGATGCGTCTACTAGCCAGCATAATTCACGAAGGCTTATACTGTAACCGCCGATACGCCGCTGCGACAAGCCTGACGGCTGGCGGGTTCGCCGCTCGGTCGGTCAACATACTGTTTCAAGTATGCCTCCCTCCCTCGTGGGCTCGGCCCAGAAGCCTGCCTCGCCCACTCTTACAAGGGGGGCCGGCCCCCTTGTCGAATCCCCACGAAGGGGGCACACCCCCTTCGGAACTCCCAGGCGTGGTATTACCCCGCCTCGCGGCTCCGCGCGCCCGTCTCGCGTGGCGTCTCGGCGGGTTCGCCACGAACCCTCGTGAATCATGCGGGCTAGGCCTTCCGTGACCCAGCATCCTCTGAATCTGCTCATGGTCTCCTCCGAAGCGGTTCCCTATGCCAAGACCGGTGGGCTCGCCGACGTCGCCGGCGCGTTACCTCTTGAGTTGGCGAAACTTGGCCATGACGTCATTCTCCTCCTCCCACGCTATCGTTGCCTGAGTGAGTCAGGAAGATCCTTCCGTTCCGTCTGTCGGCTTCAAGTAGCGACACCTCAGGGGCTTGTCGACACGCTGATTGAAGAAGATGTCATTCCCGTCGGCGAAAGTGGTCGCCAGGCGCGGGTGTGGACGATTCGGAACGAGGCCTTCTTCGAGCGACCGGGGCTATATCAAGATCAGGGTGTCGACTACCCTGATAATCTTGACCGGTTTTCATTCTTCTGCCGCGCGGCGATAGAGGTGATCGCCTATCTCCGAACCGCGTGCCGGTGGAATACCCACCTCCTCCATCTCCATGATTGGCAAACAGCGTTGTGCGCGGTCTATCTCAATACCGTTGATCGAGATCGTCCGGATGTCCAGGGGGTGCGCACCGTACTGACGTTGCACAATGTGGGGTATCAAGGCCTCTTCCCTGGAAAGCAATTCGAGAACACGGGTCTGCCCCCATCGCTCTTTACTCCTGCCGGGCTTGAGTATTACGGCTCGGTGAATCTGCTCAAGGGGGGAATTGTGTTTGCTGATTATGTGACGACGGTCAGCCCCACCTATGCGCGAGAAATTCTCACGCCAGAATTCGGTTTTGGGCTTGAGGGCGTGCTGCGCAATCGTACGGACCAACCTATGGGCATTCTGAACGGTATCGATATCGATCGATGGAATCCGGAAACCGATCCCTATCTTCCCGCGAATTATTCAGCTACCGATCGCTCCGGGAAACAGGTGTGTAAACAGGCGCTCCAACGAGAGTTTCAGTTACCGGAAACAAAGGTTCCACTTCTTGGCGTGATAGCACGGCTGACGTCGCAGAAGGGCTTAGATCTTGTGGCCACCATTATTCCGCAACTGATGGCAGTGGATCTGCAGCTGGTGATCTTAGGAACTGGCGAGCCAGAGCTCGAAGCCAAGTTGAAGGCGCTCCAGGCACGCTATCCTCATCGTATGGGACTTCGTATCGGCTTCGACGAAGGACTCGCGCATCGTATTGAAGGCGGAGCAGATGTGTTTGTGATGCCGTCGCGGTATGAGCCATGTGGCCTGAGCCAGCTCTACAGTCTCCGCTATGGAACGGTTCCCGTAGTCAGAAAAACCGGTGGGTTGGCAGATACGGTCGTGCCGCTAACCGCATGGGCTCGGCAGGCGGGACGGGCGACCGGGTTTCATGTTGAAGAGGACAGGGCAGACGCTCTTCTGACCGTATTGCGCCGGGCTGGGGCGGTGTATCAGGATCGATCGATGTGGGATCAACTGGTTGAGGCAGGGATGACCACGGATGTGTCGTGGGCTCGCTCGGCGAACGCCTACGACCGGCTGTTTGTGTCGTTAGTCAGACGAGGGAAACCGCACGTAGTCTAATGGTTCGTAACTACTCAGATAGAGAGGCTGAAGGCTTTTAGGGGTCGGGCTTCTTGCCCAACGAGGATTCATCTCTGCTTGAACCCAAGGTCGTAGAAACCTAGAAGATTTTGAATGGCTTGATCGTGCGTTGCGAGATAACTTATAGCCTCAGCCTGAACACCTGAGTCGGTACAATGGTGCACGAACCGATCAGTACGGATGAAGTGCGTTGTGAGGAGATAGAAAGAAAAGCGAGGGCAACGGTCTAGGGCAGGTTGAGCGTAACCTGAACGACGCTCGTCTCGAGTTCCGAAAGTAAAGCTTTCGCCTGCAGGGTGTAGTAGGCATACTCGGATTGGGGCTGGTAGCTGAGAACGGACTGGAAAAGGTCTTTGGCAACGTCCAGTTTTCCTGCTTCCACGGCAGCGGAGCCGGCCCGCAAGGAACAGGCTGCAGCCATCGCTTTCACGTCCACCGAAAATCGGGCTGCAGGAGTTGACACGAACTTTTCAAGCTTACCTGGTAGGGCGAGAACAAAGGTTTCCTGGGTGAGCGAGCGATTGGCCGCGTGTGTCAGGGTCAACGCGTCCTCTCTCAGCTGGTCGATATCGGTGGTGGCTTGGCAATGGGAGTAGGTACTCCAAAGGCTCATGAAGCTTCCATTGTCGATGGCGGCTGCTTGTACTGGTTGACCGGTCTGGAACCCAGCCACTGAAACCAGGAGACTCACCAATATCAAGCGAAGCTTCTTCATGCTACCTCAGTCTTCCTCTTGTCCTATTCTTACTCACATCCATGGCAATCAATACAGTTTTACTGATGGTGTAATGCAATCAATAGACCAAAGTTATCACACGTAAGTTATTGACTTACAATGACAAAACTGACAACTCTGGAATAATCCCTGTGTTGCAGATAACGCACCATGGTATTTTTGATACGGAAACTGTGGCAGATTGTAACTATTCAGGTAGATAGGCTGAAGGCTTCAGACTTCAGCCTAAACACCTGAGGAGTTTGGACTGACGTCTCAAATACGGCGG
>PLBR01000172.1 GCA_003135435.1 Nitrospira sp. | reverse complement strand
CCGAGCCGCTCATCCCACCAGCCAATCCGGGCAGGCCATCCGTCGCCAAGGCCGATTGGCAGGGTGACTTGGCCGCAGTCGAGCAAGTAGCTAGTTGGCTTGATTCACGATTTGAAATTCCCGGCCTGGGGATTCGATTCGGCTTAGATGCGATTCTCGGTTTGATTCCAGGAGTTGGCGATCTTCTGACCTCGGTCGCATCACTCTACATTCTGACTACGGCCGCACGTCTTAAATTGCCCCGGGTCACACAAGCTCGGATGGCCGCCAATATCGCAGTCGATTGGCTCGTAGGATCGATCCCGCTTTTGGGCGATGTCTTCGACGTAGCCTGGAAGTCGAACCAGATGAACGCCGCTTTGCTGAGAAAGCATCTGTTCGCCACCACCGAGGCGCAACGCCGGCATCGTAAGCGTGACTGGCTATTTCTCGTTTTGCTCCTTTCCGGACTTATTATCGTGCTCGCTATGGCGATGTCAGTTGCCTATCTCTTGGTTCGTGGACTTTGGCGCCTGATTGCGTAGCGTCCAGCTGCACCCGGCGTGCCGTCTTTAATGCGAATTTAGCATGCGCGCTCGCCGGTTACGGAACCATTGAGCGCCCCGATGTTGCTTCATGAACCCGCAACGATTCGTTGTGACGTCGTTCATGGTGGTAAGCCAGGCCGAGGAAAGCAATTCCCAGCCCAACGCCCGCGACGATCATGAGAACAACCATGATGAGCACCAACGACGGCGCCCCGTATATTTGATGGCTATCCGGATGGAGTACATCCGGTCCGAAATTCTGAAAACGGATGCCATAGGCCAGGGCCGTCAGTCCCAAGCCGATGAGCGCTCCAGCAACCATAATCGATCCACAAATTGCGCGCATTGCATATATCTCCGAGAAGGGTCGTAGGGTCTTCACACCGCACCAGGGGCCGTTCCTGATCACTGTCCAAGCATTCGCAAGCATCCGCCCATCACCAACAAGATTCCGGCGATGATGATAAAAAAGCTGCTGCAGCCGCATCCTGCCCAGGGGCCGCGTGGCCCTCTAGGTTGGAAGAAACCGCCGCTTCCCAATAGCGGTCCACCAGAGCCCATACTCATTGCATCACCTCCGTCAATTTAGAGAATCGTAAATTCAGTCACGCCCATCACCGGCAAACTATCGGTGGGCCGGTACAATCCGACCTTGCTCATAAGCCGCCTCCGCAGCCTTGGCCATCGGCACCCAGCTTTGCAACTGATTGATCCGCCGCCGATCGCTGGGATGGTCCGAGAGGATTTCGGGAATCTGAAGCTGCCCACCGCGAACGGCCGCCATCTCATTCCAAAAGGCGACGGCCTGTTGCGGGTCGTAACCGGCGAACGTCATGAGAAACACTCCGATATGGTCGGCTTCCGATTCTTGCTCCCGATCAAAGGAAAGCTCCGAAAATCCGCGGCCCATCGACTGCGCTCGGGCAATTCGCTCGCTGGCATGGTGGGCGACCGCGTGTGCTACCTCATGTGCAATCACCGCGGCTAGCTGGTCATCGTTGCGAACCAGCCTCAACAGCCCTGTGTACACACCAATCTTTCCGCCCGGCAAGCAAAAGGCGTTGATCTGTCGAGACACGATCACACGATATTCCCACTCGAAGGGATATTCGGTCACGTGCAGATTGATCTCTCTTTGCAACGGCTCGATCTCAATAGTCCGCGCGATTTGGCGGCTGACGCGCTCGACGCGATCAACGTCAGCTCCACTCTCCATAACTTGGGCATCTGACAGTAATTCTGCAAACGCCTCGCGGCCAATTGCCAGCTCTTGAGTAGGGTGCAATGCCAGGGCCTGCTCCCGATGCCCCGGCCCCTCTCCTTCAAAAGGGCGTGAACAACCGGCGATACATATGAGCACGGCAAGGGCGGCAATAAACGCGCTGAGCCATGAGCGGCAATGCGACAGTCTGGGATCATGCGGCACTGACGTGGAGAATAAACGCAACACGATCTGGCCCATACGTAAACCCCGAACAGTCGAACGAAATCGCAATGCCGAATAAGACTGATCACATGTGCTCGCCGGCTATTTGCGCTTGGCTGTGAGTTTGAGGCGCCGTGCGGGCGACCCTCCGGTGGCTACGCTGTTCGCCTCGACAGTTGATTTGCTTGGCGAGCATGGTCAGTTTCTTGTCGGCCACGTCCTCTCGCAAGGTTTTTTGCAGAAACGCAACCGCTTTGAGTGCGCTGACAAGTACGGCTGGGCCGCCTACCGCAAAGCACGTGCCATGAATGGAAGTGCTGCTGATGCCCCCGTTTCCTCATCTGTCGTGTACGGTCCCGCTTTGGGCCTTGGCTGGCACCGTTGGACCGGTGCGGATCATCTCAGACTGAGCGCCAGTCGTCCACCCATTCGTCCCAGCTTTGACGCTGGCCGTGGCGCACGTCCGTCCTTACACGGTCTTGCCAGCTAAGCTGATCCGAAAATGGTTGGTTTTTCGGGAGTGCAGCAGCGCGGACGAGTTCTTAAGAAACAGGCTCACATCATGCCGTTCCGCCGAATGCCGCGTACTTGCCAAGAACGATCTATATAGCACCGACAAGACATGCCTCAGCGGTCGAGGGCCTTGTCGACGCTCCGCCCCGCCTTCTCCACAGGGCCGGGAGGATTGATCGCGTCCTTCGCGTTCTGGACGCCTTTATCGACATTCTCGCCCGCACGCTGGGCAGGCCCCTTGGCTTCACAGCCGGCGAAGACCGCGACCGCCCCGAGTAGCAGTACGGCGAGACGCGAGCCCCGGTTTATTCGTTTCTTGCTCATGTGAGAACCTTCCAAAAAATGCCTCGCTTCGTAACCGTTTGACCGACGGGCAACATTTTCGCCCCTCCGAACTGCCAAGTCCAGCTACGCAACCTTTTGTCTGGCGATTGCGCCGACGGAGCGAACGCAAGAAAAATGACGGCAGGCGATGATTGGTCACCAGACGGCCTTGACTGCGTTCATCGGGGTGGATCGGGAGCCGACGACACTTGTCGCGCCACCTCATTTGTGGGAATGCTCATGGGCCTGCTTGGTATGCTTGTGGGCAAGCTCGCTAGTCGGCCCCTGGTCCTTCTTAGTCGTCGACGGTCTTCTGGACGGCTTTCTTGACCTTGTCGACGACCTTCTCTGCGACTTGCTTGACCTCGCCGACTGCCTGGTCGGCCTTGCCCTTGGCGCGAAGCTTGTCATTGCCGGTCAATACGCCGGCGGCTTCTTTGATTCGGCCTTTTACCACGTCTGTCGTGCCACCCATGGTGGTGACTCCTGTTGCTAGAGGTTGTTGAGATAACCAGCCTAACGACTTGAGGCTGTATCAGCCTTCGCTTGTTTTGGTTTTGGCTTCCGGGCACCTGCTTTGACGGCGACCTTCACAGCATCTTCCATCGGATCTTTGAAGGG
>PLBR01000160.1 GCA_003135435.1 Nitrospira sp. | reverse complement strand
GTCTGAGGCCATATGGTAAATTCCGGCCGGTTCATTCACTCTATGCCGACGCAAAGTGTGTATCACCAGACATACGCCAGCCCCGAAAACAACTCACTTAAAAGATCATTCCTGGGATCCCTAAGCGCATGAAGAAAAAAGATTCCCATCCATCGAAGGAAAAAGTTTCGATCCGTAGTTTCTTCGCAGACTTGGGACCGGGCCTGATCACGGGCGCGGCTGATGACGATCCCTCGGGCATCTCCACCTATTCGATTACCGGCGCAGCCTTCGGGTACGCGCCACTCTGGACGGCGATTTTCTCCTTTCCACTCATGGCCGCAGTCCAGTTGATGTGCGCGCGCCTCGGAATGGTGACGGGCCGCGGCCTGGCGGGCGCAGTGCGGTTGCGCTATCCGCGTTGGGTACTATGGGGGGCGTGCCTGCTGCTCGTGGTCGCCAACGTCATCAACATTGGCGCCGACCTCGGTGGGATGGCGCAGGCCACTCAGATGGTAACCGGGTTAAACGCCCTGCTTTGGACCCCCATCTACGCGGGGGTTATTCTTGCTCTGCTCTTCTGGTCGTCATACAAACAGATCGCGCGCATCTTTAAATGGCTCACCCTTGTTTTGTTTGCCTACGTGGCGACAGCTTTTCTCGCTCATGCGGACTGGAAGGCTGTTCTGGCGGCTACGTTGATACCTCGAATGAACTGGTCGCGGGAGTTTCTATCTGTATTAGTGGCCATCCTCGGGACCACGATCTCACCCTATCTGTTTTTTTGGCAGGCTGCACAAGAGGTCGAGGAGGAGCGCGCGTTGGGCCGAAGCGTGGCCCAGCGCAAAGGCGCCGCGGATCATGAACTCCGAAAGTCACAAACGGACGTGATCCCGGGTATGTTCTTTTCCAATTTCATCATGTATTTTATTATTCTCACCACGGCGGCGACATTGCATGCGCACGGGCAGACCAACATCAGCACGGCGCGCCAGGCTGCTGAGGCGCTACGCCCACTGGCGGGCAACGGCGCCTATTGGCTGTTCACCTTGGGGCTGATTGGGACGGGGATGCTCGGCGTGCCGGTGCTGGTGGGCTCATGCGCGTATGCGGTTGCTGAAGCCGCACCCTGGAAAGGCTCGCTCGCCTGGCGACCAAAACGCGCGCCTCAATTTTATGCAATTCTAGCCGTCGCAATGATCATCGGCGTTGGCTTGAATTATTCAGGTCTCAATGCGGTAAGAATGCTTTTCTTGACGGCAGTGATTAATGGCGTGCTTGCGCCACCGCTGATTTTGTTGGTCGTCCTGCTGACCAGCGATTCCAAAGTAATGGGAAAACGAACCAATCCGCCCCTGCTCCGTGGACTTGGCTGGCTTACTTTTGTGGTGATGATGGCGGCGGCGGTGGGAATGTTCCTGACATCCTGACCCCGATCAAATTGGCTTCACGCATGGCGCCTCACTGTTTCGCGCGATGGGTAAATCAATAACCATCAAACTCTTCCGCGCGAATGTCACTTTCATTTATTCCGCTGTGTGTCAATGTGGCTTTGAGCCCCTTCACCATCTCAGGCGGCCCGGCAATATAATAAATGGCGGCCTCCACGCCCTTAAGATACTTGGCCAGCATTTCCTGACTTATCATTTCAGTTTCACCACTCCAGGGACGCTGCGATTTCGCCATCTCGGTCATCGTTGCGATTAATTCAAATTTCGGATTTTCGTACTCCAGGGATTCGAGTTCCTTCAGGAAAGGCGCGTCCTCCGGGCGCCGATTGGAGTAAAAAAGATAAATGCGGTGGGTTAATTTATCTTTCGCCGCTTGCAGAACAATGCTGCGGAATGGAGTAATGCCGATGCCGCCGGCCAGAAGCACAGCCGGCCGGCTCGCGTCGTCATGGAGAGTCAAGTCGCCTGATGGACCTTCGATCTTAACCGTAGATTCAAGTGGCATCATTTTCAATACTCGCTTGAAGGCGGTATCGCGCATTCGAGTGGTGATCATCAGAGAGTTTTCATAGGGGGCGGAAGCGATCGAAAAAGATCGCGAGTTGCCCTCCGCGTCGGTCTCAGTTGGATTGATCAGTGTGACGTCCATGAACTGGCCCGGCTTAAACGTCCATCCGGGCGGTTTTTCAAAATGAAACGCCATCGTCCCTTCCGCTACTTCATGGCGATTCTTGAGTCTTTGCATCAAGTCGGGCAAAGTTGTCGTGGAGCTCATCGTTCCGTCCTCCTTTTTTGCCGTCACCAGCGCGAACGCTTGCTTGTCAAATTCCATAATCCGTCGTGCCAGAGCAAGCGCCCTCATGAACAATCCTCTGAGACGACGCGGGGCCGGTTCGAGCTCTACGAAACTGGTCGCGCATGCTTCTGAGCGATGTCTCCGCCTTGCGATGACCAGTTTCGGAGCCGAAGTACCCACGGCCCCGCTGACGTGGAGCATTACAGAATCCGGCCTGCTCTGTCCGGTCAAAATTGCACACCGGGCAAGTTATTTCCGGCACAGATTCATGCGGAGGGAGCGGCGTGGCGCGACCTGTCACCGTTCTACTTTGGTCGAACCCGAAACAGGGAAACGGTAAAAACCTGTTGCCGCCCCTCTCTCCTATGCNNATGCTCTGCCGCTTAACGTAGCGACTTGCACCAAGAAATAAAATCAGGTATTTACCGGAATCCGAAGGAGGTTTTTGCCTGGGCTGCCATGCGCAAACCAGGATCCTGCCCACGGCGAAGTAGAAGTATAGGTGCGGTTTTTTACGCTACGAGGTGGCGAGGGGCGCCCGGGTTCTTGTCGTTTATGGCAGTGGCATCAATTTACACCTTCTGCGGTTGGAGCAATCCCTGCGCGGCCAGCACCTTCTCCAGTTTGGCCCGGTTTTCGGAATTCATCGGCACCATGGGCAAGCGGTAAACCTCTTCAATCATACCCATCATGGCGAGCGCCGCTTTCACAGGGATGGGATTGGTTTCGATAAAATTTACATGGATCAGCGGAAGGAGCTGGAAATGCAGCTTGCGCGCCTCTTCGTATTTTCCTTCCAGGAGCAAATGCGAGAGGTTGGTCATGGCGCGCGGAACCTCATTCGCAATCACAGAAATCACGCCCACCCCACCAAGCGCCATCAGCGGAAGCGTAAACGCGTCGTCGCCCGAAAGAACATGAAAGCCGGGCTCGATGAGATTCAAAAGCTCCATCTGCTGGGTAATGCTCCCACAGGCTTCCTTAATTCCAATGATATTACTTATTTTCGATAGTCGCGCCACCGTAGCCGGCTCGATGTTTGAGGACGTGCGGCTGGGAACGTTGTACAAAATAACCGGAAGCTCGGTTGATTCAGCGATGGCTTTAAAATGTTGGTAAAGACCTTCCTGCGTGGGCTTGTTGTAATAAGGCGCGACGGATAAAATGCCCTGAACACCGAGCGACGCGACTTCCTGCGCGAGCGCAATAACTTTTTTGGTGCTGTTTCCGCCCACGCCGGGGATTACGGGGATTTTGCCCGCCACTTCTTCCGTCACCACTCGAATGACGCCGATATATTCTTCGTGTTCGAGCGTGGGCGTTTCGCCTGTGGTGCCGCAGGGGACAAGGAAATCAATTCCCTCTTTAAGCTGGAATTGCACAAGGCGGCGAAGCGCTTCCACATCCAGCGATCCGTCTTTGGCAAAGGGTGTTACAAGAGCCGTGCCACAGCCGCGAATATCGAGTGCCATACGACCTCCAACAAGGGCTAAGCATAAGGGTTAAAAGGTAAAGGGTAAAGTATGAATTATGAAGGTTGAAGTATGAAGGAAACACTCGCGCCGCGTCTTTTAATTTCTACTCACCACTCCGGTTTCATCTTTCCGGCTTTTTCCTTTATTTTTTAACCTTCATGCTTAGCCGTTCATCATCTAAAACCTCGGAGAAGGAGAACAACCCTTTCTTTCCCACCACCCAACGCGCGGCAAGCAGCGCGCCTTCGGCAAATCCCTGGCGGCCGCGCGCGGTGTGACGCAGGATGACNNTCGGCTTCCGAATCAAATCCCAGTTCATGGGTGCCGGGAATATATCCGGCGCGAATGCTGGCTACAGGAATCTCGCGCCCCTTGAGGAGCGGCTCCATCTTGCGCTTCAGCTCTTTTGCCGTGCCTGAGGGTGCGTCTTTTTTCGTGTGATGGTGGGCCTCGGTGATGTAAGGCTCGTACATGGGGAACCCGGCGAAAATTTCCGCCGCAGCCTGGGCGGCGCGGTAAAAAAGATTTACGCCAATGGAAAAATTCGCCGCATGCACCAGGNNGACCGGTGGTGCCAATCACAAGATTGCAACCCGCCTCGGCCACTCGACGCGCATTTTCCACCACAGCGTCCGGAGTGGTAAAGTCCAGACAAACATCCATGCCCTCGAACTTCTCGCGCGTGATGCCCTGGGCATGCGGGTTGGCGTCAATATCCATCACCAAGCGCACCTGGAAGCCGCGCTGCGGGGCGATTTGGGCAATCGTCCTGCCCATTTTCCCGTAGCCGAGCAACGCGAGGTTCAGAGTATGTTCTTGGTCCGAAGATTGCTGTCCGTGCTCCACCATTGTCAATGCAGGTCCATTCAAAAATAGTTTAGAGTTCTGAGTTATGAGTTCTGAGTTACTGATGCCGATTGAAAAGGATTTGCAAATACTGAGCAAATTCAAAACTCAGAACTCAGAACTTGGGCAGTACCGCCCTGCGTCACTGCCCGAGGTACCAGCCAATCCCATACCGCTCCAAGAAACCGGTGATCATCGTGAGGGTATTGGCGTAAATCATGACGCCCACGACGATCAGCAACACCCCGCTCACAGTGGAGACGCCCCACAAATACATGCGTGCCTGCTTAAAGTAGGCGAGGAACCGATCCACGCCCAGAGCCGTGAGAAACAACGGCAACCCCAATCCCAACGAATAGCTCGTCAGCAATAGTACCCCGTTCAGCAACGAGTCGGTGGTGCTGGCATACAACAAAATGGTCCCGAGCACCGGCCCGACGCAAGGGGTCCACCCGGCGGCAAACGCCACGCCGATCAAGAACGATCCTACATACCCGACCGGCCGATTTCTGAATTGGAAGCGATGCTCCATTTTCAGAAAATTGATGTTCAAGATTCCCAATAAATAGAGTCCGAAGATGACGATCAGGATCCCGCCGATCCGTCGAATGAGATCTTGATAGGTAATCAAGGCCTGTCCGATGAAGCTGGCCGACGCGCCGAAGGATATAAATACTGCTGAAAATCCACCGATAAACAACAGGGCGTTGAGGACAATAGTTTTTTTGAACTTCGACCGCACCGTCGAGTCGGTGAGTTGTTCGATGGACAGCCCGGTGATGTACGAAATGTAGGAGGGAACCAGCGGGAGCACGCAGGGCGAGACGAACGACAGCAACCCAGCCGAAAAGGCCGCCACGAGAGAGATATTCGTGATCGATTGCGACATGGCTAACCGGGGTTATTCATGAATGATCCGGGCGAGCTAGGATTTCATCAACATCTGCACTAGCTGCTGCGCTTCGGAAGCTCCCCAGTCACGCGCGCCAAAGATCTGGTGGCGGACAACCCCTTGTCGATCGACCATGAAAGTCATCGGGAGGCTCCGTGCGCCATAGGTCAATCCCACGCGATAGTCGGCATCGTGGAGGATGGGAAACGTCAAGTGGTTCTCTTGCTGAAACGGCCTAGTGATCGCCACGCCTTGCGCGTCGGTGGACACTGCAAGAATCTCAAAATCCTTCCGCGAAAATGTCCGATAGAGCTGCTCCATCGCCGGCATCTCTACCCGGCAGGGGCCGCACCAGGTCGCCCAAAAATTCAGCAGCACGACTTTGCCACGCAAGTCCGAAAGCGTCACGAGACGGCCATTCAAATCTCGGAGCTGGAAGTCCGGCGCCGGCTCACCCAGCTTGACGACGTTGCGCTCAGCGACCGGCAGGATATCCGGCGCCGCCGCACCGCCTATTCCAACCATCGCGACCATCAGGAAGACAACCGTTCCAGCAATTGCGAACCTCATCATCGCTGCCTCGCTCCGCGATCCGATTGCTGAGCGTCCACCGCCTTGGGCGTGACGTTGAGCAACTTGGTCAGGACTTGCAGGCTATCGAGTCTCGTCCAGTCACGCGGCCCGATGACCGTCTCACGGATGACGCCCTGCTGATCGGTGATGAACGTTTCTGGCACGCCCATGCGTTTGAAGAAGAACATCGCCGGCTTGATCGAGGCAAAAAACTCAACCAACTCGCGCGAGAATTCGTCCCAGCCTAAGCCCGGGCTGGACGGCCCTGGGACATCTTTGCTGGGGATCGTATCTTGGTTTCCGTTCATGCCGACATCTATCCCTCTTCACATCACAAAGATCGCCCCTCGGACCTTCGAACCGAGAACGTTGGCGTGAGGGACCCGTGTAAGGGGAAAGCTCTAGCCCACATTATACATGAACGCTTCTGCTGCAATCGCCGATCCACTGCTACGACGGGCCTACGGCCAGCGGGCTCGCGACGCGGGTCAGCGATTTCGCGACGAACCGTCATGAACAACGCGGCTAGTCCGTCCCATGGGGAGTGGGAAAGCCTGCGTAAGTCCAAAATAATTCAATATTTTACAAGTGGCCCGAAACGGCTGTCAAGCAACCGGGGCGTCAGCATCCCGGTCGACCCCTGCCTTCTGAGGAATGGACAAAATAAGACTCATTCAGATACTATTGCGCGGATTCAGCCATTTGACCGATTACCGATCACACCCAAACCCAGAGGGGCTAATGCGACATAACTACCTGTTCACATCAGAGTCCGTGACTGAAGGACATCCGGACAAGATCGCCGATCAGATCTCCGACGGAATCCTCGACGCGCTCATTGCCCAAGACAAGTTTTCCCGGGTGGCCTGCGAGACGATTCTGACTACCGGAATTGCCTTCGTGGCCGGTGAAATCTCTACCAAGGCCTACGTCGAGATTCCGGATATCATTCGCGACGTCATTAAGGATGTCGGCTACTGCGACGCCTCCTGGGGATTCGACTACCACACCTGTTCCGTCCTCACCGCCATTCACCAGCAGTCGGGCGATATTTCCATGGGCGTGGATTCCGGCGGTGCCGGCGACCAGGGACTGATGTTCGGCTATGCCACCAATGAGACGACTGAACTCATGCCGATGCCGATCGTCCTCGCACACCGGCTCACCAAGCGGCTGGCAGAAGTCCGGAAAAAGAACATCCTGCCCTGGGTCCGTCCCGATGGAAAATCCCAAGTGACTGTGGAATACCGGAACGGAAAACCGGTGCGGATCGACACCATCGTCGTGTCGACGCAACACAGCCCCGACGTGACGAACAAGCAGATCGAGCGTGACATTATGGAGAAAGTCATCAGGCCCATGATGCCGAAAGGGCTCTACGATCCGACAAGCGTGAAACACCACATCAATCCCACCGGTCGCTTCGTGGTCGGCGGCCCGATGGGCGATACCGGACTGACGGGCCGCAAGATCATCGTCGACACCTATGGCGGTCACGGCAGCCATGGAGGCGGCTGCTTCTCCGGCAAGGATCCCACGAAAGTGGACCGGTCGGCGTCGTACATGGCCCGCTACATCGCAAAGAATATCGTCGCCGCCGGGTTGGCCCAAAAGTGTGAAGTGCAGCTCGCCTATGCGATAGGCGTGGCTGATCCCGTCTCGGTGCTGGTCGACACGAAGGACACGGAAAAGGTCGCGGTCGAGAATCTGGATAAGCTCGTGCGGAAACACTTCCCCTTGACGCCGCGGGGCATCATCGACTATCTCAAGCTCCGCCGACCGATCTTCAGAAAGACCGCATCGTACGGGCACTTCGGTCGGAATGAGCCGGAGTTCACCTGGGAAAAGACCGACAAGGCCAAAATCTTGCGCAGAGACGCAGGGCTGTAGTTTAGACCGGATCGATTACAAAGGGGGACGGATTGAAAAATCCGCCCCCGTTTTACTGATCACGCATCACCCGTCACTCATCACTGTACTGGAGGTTTCTGTGGAATACGATGTGAAGGATATCAAGTTAGCAGACCAGGGCAAACTCAAGATCGAATGGGCCGAAGCCACCATGCCGGTGTTGCGCCTCATCAAGAAACGGTTTCAGCGAGAGAAGCCATTCGCAGGGCTCCGCGTCACGGCCTGCCTCCACGTGACGACCGAAACCGCCAATCTGATGAAAACACTCCAAGCCGGCGGAGCCGATGTCCGTCTCTGCGCCTCCAATCCGCTGAGCACGCAGGATGAGGTCGCGGCGGCGCTCGTCAAACATGACGGCATTCCGACCTTCGCGATCAAAGGCGAAGACAGCAAGACCTACTATAAGCACATCCAATCGGCGATCGCCCACAAGCCGCAAATCACGATGGACGACGGGGCCGATGTCGTCTCGCTGATCCATTCCAAGCGCAAAGACTTGTTCAAACACGTCATCGGCGGCACGGAAGAAACCACCACCGGCGTCATCCGACTCCGCAGCATGGCCGAAAAGAAAGTGCTGAAGTTCCCGGTGATCTCCGTCAACGACGCCGACACCAAGCACCTGTTCGACAACCGCTACGGGACCGGCCAGAGCACGATCGACGGCATCATCCGCGCGACGAACCGATTGATCTGCGGCACTACCTTCGTGGTCGCCGGCTATGGCTGGTGCGGGCGCGGGATTGCCATGCGCGCCAAGGGCATGGGCGCCGACGTCGTCGTCACCGAGATCGATCCGGTCAAGGCGATTGAAGCGGTCATGGATGGGTTCCGCGTCATGCCGATGGACCAGGCCGCGCTGGTGGGAGATTTCTTCGTCACAGTCACCGGCAACCTCAAAGTCATCCGCAGTGAGCACTTCGCCTCGATGAAGGAAGGGGCCATCGTCTGCAACTCAGGCCACTTCAACGTCGAGCTGGATATTCCCGCCTTGGAGAAACTGAGCCGGAGAAAGCGCCTCATCAGACCGGGCGTCGAACAATTCACACTGAAGACCGGCCATCGGGTCAGCCTGCTCGGCGAAGGACGACTCGTAAACCTGGCGACGGCCGAAGGCCATCCTTCAAGCGTCATGGACATGAGCTTCGCCAACCAGGCGCTTGGTGCGGAGTACTTGGTGAAGAATTACAAAAAGCTGGAGAAGAAGGTCTATCCGGTCCCGCCGGTGATCGACAAAGAAATCGCCCGCCTCAAGCTCGCCGGCATGGGGATGAAGATTGATACGCTGACGAAGGAACAAGTAAAATATCTGGCGTCGTGGGAAATGGGCACGTAAGGAACGGAGCAGCGCGGGGTGGTCCCTGTGCTCGCAGAACGCGCACGATAAAACTGTGCTCGTCCGATGCGCGCAAGTGGACCACCCCGCACCACTCCTGCCAGCAATGGAGGGGGGAGTAATGAAAAGGCCACCGGAAACGGTGGCCTTTTTGTTTGCGCTCAAGGGAAGAGTGCCGGGCGCCTTTTCAACTTAGGAGGATGGAGCGGGGAAGATGCTTCCCTTGCTCGCAAACCGCGCACGATCAGAATGTGCTCGGTCGATGCGCACAGTAGGGAGCACCTGCACCCACTCCTGCTAGGCTAAAATCTAGTGAAGAAGAAAGGCCGCCTACAAGGCGGCCTTTCTGTTTTCTTGGAGCCCCCCCTATTCAAGCGAGGAAAGAAAAGAGTGTCAGGCACTCAGTTTCTTCTGCCCCTGGAAAATATGCATGCAGATTTCGAGGTCTCTCAAGTGAAAGACATGCTACGCGAATACTCTTGAAATAGCTGACTACACGTAAGGTCATTGCGGATCTTAATATCCCTCGCAGAGAGCACGCTCCTGGTTGCCAACTCATCAGAGATAGCCTTGGTATCATTATCCGAGATGCCATGCGCCGTTGCAAAGACACATCGTCCCGTAGGGGGACTCATGGGCTCTGCACCTCTGGGTCGCAAGAGATCTAAATTCAAGGGGTGAAATGCGAAGCCAAGAAAGACAAGTCTGAGAGACGTTTTCATGTGCGAGCGGATGGCGGTCACGTTACTCAACGATTCATCTGTGCCTTCCGTAAAGGTCTTAGTTCGACTGGTTAGCCTTAGGAGTTGTTCCGAATTTGGGGTAGCGCCATATTCAATGGCGTCGTTCTGCTTAAGCCAAGGAAGTGAGCCAACAGTGCCGTAGGGATGATAGATCTCAAGACTCTGAAGTAGCGAGGCAGCGTCCGAGTCACTCTTGAAGTAGTAGTTCTGGAGTGCGTGATATAGCTAATGCTCTATACAGCGGTCATAGTTGAAGATGACGAGAACAACCGAATTTAGACGTTTTGTAATATCTGAGGGCTTTCAGTTCTCGGTAAGCCGCCGAAAGAAACCATTGAACCAGGTACTTTCAAGCTCCTCAAAGTTCATCGGCCTATTGCCCCGTAAATGATCGACAGTCAGAGCGCTATTGGACTCTGCCTCTAGGATCATACGAACGATTGCCAGCTTCCCGCATAACTCAATCTGTTTGTCTTCGCTATGTGTATCGATGAAGTTGTCGATGGAGATGGCCTGTGGCATTGCGTCACGTATCCGCCAAGCCGCGTGTTGTAAGGAAGGCACTAAGTCGATATGTGTCGGATCTTGGGCAGCTATCCGGCCAAACGCTCCATAAATGATATGGTCGCCGCTAGTATTTCCAGTGCGTCTATCGTACCGAATGTCTAGTGCCCTAGCTATCGACTTTGTTAATTCTGAGCCGATGGGCAGGCCTGCTTCCTTGCTTGCACCTGCGCCGATGATGAAGACAGTCTTTGGAGTCGATGTAGACGAAGACGCGGCCATAAGTCTCTTGCGAGCGAGAAGACATTCGCTCTAAGTGATACGTCTACTGAGACGGCCCTGCAACATCGCAAGACCGTCTCAGCAATCCATTGCAGGCAAGTTTACCCCACAGTCATATACTTATCTATTACTCCCGCCTAGTGTCACTCCCGCGGCAACTTTGTGTCTTGGCCAAGCGATCCCCTCAGGAACAAGAACCGTGGACATTCTTGATTTCCTGATCTCGCAGGTGGTGGGGCTGGCGAGAGCGGAGGTCACCGGAGGCGCGTGGACCCCGCCGAGGCTCGGCCAGGCTCAGAAATGAAGAAAAGCCGTATGGCGCTACGGTGAGGAATCGGGCGGGACGAGCGGCTCCAGATTTTTGATTAGCTCAGAGATGTCACGGCTCGCAATCTTCAACCCCCAGCTCTTGCAGCCCACTTGTGTACTTCCGTATTTTCCTCGCTCAAGGAGATGGTGTCTGACACCTTTGCTCCACCTCGACTGGTCAAGTCGATCACACTGGGCCGAATAAGCCGGTAGTGGTGACGGTCTAGCCCGCATTATTCATGACGGTTCGTCCCGGAGTAGCGCGCGACAAGCGCGAGGAGCGAGACTCGCGTGACGTGTGAGCCCTGTCCCTGCAGTCGCGCTTTTCCCGCCTGTCTCGCCCGTCTCGCTTGAGTCAGGAATCGGCGATTGCAGCAGAAGTGTTCATGAATAATGCGGTACACCTAACGTGCAGGCTACTTTTACTTCTGGGAGGCCTTGGGCGTATCCTGCCAGTCATGAAACGGTGGGCTCTGTATCTGATCGCTGTGCCGCTTGGGTTGGTGGTATTGGTTTACCTCGTCGGATTGAACTTTTCAATTAATTTCGCCGACATGTGGAGTAGGCACCATCAAGCAAACAACACGCACCGCGATGTCGGAAAGATCCCGGAGGGGAACGCAGTCCCCGAAGAGGTACTGAGGCTACGACACAAGCATCAACTAAGACCGCTGACTGAACGGGAAGAGGGAACGAAAATAGAAGAATTGCCGGATGGAATATACGGCTTCTCAATGTGCCGCGTCGTTGCGTTACGCACAACGCGTGGCAACACATTCTCGTTAGAGATTCAGAAGCATGATGGGATTATTTTCTATGTTGGGTATGCCGCTGACGAGGAGATAGAACAATATCTGACTCGTCAAAAAAACTTTCATATCCTCACGTCCCCTCACCCAAAGAAAGGGGCGTCATCCCTGTTCGAGATCCCTGTCGAGTTTGTCTCAAAATGCGAGGAGCGTCCTGTGGGAGATGGATATCTTTTTGATCTGTTTGTTACCGCTATCCCCGAGTTGCAAATCTAAGGAGGTATAGTCCATGGCGGGGAAGGATAAGGGGTCGGGAGTCTTTTCTAAAGTAGGCCCGTCGATGACGACAGACGATTCCCACTCCCCATTCCGTTCCTCACCATAGACCGCACAATATGCTATTTGCCATACGCCCTCTGCCCCTTCCCCCACTCTCGGGATAAGAAAACGTGGACATTCTGAATTTCCTGATATCTCAGGAGGGCTGCAGAAACGGAGGTCACCGGAGACGCGGCCAGGGAGGAAAACGGAAACTGATCGAGTCTGCGGGGGAATTTCCGAAGGCGGCCGCCCGGCCGAGCCCGTGATGGTCGCGCCGGAAGGTCCGATAGAGACGGGCCTGCTCCACCACTAGCGGGAAGTCGTCTCTCGACTGAGATCTCACGGAGGTGTGGTAGAGTGAAGCCGGGCGCTGAGGTGTTCAGTACCGGAGCCTCCTATGAGATCAACGAACTTCGCTCCTCTCGACCTCTCCGATTACGAGATCTCGCCTGAACAGGGCTTTCTCCCACAAAACCCCCTTGGCTATCTGCCCGACTCCCCCACCCTCAACGATCTTGGACGCGAGTTGCCGAAATTGCTGAGCGCTCGGACGGTCCGGCGGTTCATCGACGAGCAACGCCAACTGCTTCCTTCCATCCCCCCAACATGGCGCACAGAAGACTATCGGGCCGCGATGCGGATCCTTTCGTTCGCCGGGCATGCCTATGTGTGGGAAGTGCCGGACCAACCGGTTGAGACATTGCCACCGCAACTTGCACAGCCCTGGCACGAGGTGGCCCAGCGGCTTGGACGACATCCAGTTCTCTCCTACGCGTCCTATGCGCTCGACAACTGGCGGAGACTCGACCAGACTAAGCCGATTCAGCTCGACAACATGGTGCTGCTCCAAAATTTTCTCGGCGGTTCGGATGAAGAGTGGTTTGTCGTGGTCCACATCCAGATCGAGCGGGAAGCGGGACCAGGGCTGGCTGGACTCCTGCGCGCGATGAGAGGTGCGGCCGAGAACAAGGAGGACGAGGTCTTGCTTGGGCTCAAATCCTTGGCGTTGGCCCAAGCGGCGATGCGCGACACGTTGCTCAGGATGAAAGAGCGCTGCGATCCCTATGTGTACTACAATCGCGTGCGGCCCTACATCCATGGCTGGAAGAACAGCCCTACCTTACCGAACGGACTCGCCTACGAGGGCGTCGAGTCCTATGCCGGCCAGCCGCAGCAGTTTCGAGGCGAGACCGGCGCGCAAAGCTCTATTGTCCCCTGTCTCGACGCCGGACTCGGCATCGCCCATGCCCCTGATCCCTTGACCGTGTATTTACAAGAGATGCGTGATTACATGCCTCCGCGCCACCGTGCATTTCTGCAAGCGTTGGAGAATGCCACCGACGATCTTGGACGTCCGTTGCTCTCCGGCTATGTTCGCGATCGGAAACTCCGCATCCCAGATCTCTGGACTGCCTACTGCGCCTGCGTCGATCTCCTCGCTCAATTTCGCGAGATCCACATTGGCTACGCCGACAGCTACATTCACCGCCAGCATCAGGCCCACGCGAGCAACCCCACTGCTGTGGGAACGGGCGGCACACCCTTCATGGCATATCTCCAGAAACATCTCGATGAAACGAAGCAGACGATCGTTCAGTAGGCCCTTCTAACCGACTCGCTTCATAGGCGGCTACTGAACTATTGGCTGGGCAGGCAGCATGTGGCTTTCTGCGTAGGCATGTGAACGGTAGAGGGTCCACCGGATCGACGTTGACTACGCATTCTCAGCAGCGTATCGTTTTGCCTATATGATCCCGCAGGATGCTCAAAATGGCATCCCAGCTAGGCCGCAGGGAGCTCGGCGACTGAAGCGTACTCCTTTTCCACCCGCCCACCCCGAGCTGCCAAGACAGCTCAATCACCGGGGGGGTACGTTGCAGGGAGACGGGCGACTGAGAACGACGCTCGAGGAAAAGCGCGTCTCGGCGCGCAGGGTGGGCGGGTGAGAAGGGAGTCATTTTCAGCATCCTGCTAGGTTAATCACAATCTGCACCAAAGGAGGCAACGATGTCGGTCATGTGCTCCCTGGCGGTCTGCAAGGCACAGGCGGGGATGTGCGGGCATGAGAAGGCGATGCTGAGCGTGGCCCTGCTTGCGGCCATCGGCTTTGGCGCCTACTTCCTGATCGGCTGACCGGAGATGCCTGAGCGGTCCTTGTTCCCTCGGCCCGCTCAGGACCGAAGTGGTAGTGTGTGCTGCTTTCCCAGCCGCAACATGGCTTCAACCTCCACATCCCATGACCCGAAGCTTGCACAACAGCTCGTGGTCGAGGAGCTGTTCGATCTATCGCTCTACAAGGCGCTCCGTGGTGTGACGCAGCCGGATGTGCACCACACCCTCGATGAACTGATCAGGGTGGAAACCTCACACCTGGCCTTCTGGCAGAAGTTCTTCAATCTCAAGCTCAACGAGTTGAACCTCGGCCGGCGGATCAAACTCTCCTTCATGATGCTGGTCTGCCGGATCTTCGGCTCGACCGCCGTCCATTTGGTGCTCGGAGCCATCGAGGTCCATGGCGTGCGCAAGTATCTGGCGCTGTGGCGCGAGTATCAAGGCAAGCCACTCGGCGAAGCGTTACGCGGTATCTTGATGGACGAGTTCAAGCACGAGGATGTGCTCGTCACGGAACTGACCAAGCGGAAGATCAACCCGGAAAGAATCCGGAACATTTTCCTGGGACTCAACAACGGTTTGGTAGAAATACTCGATGCGGTGAGCGGATTCTTCGGCGCCTTCGGCAGCGCTATGACGGTCTTGATTGCCGCATCGACCACAGCCGTGGCTGGTGCCCTGTCGATGGCCGCCGGTTCGTTCTTGGCCCTGAACAGCGAGAAAGAAGTGAAGACGACGGAACTGGCCAAGAAAGTGTTCTTAGGCGAGGAATCCGAGATGAGTCCGATGGAGGAATCGCCCTGGGGTCGGCCCTCGTGGTGGGGACCGCCTACATTATCGGCGCATTGGTACCGGTGCTGCCGGTCTTAGTCGGCGCAAAAGATGCGCTGTTCTCGGTCTTGACCGCCGGGCTCATGGTGATTCTGGTTTCGACGGTCTTGTCGTTTCTATCCGGCATGGACGTGAAACGCCGTATCCTGCTGAATCTCGCGATTATCACCGTAGTGGTGAGCGTGAGCTATGCGATTGGATTGGCAGCGAAACAAATCTGGGGGATTGAGGTCTAACAGGAGAACCGCCTCGCAGGATAGTCGAGCGGGACGGGCGAGATGGGGCGGAAATCCAATCTATCCACGTTGCGCTTTTCTCGCACGCCTCGCGCTTCACGCGCCGAGGTCTCTGGTGCTAGCGGCTGGGACCATCGGCAGTTCGCGCGAACCTTCTGCTTCCTGTTGAATGTGTAACCGTTCCAGCCGCGACGCTTCCATCACGTCGTGGAGCATCTCATCCGTTATCTGCGTCAACTGTGCCGCAGCATCTTTCATCTCGCCATGTTCGACCGCCCGCGAAAGCACCTCTGCCTTCGTGGAGCCTTTCTTCTGGCCCAGGAACGGCTTGATGATGAGATAGGCCACGTCCCGCGCCGGCATGAAGCGAAGAAACCGCCGCAGCAACCGGAAGGTCTGGATAGGATAGTGTAGGAGCTTATAGATGAACAGTCGCTTAAGCCCTTGGCGGCGGACCTCATTGATCACTTCACCGGGCAAGCAGGTCGGATCGATCTCAGAACATTTGAAATACTTGTACCAATCGGTGGTTTCACTGACCAACCCGCGCTTCACATATTCTTGCCAGAGCGGGGTTCCCCGATACACACAGAGTCGATTGAAGCCAAAGGTGTCGAGCGGCAGCTTGGAGGCCAGGTCGAACGTGGCGTTCATATCTTCGACCGTTTCATCGGGATTGCCCACGGTAAAGAAACCATGCACGATCTCGATGCCGGCCGCCTTGGCGTTCTTGACTGCGGTGGCCACTTCCTCCAACGTCTGTTCTTTCTTGAGACGATCGAGAATCTTCTGACTCCCGCTTTCAATCCCAAACATGACCGTCCGGCAATGGGCCTTGGCCATGGCAGGAAACAGGTGCTGGGCAACCGAGTCCACACGCCC
This sequence comes from Nitrospira sp., assembly GCA_003135435.1. Taxonomy (GTDB): domain Bacteria; phylum Nitrospirota; class Nitrospiria; order Nitrospirales; family Nitrospiraceae; genus Palsa-1315. The sequence goes on along the minus strand of PLBR01000160.1, from coordinate 47,355 downwards.
TTCGATACCCCATTGGATCGTGAGCTTTGCGTCCATGACGCCTTGGCAAATCGCCTCGATTCGCTTGGGTTGCAGCAGAAAATGGTCGTCGACAAAATAGACGGACCCGTAGCCGCATTCTTCGAGATACTTGAGTTCGCTCACCACATGTTGAGCACTCCGCGCGCGCCACTTGCCTTCGTTGAAGATCGGAATGTCGCAAAACACGCAGGGCCAGGGGCAGCCTCGAGAGGTTTGCATCGTCGTGAACCGCTCCATCGAGAGCACTGCGGGTACGTCGAGCGGCATCGACTCTATAAAGTCGAGCGGAAGGCCTTCGCGATCTGGGAAAGGCCACTGATCGAGATGGCGCTCCATCGGCCGGCCGGAGTTCTGGACGACATGGCCGTCCTTGGCCCAGGTCAGCCCGGCCACACCGGACGGATCGTCGAACCGTTCGAGCAGGTCGAGGAGCAACTGTTCGCCGTCTCCCTTGCAGACGAAATCCACTTCAGGACACTGCAGCTTGACCAATGCAGCGTTCAAACTTGCAAAGACGCCTCCGAAAGCCAGTTTGACCTTCGAGTTGGCGGCGCGAATCTGACGAGCCAAGATCTTCGCGTAGGGATAGCTCGTAGTACTGAGAAAACTGAGACCGACCAGGGCCGGCTGTTGCCGGTTGATTTCCTCGAGGATCACCTCGTTCGGCGTGTCGGGGTTCGCCTGATCGAACATCACACACTCGTGGCCGGCCTGTTTGAGCACCGACGAGAGGGACATGATGCCGATGGGCGGGAAGCCCATCACCCGGATACGGCCGTTTTTTGCGCGTGTTTTAGCCGGAAGGGCGTAGAACTGGGGGTCGCGAACATGGATCAGAAATACCCGCATGGGATCAGCCTAACATGAATAACATGGTAGGAGAAGGGATATTACGTGGCTCACGGGAGAGCGAAGCTAATAGCGTATGGCATATGCTCTTTTCTTCGGACGGAGGTTCTTATCTACCGCCCGAGCGCAACCTTGACCGCATTGCCGATCTCAGCCGGGTTCTTCACCACACGGACACCCGCTGCCTCCAAGCTCTTCATCTTCTCAGTTGCCGTACCCTTGCCACCGGAAATAATGGCACCGGCATGGCCCATGCGCCGTCCTGGCGGGGCCGTGATTCCGGCAATGAAGCTGACGACCGGTTTCTTCACGTACTTCTTGATGAACTCAGCGGCTTTCTCTTCCGCATCGCCACCGATCTCGCCAATCATCACGATCGCCTGAGTCTCAGGATCTTTCTCAAACAACGCCAGCACATCGACGAAGCCTGTGCCATTGACCGGATCGCCACCGATGCCGACGCACGTCGTTTCACCTAGCCCAAGCGTCGAGAGCTGATGTACTGCTTCGTATGTGAGGGTCCCGCTGCGTGACACGACGCCCACAACACCCTTCTTATGAATGAAGCCAGGCATAATGCCGATCTTCGCTTCATCAACCGTGATGACGCCGGGGCAGTTGGGTCCGACCATGCGAACATCGCGGCCATAGAGCGCGCGCTTGACCTTGACCATGTCATTGACCGGGATGCCTTCGGTAATGCAGATGATCAGCTTCACGCCTGCATCGGCGGCTTCCAAAATTGCATCGGCGCAAAATGGCGGAGGCACAAAGATCAGCGAGGTGTCGCACTGGGCCTTCTTCACGGCATCGCGCACCGTATTGAAAACCGGAATGCCCTCGACCTCTTGCCCCGCCTTGCCAGGCGTTACGCCCGCGACAACCTGCGTCCCGTAGGCCTTGCACTGCGTCGCATGGAACGAACCTTCCTTGCCCGTGATCCCCTGCACCACCACCCGCGTATGCTTGTTTACCAGAATTGACATAGCGTAATACCTTTACCGACTCATGTTTCTAAAAAAGCCCTTGCTGTACGCCTCCTCAATGGTCACTCGATGCATGTCGTATTGCGTTTCGTTCATGATCGTATTGGGGCCATCCACAAACGGCATGGCAAAGAGGAGGAAGAACTGAATCCAGAATCCGAGCCCCTCGTTCTTTTCAATGATGCCAATGACTTTCTGTTGACGATCTTTGTAACTCGTATTCGCGATCAAATCTTGCGACACGACGCCGGGAATCATGGTAAGCGTAAGGGCAGAAATGGCCCCAGACCATGACAGGCCATCGCCCCCCTTCACGATGATCGTAATATCCGCACGGAGATCTGTCGGCTCACTCGTGGTGACGACGGAAGAGAAGAGCCCTGATTCAGTGTAGGCTTTGACGGCTTGCGCGAGAAAATCTTCGGAAGCATCCGGGCTTGTTCCCTGACTGGAGCCCCCTTGACGCCCCACCTCAGTCACGTGAAGCGCGATAGTTTTCTTCTCTTGCTGGCTCGAGTGCGGCGGCCATTGGGCAGGCAGCTTTACGTTCCCATCTCGAACCATCACGCATCCGGGAGAACTGACCAGCAACAAGGCGAGTAATAGAATGGTCACCCGCATAAGGACTACGCCGCCTTTCCGGTTAACTTCACAATCTTTTGCGCCGCTTCCCACAGATCGTTGGCCACCTCAAGCTTAAGGCCGGACTCGGCCAACAACTTGCGGCCTTCGTCTGCATTCGTTCCCTGCAGTCTGACGACCAACGACACATTGATCTTCACTTCTTTGGCCGCATCGATGACGCCTTGGGCAATCCGTTCGCAACGGACAATCCCACCGAAGATGTTGATGAAGATGCCCTTGACGTTCGGGTCCTTGAGGAGGATCCGAAATCCCGCAGCCACAGTCTCCTTGGTGGCGCCGCCGCCGACATCCAGAAAATTCGCCGGCTCGCTCCCCGCCAGCTTGATGACGTCCATCGTCGCCATAGCAAGGCCCGCGCCATTCACCATGCAGCCAATGTTCCCGTCGAGCTTAATGTAGTTCAGATTATTTTCTCCCGCTTCGATCTCGAGCGGGTCTTCTTCATGGAGGTCACGCATCTGCTGCACATCGGCATGCCTGAACAGCGCGTTATCGTCGAACGAGACCTTGCCGTCCAATGCGATAAGTTTCTTGTCGCTGGTGATGACCAGCGGATTGATCTCGACCATTGCCGCATTCTTGTCCATAAACAGGCGATAGAGGTTCCCCAGCATCTGGATGAAGGGGGTCACGACAGCCACTTCCATGCCAGGAAGCCCGAGCGCGAAGGCGATGTTTCGGCCGTTGTATGCCTGGAACCCAACGGCCGGGTCAATCGCTTCCCGGATGATCTTCTCCGGCGTCTGGGCGGCGACTACTTCGATCTCCATCCCGCCTTCTGTACTCGCGATAAAGACGGGCCACCCGCTATCTCGATCGACGAGGATGCTCACATACAATTCCTTGGCAATCGCGGCGCCTTCTTCGACCAGCAACCGCCGCACTTCCCGCCCCTTCGGGCCGGTCTGGTGCGTGATGAGTGTCTTGCCGATCAGTTCCTTGACCAAACCCGGAACAGCCGCCTTGTCCTTCGTAATTTTCACGCCACCGGCTTTGCCGCGACCGCCTGCATGGATCTGCGCCTTGACAACAAAGACCGGGGTATTGAGTTCGTCTGCCCAGGCCGCTCCTGCCTCGGGTGAGGTAATCTCTTTCCCGCGCGGAACTGGAACCCCAAACTGCCCGAATAACTGCTTCGCCTGAAACTCATGAACATTCATCGTAACCTCTAAGAGCTAATGGCTGATGGCAATTAGCATATGGCTCGGAACCGAAAGCAGGTCATCTTGGTCTGACCATACGCCATCAGCTATTCGCCATACGCTCTGGTTCTTTTCTAGTATACGGCGGCAGGATCATGGGCGACACAACTCCGCCCGCACTGCCATGCTTCTTGGCCTCGGCACGGAACCCCTTCAGATGCCCGACCGTCAACTTCCCTTGCGGCATGGTAGCGGCACGAGCTGCGGCCGTCAGCCCAGACCGCCTTCCAAAGACCATCAGGTCGAGGAGCGAATTGCCCATCAATCGATTGCGTCCGTGCAATCCGCCGGACGCCTCGCCCGCGACGAAGAGATGTTTCACATTGGTTTCTGAATTGGTATCGATCTTCACGCCACCGTTCTGATAGTGCAGCGTCGGATAAATCAATACGGGGTCTTTGCTGATATCGATGCCGAATCGTTCGAACTGCAGCATCATCGCGGGGAAATGCTTCTCCACGGTGCCGGGGCCATGTTCGGCATCGAGCAGCGGGGTATCGAGCCAGACGCCGATGCGGCCGGACATCGTGCGGATGCCGCGCCCCTCTTCACACTCGCGAATAATCGAGGAGGACACGACGTCGCGGGTATCCAATTCGTTGACGAACCGTTCACCCTTCGCATTGACCAAATGTCCGCCTTCGGATCGAATGCCCTCTGTCACCAACGCCCCGATGAGCTGTTCGGGATAGACTGCACCGGAGGGGTGATACTGGAACGTATCGATGTGCATAAGCTTCGCGCCCATTCGATAGGCCAAGCACAGCCCGTCGCCAGTCGCACCGTAGTGATTGCTGGTCGGGAATCCTTGAATGTGGAGCCGGCCAATCCCGCCGGTCGCCAGAATGACGGACTTGGCTGCTACGACGACATGGCGATGGTTGTCGAGGTCTTTGAAAATGGCGCCGGTGCAGTTTCCCTTCTCGTCACTCGTCAGCTCTACCGCGGCGCAGAACTCGAGTAACTGGATGTTCTGATTCAACACCTCGTCCTTGAGCACCCGCATGATTTCAAGGCCGGTGTAGTCTGAACAGGTCAGGAGGCGAGGCTTCGAACTCCCGCCGCCTTTTTTCACATGCAGGTTGCCGTCCGCATCACGATCGAACAGCACGCCCAGGCTCAACAACCACTTCGCAATCGAGGGGCCTTCTTCGACCATCACCTTGAGCAGCTGATGGTCATTTTGCATGTGGCCGCCCTTCAGCGTATCCACGAAATGCGTGACGGGCGAGTCCTCGGGCGCCACCGAAATCTGCATGCCCCCTTGAGCCATCACACTGTTGGAGTCACCCAGACGGAGCTTTGTAGCCAGGATGACCTTGGCACCCGCCGCATGCGCATGGAGCGCCGCCGCACAGCCGGCACCCCCGCCGCCCACCACCAGGACATCGGTCGTGTGGTCGGCCGTCAGATCGAACCCGTCGGCAATGGGACTATCGCCCTCCAGCAATGTCGCCAACTCGAGAACCGTCTTATCCCCGTCATTGGGACCGAAGCGGATCGGTCGATAGGCTCGCTCCCGAAAATCAGGATGATATTTGTGGATCAGTTGGTCGCGATCCGCGGGAGAAAACTTGGGAAGAGTCTGCTTGCGTCGAGCATCCCGCGTCTGGTGCACGATCTGTTGAAGCGCATGGATGTCCACGTCTCGAACCTCTGGGTAAAAGTGAGCGCAATCGCGCGCGCTACTTGACCGTCGCGCAGTGATCGGCCAGTTCTTTCTCAGTCATCTTGAGGATCTTGGTCCACTCATCGTTAAAGCGGCCATCTTGGATTTCCTTGATGCGCGTATCCAGACCCAGAGGCTTCTCGGTGAAATGAGCCCCCTGCGCGCGGCTCACATACAGCGCCACGAGATTGGGGGCGATGTCCGCAATGCAGACCGGCGTGCACATCCCGCACATCACACAATCCATGAACATCTCGGACACGCTCTTGAAATCACCGAACACGGCTTTCCAGACTCCCTCTCGCACGTCGATCTTCTGCGGGCAGGCTTCGGTGCAAGCGTTGCAGTTCCGGCAGAGCGGCGCTTCGGGATACAGATTGAAGAGGTCTTGTTTCGGATCTTTGAGCGTCTGAATGTCGTAGGTGGCCTTCCGGGCTGGGAACGGCGGCATCATCGTGATCGACATGCCGTCTTGCACCGCCATTTGGCAAGCCAGGCAGGTCCTCACTTTAGGGTCGTCCTTAGTCCGATAGTAGGCTGCGCAAGCGCCGCAGAACCCACCGAGACAGCCGGCCCCACGGACGACTTCCTGGCCCGAATACCACAAGGCCTTGATGATCGTGATCCCCTCCGGCACTTCGTACTTCTTGCCGGCAATCTCGATGGTGACCATCTTGTGCCGAAGGACTTCCGGCTGATCGATGACGTTCTCTTTATCTTCTTGTGCCATTTTCCTCTTTGTGCAGCGTGCGGGCAGGTCGCTCCACCCATCACGCATCACAGATCACATTTCACTGCCTTTATGCAATCGCATCCACGATCGCATTCAAGGTGGGGCTTGGACGCATGGCCTTCGTCGTCTTCTCGTCGTTGGGATGGTAATACCCACCCATATCGACCGGCTTGCCTTGGGCCCCGAGCAGCTCGGCCACGATCTTGGACTCATTGTCTGTCAGCTGTTTCGCGACTTTGGCGAAGCGCGCTTGCAGGTTTTTATCTTCGGTCTGCTCAGCCAGGGCTTGCGCCCAGTACAAGCCAAGATAGAAATGGCTCCCGCGATTGTCGATTTCACCCACTTTGCGGGCCGGCGACTTGTTGCCCTCCAGGAACTTGCCGGTGGCCCGATCGAGCGTATCCGCCAGAATCTTCGCAGAGGGGTTGTGGGATCCTTTGCTCAGATGTTCCAAGGAGGCGGCCAGCGCCAGGAATTCACCCAGCGAATCCCACCGTAAGTACCCTTCTTCCTGAAACTGCTGCACGTGTTTGGGCGCCGAGCCACCCGCTCCGGTTTCAAAGAGGCCGCCGCCATTCAGCAGAGGAACGATCGAGAGCATTTTGGCGCTCGTTCCGATTTCAAGAATTGGGAACAGATCGGTGAGATAGTCTCGCAAGACGTTTCCCGTGACTGAAATCGTGTCTTTCCCCTCTTTGATCCGTTCCAGCGAAAGCCGGATCGCGTCAGCCGGAGACATGATCCTGATATCGAGGCCCGTCGTGTCGTGCTTCGGTAAATAGCGGTTGACCAGCTTGATCAGCTCCGCGTCGTGTGCCCGGTTTTTGTCCAGCCAAAACAGGGCAGGGGATCCGGTGGCGCGTGCCCGATTGACCGCGAGCTTGATCCAATCCTGAATCGGTGCGTCCTTGGCCTGGCACATCCGCCAGATATCCCCGTCTTCTACCCGATGTTCCAGCAACGTCTTCCCTGACGCGGCAACCACACGAATGGTGCCGTTGCCCGGCGCTTTGAAGGTCTTGTCGTGCGATCCGTATTCCTCCGCCGCTTGCGCCATGAGGCCCACGTTGGGCACGCTCCCCATGGTTTTCGGATCGAAGGCGCCGTGCTTTTTACAGAATTCGACGACCTCGTGATAGACCGGGGCGTAACTGGCGTCAGGGATGACTACCTTGGTATCTTGCAGTTTGCCTTCAGGATTCCACATTTTCCCCGAGTCGCGAATGACCGGCGGTATGGAGGCATCGATAATAATGTCACTGGGGACATGCAAGTTGGTGATCCCTTTATCGGAATTCACCATCGCCATCGCCGGCCGCTTTTTATAGACTTCCTGAATGTCGGCCTCGATGGTTTTGCGTTGATCGTCCGGCAAGGTCTTGAGCTTGACGTAGAGATCGCCGAGGCCATTATCGGGATCGACGCCCAGCTTTTGGAACAGGGTCGCGTGCTTGTCGAACACATCCTTGAAAAATACCGATACCGCATGACCGAAGATCTTGGGATCCGAGATCTTCATCATGGTGGCTTTCAGATGGATCGAGAACAAGACGCCCTGCTTCTTGGCGTCTTCCATCTGGGCCTCAAGGAATTCCCGCAACGCGCGGCGGCTCATATAGGTGGCATCGATGACTTCGCCGGCCTGAAGCGCGAGTTTAGGTTTGAGCACCGTGGTCTTGCCGTCCTGGCCGACGAACTCGATGCGGGCATCGGTGGCCTCGGTGAGCGTGACCGATTTCTCGTTGGAGTAGAAATCTCCGCCCTTCATATGGGCGACGTGCGTCTTGGAGTCCCGGGCCCACGCCCCCATTTTATGCGGGTGTTTTCTCGTGTGTTGCTTGACCGAAAGCGGTGCCCGGCGATCCGAGTTGCCTTCACGTAACACCGGGTTGACAGCGCTCCCTTTGATCTTGTCATAGCGCGCCCTGATCTCCTTCTCTGCGTCGGTCTTGGGGTTCTCAGGATAATCGGGGAGCTGGTAGCCCTGACTCTGTAATTCCTTGGTGGCTGCTTGCAGTTGAGGAATCGACGCGCTGACATTGGGCAACTTGATGATGTTGGCGTCCGGGGTCTTGGCGAGCGCCCCCAATTCAGCCAAATCGTCCGATTGTTGTTGTTGCGGCGTCAGATGCTCAGGGAAGGCGGCGATAATGCGCCCGGCCAGAGAGATATCCCTCAGTTCGACGGCTACGCCGGCCGCCTTGGTGAAGGCCGCGACCATCGGAAGAAACGAATAGGTGGCTAGGGCCGGCGCTTCATCGACTTTCGTATAAATGATCTTGGATGCTTTTGTGGTCATGGTATTTCCTCTTTCAGTCTCTTGTTAGTTCAGCGCATTTAACGCCGAACCTGCCTTGAACCACGCAATCTGTTGCTCGGTGATGCTGTGGTTCGCCTGAATGGTGAGCGCTGTGTCATCCGTCTTGTGTATCGTCACCTGCACCGGTTTGCCGGGAGCCAATGCGCTCAGCCCCGTCACACTGATGCGGTCCTGTTGCTCAATCTTCTCGTAATCCTTCGGGTCAGCGAAGGTCAACGCCAAGATCCCTTGCTTCTTTAAATTGGTCTCGTGAATGCGGGCAAAGCTCTTCGTAATGACGACGCGCACATTGAGGAACCGCGGTGACATGGCGGCATGCTCCCGGCTGCTGCCCTCCCCATAGTTTTCATCGCCCACCACAATAGAGCCGACCCCCTTCGCCTTATACCGCCGGGCGATCTGGGCCATCGTCAGGCCTGACTCCCCGGTCAATACATCCGTACCCTTGCCAGGCTCGGAAGAAAATACATTGTTCGCACCCAAGAACATATTGTCGCTGATCTTGTCCAAATGGCCGCGGAACTTGAGCCAGGGACCGGCCGGAGAGATGTGATCGGTCGTCGTCTTGCCCTTGGTCTTGATCAACAGCGGGAGTTTCTCGAAGTCTTTGCCGTCCCAACGTGGAAAGGGCTGGAGCAACTGCAACCGCTCGCTGGTCGGCGGAATTTCAACGGGCAAGCTCTCGCCGTTGGCGGCTGGCGCAACGAAGCCTTCCTCAGCCTTCGCAAAGCCCTTGGCCGGAAGCTCTTCACCCTGCGGCGGCTCGAACTTGAATTCCTTGCCATCCGCTCCCTTGAGCTTCTGATTGACAGGATCGAAGGTCAAATCACCCGATATGGCATAGGCGGTCACAATTTCCGGGCTCGCGAGGAATGATAGGGTTTCACTGATGCCGTCGTTGCGGCCAGGAAAATTGCGGTTGAAAGAACTGACGATCGAATCCGCTTTCCCCTTCACGCCATCGGCCCGCTTCCACTGCCCGATGCAGGGGCCACAGGAGTTCGACAGCACCGTGCCGCCCAATTTTTCAAATGTGTCCAGAAACCCGTCGCGCTTCATCGTATGGTAAATGCGCTCGGAGCCGGGCGACACGAGGAACGAGGCTTTCGCTTTGAGCCCGGCCTTCAACCCTTGCTGGGCGATGTGGGCTGAACGGCTGATGTCTTCATAGGATGAATTGGTGCAGCTCCCAATCAGCGCAGCTTTGAGTTCGACCGGATAGCCCTTCTCCTTGGCTTCCGCCGCCATCTTCGAAATGGGGCGCGCGAGATCCGGCGTATGAGGCCCGACTACATGGGGCTCGAGCGTCGACAAATCGACTTCGACGATCTGGTCGTAGTACTTCTCCGGCGACTGATAGACCTCGGGATCCGCCACAAGCAATGTCTTGTTGACGATCGCCAGGTTGGCCAGATCGGCCCGATCCGTGATGTTCAGATAGGCGACCATCTTCTGATCGAAGGGAAATACCGATGTCGTGGCTCCCAGCTCCGCGCCCATGTTGCAGATCGTCCCCTTACCGGTCGCGCTGATGGTTTCCGCACCGGGCCCAAAGTATTCGACGATCTTATTCGTCCCGCCCTTCACCGTGAGCAAGCCGCAGAGGTACAGAATCACGTCCTTCGCCGAGGTCCAGCCGCTCAACTTGCCGGTCAGGCGGATGCCGATCAGTTTCGGATGGAGGACTTCCCATGGCAGACCAGCCATCACTTCACCGGCATCGGCCCCACCGACGCCGATCGCCAATCCGCCGAGCCCACCGCCGTTGGGGGTGTGTGAGTCAGTACCGATGATTAAGCTGCCTGGGAACGCGTAGTTCTCCAACACGACTTGATGAATGATCCCGGCGCCTGGCTTCCAGAAGCCAATGCCGTACTTTTTGGCCGCCGAGGCGAGAAAATTATAGACTTCCTTGTTCTCGTCCACCGCACGAAGCAGATCCTTCTCAGAACCCATCTCGGCACGGATTAAGTGGTCGCAATGGATGGTGCTCGGCACGGCTACTTGCATCTTGTTGGCCTGCATGAACTGCAACATGGCCATTTGGGCCGTTGCGTCCTGCATCGCGACGCGATCGGGCCGTAGCGACAACATCGCCTTACCACGCTCCCAGGTCTGGGTCTCGAAATTGTCGGCGTGTGAAACCAGTATTTTTTCCGCCAGTGTCAGGCCACGCCCGAATTTCTTCCTGGCCTTGGCGAACACGTCCGGCATCTTTGCATAGAGATTCTTGGCAAGATCCATCGACATGATTATTCTCCTTAAAAGCTCACAGCCGTCAGCTTTCAGCAGTCAGCATGAGCTGAGCGCTGATGGCTGATAGCTATTTCAACGGTGGCACTTCCCGCCTTTTGGGTGCCGCATAATTCACGAGGTAATCGAACAGCCGGATCAAGCGGCTATCCTGACGCTTCTGATCCACCCAATGCCCGATCAATCCGATCGTGCGTGAGAGGATGAAGAAGCCGTTCAAGCTGTCAACCGGGAACCCGATATCGACAAGCACCGCTGCCATCGTTCCGTCCACGTTTAGAATCAGGTTGTCCTTCTTCACCGATGTGACCTTTTCCACTTCGAGCGCAAAATCCAAGCAGGGGGTCTTGCTGTTCAAACTCTTGACGTACCCGACCAGCTCCTTCACTCGCTTGTCCGGATTGCGCAGACTCTTGACGCGATGGCCGATCCCCGGCACCGGCCCAACGTTCTTCTTCATATAGGTAAGGAACTCGTCGACGGACATCTTGTTGTCGACCGCATGCTTGAAGTAGCGTCCGGCATCGGTTACGGCGCCGCCGAAGCGAGGGCCGATCATGATGAGTCCTGCTGCAACCGACTGGGACAGGCCGATCCCTGCACAGGCCGCGATGATCGTTCCCAGCGCCCCGCTGACGCAGGGGCCATGGTCGGCGGAGAGCATCATGATGCGCTTAATGATTTCAGCTTCTTGTTTGGAGATCAGCCGCTTGTCCCACAGCAGGCCAATGACATGGGGAATTTCGTAGCCTTTATTGATGAGTTCGGAAGCCGGATACCCGTCGTAGCAGGGTTCGTCTCCGCGATCGTCGCTGATCGTGGTGCGGATCAGTGGGGCGACCATGACTTCATCCGCCTTCATGGCCTCTTCGATTGTCCTCGGCAACTTCGGCAGTGAAAGCAGTTCAACCGGTTCCTTAACCTGGCCGGATCTCAACAGATCTTGATACGTTTCCTTGATGGCGGGGCCCAAGGCACCGAATGTTGCCGGTACGATCGCGCCAGCCTTCTTCAAGGCATCAGACTTGGAACGGGCCGATCCTTCGCCCTTCAGGCCTTCCTTGGCGCCTGCATGACCGAACTTCATGCCCTTCGGCAAACTTTCCTGGCAGAAGCCGGAGACGACAGCAATCAACTTCACACGCCGCTTCTTGGCCCCGTACCACTCGGCTGCCCGCTCTTCGAGATCGCCGCCCATTTCGCCAACGATGACGACCGCCTTCGTTTGCGGGTCGTTCTCGAACATTTCGAGATAGCTGACATAGTCGGTTCCAGGATAGGCATCGCCGCCGATCCCGATGGCCGTCGTGATGCCGTCGGCAAACTGCGAGCAGATCCAGATAATCTCGTTGGAGAGACCGCCTGATTTGGTGATGACGCCGAACGAGCCTTCGCGATAGAGCTTGGAGAGGACAAGGTTGTCGAAGGCTCCGCCGATGACACCCAACCGGCAGGAGCCGGCTGAGACAATGCCGATCGACGAAGGGCCATTGAAGACCTTTCCGAGCTTGTTCGCATGACGGCCCAGGATCTTGGCATCTTTTTCCGGCACACCCTCGGTGATCATGGAGACCACCTTGATGTGCGGGTCGTCCAAGACTTCCATCCCGCCTTTCATCGCCCGATCTGCGCCAATGTAGACGAGACTGGTGTTGATCTGTGGATGGTGCTTCGTGGCTTCCGCGACAGTCTTATAGATGGGAATGGCCACCAAGCCACTACCGTAGGGAATCTCGTTCGTCTTGCCGGCGTCAGGCGGATAGACGAAGGCCAGAACGTTCAGAGAGCGTTTGATCAGATAGCAAAACTCGGCCATCCGGCGCGCGGCGTTTACCCCTGCGACGCCGCCCTGAATGACCACATAGGTATCTTTGTCTGCGAGGATACTCATCGGGATCTCCCCTTTTCCAAAGCTGTGATGGGTGACGAGTGATCAGTGATGGGTAGAGATGCGAGAAGCTGGCGCTGGCGGCTATTCAGACCATCACGCATCACACTTCACTTATTCACTTCCCCTGAAGCGCCTTATCCACGATGTCGGTGAGCGGCGTATGGCGGTCGAAGACGTTGATGTCGAACCCTTCGTCCTTGAGCGCGCGCATCGCATCGAGCCCTTCCTTCTCACGCGGGCCACCGCGGCGCACCCAGATCTTGACGCCCTTGAGCTTGCCCTCGGACTTCGCCTTGCGGAATCCATTGATGATGCCGCCGAACGTCTTCTTCACGTCGGTGAAATTGGCAATCGCGCCGCCGACGATGATGTTTTTGATCCCAGGCAACGAGCACACCTTATCCGTCAACACTTCGACCGCCCAGTCCGGTGGATCGCCGGAGTATTCGGCATAATTAGCCAACTTGCCACCGCGTGCGACGACCGCATCGGAATAATAGATGCTGGCGCCACCGCCGGCTGGGAGCATGGCTGTGTCCCCGCCTGGGATCTCAATAAATTTGACCGAGCCCTTGATCTTGGAATCCACTGCCATGACTTCCATTTCGTGCTCGGAATAGGCACGGCCGAATTCCGCGGCGAAGGCAAAGTTCCAATCGGGGTGCCGGAACTTGGCATCGCCATCGAGCAGCGTCACCGCATCCAATGCGATCAGTTCACTGTCTTGCTCGCGCAGGACCACAGGGTTCACTTCCAAATACTGCGCATCTTCGCTGTCAAAACAGGTAAACATCTTTCCCGCGAAATCAGCCATCTTCTTCACGAGCGGACCGGTGAAGCCCGCATCCTTGGCCACCTTCTCGAACGCGTTCGGTGAGGGCTGTTGCCCAACTTCCAATGCCAGGCGCTTCACGCGCTCCCAATTCGATTCGACTTCAATGCCGCCGCAGTTGGCGACCAGAATATCCGTCCCTTCACGGGTGGATTTCACCGCACAATAATATTCTTCCTTGTGCGGAACCATTTCGGACACGATCACTTGCGAGACGGTGATGCTGCCCACCTGGCGACCGATCATCTCCTTCGTTGCCGCTTCTGCCCCTTTGAGATCCAGATCGACTTTCACCAAGCCGAGCTTGAAACGGGAGCCGAGCGCTTCATGAGCCTTGACCACCAACTTGGATTTCTTGAGCCATTCATTGACTTGGCCGAGCTTCGTCAATTCGTCAACCGAGGTCACGACGACATAGTTGGGGACCGTGATGCCCCATTTCTTCATCAGCCCCATCCCGGGACCTTCGAGCACCTTCGCCATGACGTCACTCCTTCAGAATGGTGAAGAACAATTGAAAGGAGGAGGATTCTAACGAAATCGGTTGGGGGACTCAATACATCAGAGGGACTAACCTAAGAGCGCGCAAAGGGCCTAGCGGCGACGATGGCGGGCGAACTATAGTCTAAGTGATTGAAACTGTGTGGCAATCACCATTTTTCATCACAGATCATTTCATGTACGTGCGGCAAAAATTATCCTGGAAGGCGATTGGATTGGCAGGCTGGGCAAAAAAACGAGCTGCGTTCGCTTTGGAGACGGCGAATCATCCGTCCGCAGCGGTTGGGACAGGGTTGACCTTCTTTGCCATAGACGAGATGGCGGCGCTTGTATTGGCCTTCCGTGCCATCCGGTGCATAGAAATCCTTGACGCTTGATCCGCCACAGGAAATTGACTCGTGCAGCACCGTCTGCATCGTGTCATAGAGCTTGCCTATCGTCGCTCCGCGCAGCCGATTCACCTCACGGTTCGGATGGAGCCTGGCGCGAAAGAGAATTTCGTTCGCGTAAATATTCCCGATCCCTGCGATCACTTGCTGATGCATCAACAGGGGCTTCAGGCGCCCACGCCTGGCTTCCATCAGACTGATAAACTCATCGCGCGTTACCGTGAGGGGATCGACCCCGAAGCGGCGAGCGCGGTAGCGATCGAGCCCTCCTCGATCGAGCAAGGACAGCCGTCCGAACCGCCGAGGATTCCAATAGCGCAGCTCCGGTTCACGGCCCCCCGTGAACGACATGCGGGCATGCACATGCTTCGGGTGTTTCGTCTGCGTTGCGCAAAAGAGAAGAAGGCCTGTCATGCCAAGCTCCGCGACGACATATCTGCGCTCGCCCTCTTTTTGAAACCCCAGTGCGACGCTCTTTCCATATCGCTCCACCCCTTCCAGCACCGAGCCGTGATACCACAAGAGCGTGCTTAATCCTTCCCGAACAATATCCGCCCGTCCAACCCAACATTCGTTGAGCTGGGCCCCGAGGAGATGAGCCCGTATCTGCCGGGCAACGACTTCGGCTTCCGGCAATTCCGGCATCGAGAGAGGTCCTCAGTGAAGTATTCGCATCTGTGCCATACGATCCAAGCCAGCATTATTCATGAAGGTTCGTCGCGAAAACGCGCAGACGCGAAGCGAGACGGGCACTCGGAGCCGTGAAGCCCTGAGGCATACTCGTGCAGTATGTCGAAGGGCTGAACGGCGAGACTGCCCGTCACAGCCGCGTATCCGTGCTTGTAGCAAAAGCTTCATGGATAATGCTGGCTAGATTAGGCCATGGGCGGCACAGGAAAGGCAATGCATGCGGAACATGTAGAGGAAAGAAGTGGGAGCACAGCGCCCCTGTAAGGCTGTGACTACACAGCAGTGGCAGGGCGTGAAGCGGATTTTTTCTTGTCCTTCGCGCGAGCCTCGCGAAGAAGGCGAACCTGGGTGATGGCTTCTTCGAGATTTGGGAGGGGCATGGCACCGGGACGGCGCGTCATGACCAACTTCAGAACCTCAGCATACGTCATCCCTTGAACACAACAGAGATAGGCCATGACAACTGACACGGACCGGCCCATGCCGGCGCGGCAACAGACCATAACCCGATTGCCTGAATGATGCTGTTCGACCCAGCTCACGGCTCGGTCCAACAAGAGGGGCTCGGCTTCGGCATACTCAGAAAATGGTATCCTGCCAGAGAGCAGCCCACCGGGGGACTCCAACGTATACTCAGCGGCAACGAGGAGCAATGCGCCGATCTTTACTGGTGGTTCCCTCGCGTCGTTGATATTCCCGACCAACAGAGTCTCGGTGATAAGGTGCATGATGGTCTTAGTATAAGAGAGGCACCCGCCAGGTCAAGGGAAAACCTGGCCCTGTCACGTTGCAGTCGCTTCCATGTGAACGCTATACTAACCCGCATTACTCATGACGGTTCGTCGCGAAATCGCGCAGTCGCCAAGCGAGACAGGCGCGCGGAGCCGCGAGGAAGGGAGGCATACTTGAAACAGTATGTTGACCGACCGAGCCGCGGCGAATCCGCGATTGCAGCAGAAGCGTTTATGAGTAATGCAGGCTAACCACACAATGCCGCCGACCTCTGCACAAGGAGCTTCCCCGATGCCAAACCCAACCGTGAAAGAAGTTGAAACCAGGCTTGCAACCGTCCAGTGCGCCATTTGCAAGGGGTCAAGCTTTGGGATCGATGAACGCTTTATGCAGGCGGACGGTGAATGGCGCGGCATCTGTAGAAAATGCTACTACACCTTCCCAATCTACACAGATATGGAATTCTACCTTCGCACACAACCGGATATTCCCTACCGGCTTAAAGAAATGTCCTGTCCGACCTGCAATCAACGAGGCGTAAGCCTCAATTTTCGTATCACCATGTCTGTCCGAGAATCGATCTATTTCCTGACCTGCACCGCGTGCCAGAAAACATACCCGGAGCGTTCCTCCCTTGAAGCGTTTGAATAACTCCCCTTTTCATCCCCTGCATGGTGTATAATCTCAACATGAGTGAGACACCAAAAAGTCCAGCCAAGGCTTCTGAAGCTCCTGTTCCAGCGCCCGTGGCCAAGGTGAGAAAAGAAATCCCGCTCATTACCATTCAAGACGATGGTGACATGATCGCCGAGGAAATGGCGGAGATGTTCGATGAAGATCGGGTGTCGCATCAGCACGGGAGTTCAGAGCCTGAAGCGGATTAGTTTCCGGTCCTATCTTCCCAACCTCAATCCTCAGCGTTTCCTCTGATCCCTGGAACAGGCTGACCGCTTCTGCCCTGCTCAGACGCTTCGGCTCGACCGCACTAACCCTCTCATCTGCTCGGCTGTGGAACTCGTTCCTTTCTAGGCTTCGCCTGGAAGGAACTTCAAACAGTCCTCGCCGTCCGCCTTCGGCGGATCGCATCTGTTCGGCAAGTGCGGTACCCTCGCCTCCGCGATTCGCGACGCAGAAGCGGTCAACCTGACGACGTGCTGGTGCTCTTAAAAAAACAAAAAGGCGACGAGTCGCTCACAGACCCGTCGCCTTCCCAAAGAATGCGGCCTTGCCACGGGAACGAGACGCGTCTCAATACGCCGCCCCGCCATTGCTCTATCCTATTCACATCGTCCCTTCATAACAGCTAACGCAGAAGCTCAGGGACGTGTTGCTTGAGGCGCCTCCCCTGGAGCGACTGGTTCGGCGTTGGTCGTGAAGTCAACGTGATCGACCTCATGCAGAGCGATCGCATTGTTTATCGCGCCTCGGAAGCGAGTGAAAGCGCGCCGCTCGGTTTCCAGCGAAGAGATGTGTGCCCAGCCTCCCCAAGGGGGACGAGCAGCACAGTCGGCCTGGACAAGCAGCCGATGCACTTTCGTCCCCGTGAATTTAAGCGGACGGGTCACGTTCGCAAGTTCGGGGCCGACAATTTCAGACCAGTGAGACCTCAGTGTATCGAGGTGCTGAGCCATCTCTTCTGGCGACGGACGACCCTTGCTCTCGAAATCCCACGGCCGATACATCGGGCCGCCCAGTGGACCGACGGCGGAAGTGGTCGGCTCATCAACGAAATAGAAATCCTCGTCTAGAATCGCTTGCACGACTTCAGTGTATCCGTTTTCGTTTGCCCGAGCTACCGTCTCCTCCCACCGACGAATCTTTTCCATATCGTTGCTGTACGCCCAGCCGACAAGGATCAGAGGCGTCGGCGGGGCTGGTGGTATACAGGATTGCTGCTCCGCGTACCTCGCGAGTCGCTGGAAAGCTTCATTCCACGGCATTGGATTCGGGCAGATGCGTCCCATAATCATCACGCTGAACTATTGAGTATATTGACCGGCAAGTACGCCAATACAAATTGCAAACTGAGGGTGATTCTTGCGCGTGCTTAATCACTTGTCAACGCTCTCCAGTAGCAAGAAAGCTTTCTGCGTTCCATTCCGCGCGGGGACAGGCCTATCAGCGGTCTGTCCCCGCCCTACTCTTTAACTAGGGAGGCTGGGCTGATCCCTTAAGTACGCGCGTCTAACAAGGGTCTTCCGACTCCTTATACTTTTTCCTAGAGGGAGTGGCCGAGGCTGCCCTTTACTGCGCGCATCGAACGAGCACAGTTTCACCGTTCGCGTTCTGCGAGCAAGAAGGGCACCTGGCCGCTCTTTCCCCATCCTTCCGCTTCAGAGCGTCGTGGACAGGGTGCTGCGGGAGGCGCTGAAGCGAGAGGCCGCACGCTTCCTCTTTCCTGATTGCAGAGCTTCAAACGGGACGAACGATCTCGACCGCCACATCACTCTCAATTCTTCCAACTGGGGAGACTTTTCCGTCTCGTTCTTTTCGTACGATCCGTTCGATCTGGACGATCGCGCCGCGATGCCAACTATCGAGAGCCGCATTTTGAGGAGAGGCCTTCCGATCCAGCCGACCGACTTCAGGTCGTCCTGTTTCATTGCACAACCAGGCCCGCTTCTCCCCCTTCAATTTTCGTAGTTCGCTCACGACCCGGAAAGTCTGCGGGCTCCGCCTCGCGATGGTGCGACCGTCTGTGCGCAACAACAGATAGGAGAACTTCAACGCGTCTTTAATGAACCCCACGTCCCGATCGATCGAGGCAACCGTAGGAGGCGTCTGCCATGGTCGCTCCTCATGACACCAATCGTCTGGACGGTCTAAGGCCGGACAGGCCCCTTCATGTAGGCAAGGACTATAGACCGTACAAACGCCTTGCTTGAGCAGGTGATTACGGACATGATGCAGCGCCCGAGCCGTCTGCCGCAGTGCCGGCTCGACGATCATGATGGTGCCGTGCGGTGCGAGGAACGGCAGGAGCTGCGCGACAACCACAGCACGCTCTGCTGGGGGATCGACCGATGCAGGAAACAATTCATTGAGGCAGTTCGCCATGATAATCAGGTCATACGGCCCGCCCCGCACAATCTGTTTACCCAGATCGCCTTTGAGCGGATGTTCCAGGTTGCCCTCGACACACCGGAGACCTGTGCTGGATATTCCAACCTCCTGGCAATAGGCTTCCCACAGCCTCTTCGAGTCCTGCAATGGTGCGGGGGAAGTGTCGGCGGCCAAGACCGACACAGATCCTGCGCGCTCCGGGCTGCGATGCCACAGCCAATCCAGCAGGGCTAAAGATCCAGTCCCTTGGCCACAGCCGAGATCGAGCACAGCCATCGGACGGTCTGGCGTTTCCGTCCAGCCTGGACTCGGCAGCTCGTCCATCAGGGCTTGGACTTTGGAGAGGTTCACAGGAAGAAAATACGCCAGATAGGCAGAAGCGTGGGCTGGATCATCCAGGTAACGCGGCGGCAATGTTGCGCGTGCCGTCGTAAAAAGACGTGAAAGGTTTACGACCGCCTGCGCTAAGGAGTCACCCTGAAGGTCTCGCTCGGACGACACCTTTGCCAGGGCCCTTAGAATCTCCGGTGACAGACTGGATGGTTTCTTCTCGTTGAAGGGTTGCATGGGCATAGTGTAAGCTGATGTCGATTAGGAGGACAACCATGACAGACGCAATTCTATTGGCCTACAAAGATGTTGAACACTCGATGGAGCGATTCACCCTGCTCTTACAAAGCCACGTGGAGACGATGGGTGCAACTCCATCCCACGATCCCGACCAAGTCTTCCGCTTGTCGCAAGGCTCTAAGGCGATGCGGGACAGTGCGATGATCTACCTCTCCTACGCCAAATATGTCGCCTATGGCATGCCGGAGAGTGAAGACATGGTGCAAGACGAACTGCAAGGGTAGCGAAACGTTTATTTGGTTTGCCTGGTCTATCCAGTCTGTCTTGTTCAACCAAACAGACCAGATGAACGAGACAGACCGAGAAACACCACGGGCTCATCCGGATGACCGGATGAGCCCGTGGTGTTTCTGCTACTACAACCGTTCTAGATGCTGCGCATGAAGTGCGCGACGTCATCCTGATTGACCGCACCACCCATAATCGAAGACTGGGCGACATTACTCGACTTCTTCCCGGTCAGACCGGACTCAACTTCGTCCACGATTAACTCCACCGGCATCGACTGACCGCCATACACCCGCGGCCCACCGATGATCTTGGCCTTAGAGTACCCGTAGATCGCCGTGGCCACTTCTTTGGCCAGCCATCCGACATAGTTGAACTCCGGGACGACGATGAGCTTCGTCTTGCCACAGAGCTGCCGTAACTCCTGCGTCGGAAATGGACGGATCGACCGGACCTTGATCAAGCCGATCTTGATGCCCTTTTCCGCGCAGATGCGAACGGCTTCCCGTGACTGGGCCGCGGCACTGCCTGAGGCAATGATCACCGCCTCGGCATCGTCCACATTTTCAGCTGTAAGCAAGCCACCTATATACTGATTGATGTACTTGCGAGACCGTTCGACTGCAGCCCACACTTCCTGCTGCCAGACTGCATGGATGTTATAGGCCATGAAGTTGGACTTTTGAACCGGGGCGTCACGGGACAGGCGGGCGGGAGGATTCTCCGCATCGAGTACCGGCACCGCGGCGCGCCATGCGTCACGAGGGGGAAGCTTCATGCTGCGGTCCTGCATTCGGACGTACCCACGGGCATGGGTCACGAAGAACCCGTCGCAGCAGACACCGACCGGGAGTGTCACATCGTTCTTCTCGCTGATCGTAAACCCCGCCATGATGAAGTCGTACATGTCCTGCTGATTCTCCGCATGGAGGACGATCATGCCGGAGTTCAATAAATAGGCAACTTCGATGTTGTCCGGCTGAATGGCCAACGGGGCGTTGACGACGCGGCAGGTGAACATGGCAACAATGGGCAGCCGATGCCCGGGCCATGACGAGATGCCTTCAAGACCCCTGAGCGTACCGGGACCGGCGGTCGCCGTAAAACAGCGGACACCGGCTCGGGATCCGCCTGCCATCGCCGCCATGACGCCGACTTCTTCTTCACCACGATAGTACTCTTTCACGTACCCTTCGCCGTAGAGCACGCCGATGAGCTGCATCGTTTCGCTCTGCGGGGTGATCGGATAGGCAATGGCCAGGTCCACGTTGGAGCGCCGAACGGCCTCTTTCGCCGCTTCGCTGCCCGTTATAAACTCTTTCGTTCGCGGGGCTTCGAGAAACAAGTGTTCCGGCGTGACCACCTTCTGCCGTTTCGCTTCGGCATGGGGGTCTTTCCTTGCGCCCGTCGTCTCGGCCGGTTTAGGGGCCGCGACACTCGTGATGGGATCGCCCTGCGGGTTTGTCTTTTGTTCTGCTTCGAGTGCTTCGCTCATTGTGACACCTCTTGGCTATATCGCCTGTGCTGTTAGACCTTGCTCAGCCTTCACGCTTCATCTGCTCAGCCGAATGGCCGAAGGCAGCCGCGCCGGCAAGGCCCGCCACAGGCGCAAAGGTGAGGGGATTGGTGTGAGTTTTCCCGCCGTGAACTCTCGATTGCGTACCGGTAAATCGTACGTTCTCGCCATTCTCCGGCAACGTAATGCCCATTTCTTCACGCACCCGCTTGAAGACCTGCGCGGTCTTTCTCAACTTGATGATGTCCGAATCCCGAATCGTCAGCATCGCATCTTCATGCCCCTGCTCCGCACAGATTGCCATCGTCAGGCAGTTCGTCCCGGCACGAATCATTTTCAAGGTCAAGTTGGCGTAATGGCAATGCACGCCGATGAAAACGCAAGCTTCTATCTTGTTGCCCCAAATCGTGAGGTTCGGATGGTTCGGATTGATGACCTCTTCCGGATCGATCTTCGGATACTTCGGGCGATAGTCCGGCATGGGGATGATCATGACGTCAGGAATCTGGGCGGCAATTTCCAGCACGGCCTTGGCCTTTTCAACGGCATGTTCGTTCCAGGCCCAGAGTACCAACGGTCCTGGGAAGATCGTGGCGTTGGGGCTGGTCAACATTTTACGGGCCATCTCTTCGATGACCTTGTCCTCATTCTCCTCCAGCAACCCATAGTAAAGTCCTTGCCCTGGGTCAGGCAGCGCGACCCCCAACTGAGCCGCCGACGGAGGGTGGAATCCGGCCGGACCAGGAACAATGATGCGTTCTCTTGTATCTGACGTCGTTGCCACTCCCGTACCTCCCTAATTACCTATCACAATCATTGGATTGGACAGGACTGCAACGGTGGTTTTCTCTTCATATCGAATGTTATCGGTGACGGCAGCCAGCGGTAATTGATCGATCATAATCATCTTAATGGCATTATTTTTTGCCATCGTGTCGCACACCCACACACATAGCGCACAACCCTTGCACCGATCCACTGCTATGTAGGCAGTGCCGTACTTGAAGCCCCTATCCGTCCCCATGGCTTCGCTATACTGAATGGTGTTTGCTTCAGGACAATATTGCGTGCAGAGCTTGCAGCTCTTCGAGGCGCAAATCTCAACATCGATATTGGCTACCAAATACATGGTGACTCCTTCGTGCTAAGTCCCGGATTAGGCACCCACGGTCGCTGGCGCTTCCGACCGCTTGACCGTCGGCGCAGCCCAGCCATGATCGACCGCGTAGTTCCAGCCGGCCTGAATCACCGCCACATTTTTATCGATCAGCTCCTGCTTCTTCTTGAATTTCCGCTCGACGACACTGTCCAACGCCGCGGTTCCGCCGGAGACGACAAATCCTTTACCAAGGAACCGGTCCTTCACCGACTGCTCCAGCGCGTCAACCGAGGTCAGCCCCGTGATCGCTCCAATGCAGCCCATCAAGGCCATATTCGTACAAAGATCCATCCCTGCAACATCCAGGGACAGTTTGGTGGCGGGGAAATAGTAGAGCTTCGCACGGCGCTCATCCAACTCACGCTGCTGATCCCTATGAAGGGTCATTGGACCATCGTTGTTGATCAGTGCAATCCCATCTTCCTTCAATCCGAAGTAGAACGGCATCGTATACGACTTGCCGTGGGTAATAACCTGCGGGTGGAAAATAATAATGATGTGCGGGAAGGTGATTTCCCCGATCTCATAGATCGGTTCATCCGACACACGGACATAGCTCTCGACCGGTGCCATCCGCTTTTCCGATCCGTAAAATGGGACGATCGTGCTTTCACCGCCGGCATGGATCACGGCGGTGCTGAGAATGTGTGACCCCGTCACGACACCTTGACCACCAACCCCCGCCATCCGAATGTTGAAGCGCTTTGCCATGTCCGAGCCTCCCTCCGAATCGCTTAAGTCTTGTTTGGAATTGCAGCGGCAGGAGCAGCCGCCTTCGGAAGATAGTCTTTGTAGCCATACCGCTCAGTAAGGTATTGTTTGGCCTCGTCGCTCACGTATTCCGTGAACTGATACCGATCATTCTCAACGGTCTTCGCGTCTTCCATCACCTTGTCGGTCGGAATCGCGTACTCGATGTTGCAAGAAGTGTAGGCCTGAATGTAGGTCGAACCCACTTCGCGGGCAATCAACACAGCCTTCTTGATGACGCTCTCGACGCGGCGGGGATTGTTCGGAACCACCGTCGCCACATAGGCACAGCCAGCCACCTTTGCCATTTGTAACATGTCCATCTTCTCGAACTTCTTCCCCAATGGGGCCATCTTTAAGACGGCGCCACGGTTGGTCATCCCGCTCTCCTGCCCGCCGGTGTTGCCGTATACTTCGTTGTCCAACATAATCGTGGTAAACCGTTCCTTTCGGAACCAGGAATGGAGCACTTGCTGGAAACCGATATCCGCCGTTCCGCCATCTCCCGCCATGACGACCACATCCTTCGGCTTGTCACCGAACCGCAGCCGCAACCCGCGGGACAATCCACTCGCGACACCGTTCTGATCGCCATAGTTGCCGTACACAAACGGGATCGCAGCCTGTGAAATCGCTAACCGTCCACAGCCTGCTGTTCCAACAGTGATCGTATCTTCTGGGTTGGGGAAGGCAATGATCGCCAGTCGGATGAACAGAGTCATCGCGCAACCGGCACACATGGGATGTTCTTCGAGAATTTCCTTGAAGCTCCCCATTTGGGAGACCGAAATTTTCTTTCCAAACGGGCCATGCTCAACCATGTCCCGATATTCTTTGGGCATGAACTTCTCAAATCCACCGGAAAATTTTACATAATCAAGACTCATCGGAACACCTCCCTCTATCGTGGCAACAGAATTCCATTGCCTATCGGAAAGACACAGTTGTATGCAACAAGCCCGCAGGAATTCGAGGTTGAATGAACTGGGCTGACCCGCTCATAGACGTTCACACGAGTACGCATGGTAGCAAAGACCAAAAAAGACTGTCAATGAGAAACATCGACACGCCCTCGAATTACATACTTATCGTGAAATACTATAACTTCCTGATAATCAACGCAACTTCTCAGAAGGCCCACCCTGCCAGAAAGAAGCCCTAGCACACCCCAAGCCCGTAGGCCATTCGCCCTAAAAACTTGCGTTTCGCGATGTTTTCATACCTGCCGATCGCGCGACCGACTTCATGGCATTGGAAAGAGAGATTGCCGATTTCACAAAACCTCTCTAGACTAGACCCTATGTCAACTCGCGTGATCATCCCTGGTGAAGACGAAGGCGCTCAGCACGCCGGTGGGATCCATAAGCGCCCCCCGATTCCCGACAATTCGCTCAAAGCCGAGTGCCCGAAATTCATGAGCCACGGCCCCTGCGGAGGCGTGCGAAAAGGGGGCTTGTGTGAGGTGTACCCCGAAATGGCTTGCCCCTGGGTGACCCTCTATATTCAACTGGAAAAAATCGGTCAAGTAGAGTGGATGAAACAAGTCTAGGTAAGACGTGAGGCGTGAAACGTGAAACGTGAAACGGCAAGAAAAAAATCGAAGACTGCACAACTTGGCTACAACGAAGACCATGCAAAGAGCGGGATTACCGCTCCACTGTCGGACATTGAAACATTCCCGAACCAATACAAGGGCTACGAAATCACCATCGAGATCCCTGAATATACCGCGATCTGCCCGAAGACCGGCCTTCCGGACTTCGGCACCATCACGCTGCACTACATGCCGGACAAAGAGTGCCTGGAGCTGAAGTCGTTGAAAATGTATCTCCATGCGTACCGAAATCTCGGCATCTTTTACGAGAACGCGGTCAACCGCATCCTGTACGACGTCGTGAAGGCCTGCCAGCCTGTGTGGGCCAGAGTGACTGGCACCTTCGCCGCGCGTGGCGGGCTCCGAAGCATCATTGAGGCAAAGTACCCGTGAGCCTCAACCGTCATTCATGTCTCTGCGCCTGATAGACTCCCGCTCTGATGGCTACCTACGCAATTGGCGACATCCAAGGCTGTTTCGATCCATTCAGACGACTCCTCGATCGAATTTCATTCGATCCACAGGCGGATCGATTGTGGCTAGCCGGCGACCTCGTCAATCGTGGCCCGGACTCTCTCGCCCTCCTCCGATTCGTGCGAAGTCTCGGCGACGCCATTTGCATTGTGCTGGGCAATCATGATCTCTTCTTGCTCGCGGCAGCGGAAGGCGTCGCCACGGTACGACACAAGGATACGATTCACAACGTCTTGGAAGCGGAAGACCGCGGTGAACTGCTCGCCTGGCTTCGTCGCCAACCATTCCATCATCGCGAGGGATCGTTCCTGATGATCCACGCGGGACTACTCCCGCAGTGGACCATTGACGAGTCAGTCGGCTTTGCGCGTGAGGTCGAGGCGGTGCTGGCAGGCCCGGACTATCGGACGTTCCTCCACAGCCTCTTTCATGGACCAGCTCCACAGTGGGATCCATCGCTGACAGGGCCGGAGAGGCTCGTGAGTATCGCTCGTGTGTTGACCAAACTCCGAACCTGCACCCCTACCGGTGAAATGTCGGGATTCTCCGGCCCGCCGGAACAGGCTCCCGCAGGATATTTTCCCTGGTTCCGCATTCCAAACCGTAAAAATGCCGATGCAACGGTCATCTGCGGCCACTGGGCTGCGTTGGGATTGCACACCGAGCCCAACCTGTTAGCCATCGACAGTGGCTGCGTCTGGGGAAGGCAATTGACGGCAATCAGGCTGAAAGACAGACAGGTGTTTCAAGTGGACTGTGCTGATGCAGTGCGCAGAACGTAGTCGTCCAGGATCGGCCTAGACGCCTAACGCCAGTCGGACAAGCGGAACTTTCTCGCCAATTCCAAACGAGAGTTCTTCCTTCACCGTCTCCGGATCCACATAGGTCCCGAACAGGCGATCNNCACTCCAACCAATTCGATCGCCAGGACACGTTCATGTGCATCCAATCGTTCAACAGAATATGAGAGGTCGTCACGACCAGGAAGATCCACCAAGGGGCCATGCCAAGCACTGAATAGGCCAAGGTCCAGGGCAGACCTTGGAGCACAAGCTGGAGGAGCGATGCTCGGTATCCAGCCAACTAATACATGGAGGTAGGAGAATGGTGCCACCTGTGGACAGGCCAAATCGGGCTGAGATGCCAGAACCGATGCATCCAATAGGCGCCGAAGTCACCGACGACGTAATACAAGAGAAAGACCACCACCGTCGGTAGGGTAAGGATCGACTCTGGGACCATGGGTTTGACCGCGATAAAACTCCTCAAATAGCTTGCAGCTGGAGTCGTGAAGTACACAAGAACTGCGAATCCAATGATGTCCAGAAAGAGCACCGAGCGGTAGGGAACTTTTCGTGCGGGGACAAAGCTCTCGAGCGTGGTCACACCGAGAAGCCTCACGACAAACAGCAGCGGGAAAAAGAGGTTATTGTCGAGGAGAAACTGTCGAAATTCCCGACTGAGCAGCCATTCAAACCATTCCATCGCACACCTCCACTACCAGGTCGAGGCGAACTGTATCAAACCGATGAGCCCCTGTCTTCCCCCTCTTTCGTGCGGGGATCATGAGGCGTAAGGCATGGTCCCAACAGGTTATTCTCCTTCGCTGAATACCCCGTAGCTTCCGGCCTTCGTAGCCGAAGTGGCTACTTCGGCGGAGTAGGCTGCTGCGGGGAGCTTCATTGGAAGGTAGGGAGAAGCACCTGAACGGTCGGTAAGGCCTGTTAGTTAGTGGTAGCTCTCATTCTCGCTCGGAAACTTGCCTTCCTCGACTTCTTCTTTGTAGCGGCGAAGGGCTTGGAGCGCATCCGCCTTGAGATGGGCATAGGGTTTGACAAACTTCGGCACGAAGTCGTCGAACAGTCCGAGGAGGTCATAGAGGACCAGGATTTGGCCGTCACAATGGGGGCCAGCCCCAATTCCAATTGTCGGGATGGTCAATTGTTCCGTAATGGTCTTGGCCAACTCGGCGGGAATCGCTTCGAGCACGATAGCGAAGGCGCCGGCTGCTTCGAGGGCCTTGGCATCATCCAGAAGGACACGCGCATGATCTGATCCTTTCCCCTGTACTTTGTAGCCGCCGTATTGATGGACAGATTGGGGAGTCATGCCGAGATGCCCCATCACCGGAATGCCGATACTGGTCATCGCGGCCATACGATCGACCACCACGGCCCCGCCTTCCAGCTTGATTGCCTGAGCCCCAGCCTGCAGAAACCGTCCCGCATTACGGAGCGCATCTTCGTGGCTGGCTTGATAGGACATGAACGGCATATCGCCGATGACGAGTGCTCGTTGGGCGGCCCCTGCCACAAGCTTCGTATGGTAGAGCATGTCGTCCATCGTCACAGAGAGCGTATTGGCCTTCCCCTGTACGACCACGCCCAGTGAATCCCCGACCAAGATCGCTTCAATGCCGGCCTGTTCGACAATACGTGTAAAAAGCGCATCATAGGCCGTGACGACGATGAGCTTCTTCTTGTCGTGCTTGTGCCGCTGAAACTCGGGGATCGTCATCAACCCACTTCCGCTTTGGTGATGATCTCAGCCAGCCGGTGCGTGGCCTTGATGGCCATAATATGGACTCCGTCGCAATGAGGCCGCACCGCCTTGATCGTCCGGACCGCGATGTCCACCCCTACATCCTCCGCGCGCTCGGGGCCGGCGGCCCTGAGTTCATCGATCATCTCCTGGGGGACTGACACGCCGGGAATATTGGCATTCATGAACTCCGCCATCTTGGCGTTCCGGAGGACGAGAATGCCCGCCAGCACTTTGACCTTGAAGGGGCGAACCGCCTTCATGAAGGACGCAAACTGCTCCGGATGGTAAATCGCCTGCGTCTGGAAAAACTGGGCGCCCGCTTTCACCTTCACTTCAAACTTGGCAAGCATGGGACCCAGCGGGTCGGCTTCCGGAGTCACGGCGGCGCCAATCGAGAATGCTGTCGAGCCATCCAGCTTATTGCCTGCCATGTCCCGCCCATTGTTCAGCCCCTGCACGAGTTGCATGACCTGAACCGAATCGAGATCATAAACCGGCTTGGCCTCCTTATGGTCGCCGACGGTTGGATAGTCCCCGGTGAGGCACAGAATGTTTTGGATGCCGAGCATGGAGGCGCCCATGAGATCCGACTGTATCGCAATACGATTCCGATCACGACAGGTCATCTGCATCACCGGATCATGACCGAGTTCGTAGAGGAGTCGGCAGACAGGGAGAGACCCGGCCCGGACAACAGCGGCCGTGTTGTCCGTTACGTTGACCCCGTGCACGCGACCCACCAACTGCTTGGCATTCTCTAATACGCCAGAAATGTTGGTGCCTTTGGGGGGATTGTACTCAATCGTGACAGTAAACTGTCCCTGATCGAGCACATCCTTCAACCGCCGCGGTTCTCGACTCATGTTTTCCTACACCCCCCTCACTCTCACGTGGAGGTGGCTGGGTTGCTCCATCGTGCGCGCGTCCAACGAGGGCTTTCCGAAGCCGCGCATTGCGCGAGCACAGGAGCACCCAGCCGCCTCACATCATCCCCGCCATTCTCTTCGCAGACTCCACCGTATTGTCCAGCAGCATCGCGATCGTCATCGGTCCCACGCCACCCGGCACAGGACTAATCCAACCTGCCTTCTGACTGACCGGTTCAAAATCAACATCGCCGACGACTTTCCCGTCGGGAAGCCGGTTCGTCCCTACATCGATCACGACCGCCCCATCGCGCACCATGTCGGCCGTGACAAACTTGGCTTTCCCAATCGCGACCAGCAGAAGCTCGGCTTCGCGACAGACCGCCGGCAAATCCTTCGTCTTGGAATGGCAAATCGTCACCGTGGCGTTGCGCTGGAGCAACATAAGCGCCAACGGCTTGCCCACGATGTTGCTCCGTCCCAATACGACGGCGCGCTTCCCTTCGATGCTCACGCCGGTGGATTCGATCATCTTGATGACGCCCTTTGGCGTGCAGGCTTCAAACACGGGATGCCCCTCAACGAGTCGCCCGAAATTGTACGGATGAAACCCGTCTGCATCCTTGTCGGGCGACACCGCTTCGAGAACGACTTTGCTGTCGATATGCTTCGGGAGCGGCAACTGAACCAATATCCCGTGGATCTTGGGATCGGCGTTCTTCTTCTCGATCAAGGACAGCAACTCTGCCTGCGTCGTGCTCGCCGGCAACTTGTGGTCGTCGATATAGATACCTGCCGCATCACAGGCTTTCTGTTTGCTCTTCACATAGAGATGTGAAGCTGGATCGTCGCCCACCAGAATCGTCGCCAGACCGGGCTTCATCCCGGTCTTCGCCAAGACTGCCGCTGACTCAGTTGCCAACCGCTCACGTACTTGCAATGCCAAGGCTTTGCCGTCGATCAATCGTGCCGCCACAGATTTCTCCTCCATTGAGATACCGACCGGAAAAAACACCGCACCATAACAGGGCATTTTTACGCAAGTCAACGCCAGGAATGCGTGAAGTGTGAGACGGGAAAGGAAATAATCCTTTCACTCGCGTACCCCTCCACGCCTCACCTTTTACGCTTCACGTCCGTTTCTTGACAGGCTCTTCGCCTGACAGCTACGATGGATTCGGCAACCACCATCAGCAGCCATCTACCTTGTGAGCAGCACCTCCTCCGTGATATCCCTTCTGACACGCGTCATCAGCCATCCAGCAGCCTGGCTTATCTGGATCATACCCCTTGTGATCGTCAGCCCGCTCGGCGCCCAGATCACCGTGACGGAACTGCAATCTCCCTACAGCTTCGTGAATGATCCCCTCGAGAAAGGCTATTTCATCTCAAGCGTCAACGGCGAGGCGGAGACTGCCGATAATAACGGATTCATCACCAAGCTCGATCCCAACGGCAACATCGTCTACTCCACCTACTTCGGTGGCGCATTGTCGGATACGGCGGNNAAACTCCTCGATCTCAAGTTCATCCAAGGCGGAAAGGGGGACGTCATCCTCCATGCCCCCAAAGGCATGGCCGTGGTGGAGCATGTGCTCTACGTAGCCGATCTCGATACCTTACGGGGCTTTGACACAACCACCGGTAAGCCCGTCTTGGCGCTCACCATCCGATCGCCCGCTACCTCACAGTCGGGGCTGCCACAGACCTCGTTGAGCGACGTGACCTTCGATGGCAAGGGCCATTTGTATTGCTCCGATCAGAAGGCCAACACGATCTACCGCGTCGATCTGGCCACCCAGACATTTTCCGTGCTGGTCACAGACCGCGCCCTGGCCGGCCCCTCAGGCCTTGTCGTCCATCCCAAGTCCGGCCAGATCATTGCGGTGAGTTGGGACAAGGGCAAGATTTCCGAGGTCTCGCCGGAAGGCCTGGTGACGGAGCTCTTCTCCAACGGTTTTTTTTCCAGCCGCTTTCAGAATCTCCGCGGAGTGGATTTCGACCGTTGGGGCAACATGTACGTGTCGGATTTCACGACGGGAAAAGTCTGGCGCATGAGCTGGGACAAGCGGTTTCAAGTCATCGCCGAATTCTTACCCTCGCCGGGAGATCTGAGTATCGACCGTGCAAACAACCTCATCCTTGTTCCGTATGAATTGGCCCATGCAGCCGAGATGAACGGGCTCGAAACCCCCAGTGATGGGAAGCCCAAGAAAGAAAAGCGGACGTTGGCGGACTATGGCTTCATCCCTCCACCACCGAAACCTGCACCGGAAGGACCCGGGGGAAAATGAGCCACTGTGCCTATTGCACACAACGGAAAGGAAAGCGGCATTGCCCAGCCTTGACGGGGCTGATCTGCAGCCAGTGTTGCGGCGAACACCGAATCGTGCGGGTCTCATGCCCCGCTGACTGCGTCTATCTCGAATCCGGGAGCGACTATCAGCAGAAGCGGCTTGCGGTACAATTCATGCCGGTGCGCCGAGATTTCTATCGCGAACTGGCGGAACTAGGCGGCGAGAAGGCCGTGGCCCTGTTCAATCTCGTCGAAGTAGTGAT
This sequence comes from Nitrospira sp., assembly GCA_003135435.1. Lineage (GTDB taxonomy): Bacteria > Nitrospirota > Nitrospiria > Nitrospirales > Nitrospiraceae > Palsa-1315. Next base: position 16,259 of record PLBR01000160.1, on the reverse strand, counting down.
CTTTAGTTACTTCCAGGGACGCCGCGACGGGCAAGATGCGGAGGTCGTGGCGGCGTTGCAGGCCTTGCGACGAACGCTCAGCCCCCTCCATATGCCTGCTGCACCGATGCCAGTCTTCGCGGAACATCTGAAGAAAGAGTACGACACGTTCAAGAAGCAGAATCCTCAGCAGATCGCCGATATGTCCTCCGCACCGGAGATACTGGACCGTGCAATCGCCTTCGTCTCACGATTTTCTGGTACGGATTTGCAATCACAACGGTTCCTCAGTGGGCTCATCGGCTGTGTGCGAGCCTACCATCCGGAAATTGCGGAACACCTGACCAAGCAACGTGAACCGGGCCACATCATCTTGCCCGGGCAGCAGTTCATGCCGCCCCCGGTGCCTGAGCCGCACACCCATGACCCAGGGTGCCAGCACCACCACTGACGGGTAGCCACCCCGTGGACGGTAGACCACACACCATGAGCGCAGATAAAGAACGAAAGATCAGAAAAGCGCGCCGAGTGGAGTTACGCTGCACCCTGGGATTTTCTTCCGGGGAGGTCGAGGGAGACGCCACGATCACAAACATCTCGACGTCCGGCTGTCGAGCCGAATCTGACATCAATATGGTGGAAGGACTCGACGTTCAGGTCATACTTCAGCTTCCCGACCAGTCCCCTCCGGTGAAAGTCGAACGAGCTTCAGTGCGTTGGGTCTCAGGCAGCGCGTTCGGCCTCAACTTCATCCTCTTCTTCCCGTCCGAACGAGCCCGCCTCCGCACGTACATCGAGAATATAAAGAAGTAACCGCGCCTCGCAATGCAGGCACGTGAAACAGTCCCGGCTGGCTCGTATGCTTCTACTCGACGATCGTCACCGTCATCTCAATCCGTTCGTTCGGTAAGTCGTGGTCGTTCCTCGGTAAACTCACGATCTTATCGGCCACGCCAAGGCCTTTAGTCACCTCGCCAAACGCCGTGTATTTTCTATCGAGGAAGGGGGACTGCTCGACGACAACGAAAAACTGCGACCCCGCGGTGTCAGGCTCGTTCGCTCGCGCCATCGACACAATGCCGCGCTTGTGAGGAATATCGCTGAACTCCGCTTTGAGCAAGATGGGATTGCCATTCTCATCCTTGGGCCCACCCTGCCCATAAGTGTCCTTGCGCAGCGAGTTCTTGGTATTGGGATCACCACCCTGGATCATAAAACCGGGGATAACCCGGTGGAAAATCGTCCCATCGTAAAAGCCGGACTTGGCCAGCTTGATAAAGTTCTCAACATGATTCGGGGCCACATCCGGATACAACTTGATATGCATGTCCCCGAACTTGGTCTTGATAATGGCTCTTGGGCCAGGGTGTGACGGAGGAGCAAGAGGAGCACCCGGTTTTACGTCGGCCTTACCTCCGCAGCCCGTAAGGAGACCGAACGCCAACAGCACTCCGCACAGCAGGAGGCTTCTCATGGCAGCAGAGTCTCGCATCATAGCCCACCAACCTTGCATCGTTTACTCGACCACCACGATCGTCATCTCCGCCCGTTCCGTCGGAAGGTCACGGCTGTTCTTCGGCAAACTGACAATCTTGTCCACCACCTCCATCCCATTCACCACCTCGCCAAAGACCGTATATTGTCCATCGAGAAAGTTCGAATCCTTGACGACAATGAAGAACTGCGAACCGGCACTGTTGGGATCGCTCGTGCGCGCCATGGAGAGAATCCCTCGTCGGTGAGGAATGTCGTTGAACTCAGCCTTGAGCCGCTGACTCGGCCCACCCTGACCATAGGTCTCCGGCTTGTTCAAATCTTTGGTGTTGGGATCGCCGCCCTGGATCATGAACCCTGGAATCACCCGATGAAAGATCGTTCCGTTGTAGAAACCGGATTTCGCCAACGCGATGAAGTTTTCAACATGCTTAGGAGCCTTCTCAGGGAAAAAGACGATGTCCATGTCGCCAAACTTTGTTTTGATAATGGCCTTGGGACCTTTCACCCCTTCTGCTTTCCCCGCTGGAGTCTTGTCAGCTGCGAAGAGGGCACCCATACCCAGCAACAGACTCCCACCAAGCACGAGCGTCACCACCACCATTTTAACCATGATTCGTCTCTGCATCATCAGCCTCCCTGGAGTAATAACTGACCTCATTGCGAGGGCATCCTACCATGCCGACCGGATCAGATCCCTAACTGTTGGAGGGCCTGCTTCGCAGCCTGTTGTTCTGCTTCCTTCTTGCTTCGCCCGGACCCCACGCCCACGACCTCACCCTGAATGGACAGTTCCACCTCGAATAACTTTTGGTGGTCGGGACCTGTTTCTCTAACGATCGCATAACGTGGCAATGTGTCATGCCGCTTTTGGCACCACTCCTGATACTGGGTCTTGTAGTCGCCCGCTCCAGGCTGCGCCTGTTGAGCAGCAATATTCGTGAGTTCCTCTGCGAAAATGTGGCGCGTCACCGTGCGGCTTGCGTCGAATCCTCCGTCAAGATGAACCGCCGCAAGCACCGCCTCCAGTGCATCGGCCAACAACGAGTCTTTCTCACGCCCCTTCGAACGGTCCTCTCCGCGCCCGAGCTTGAGGTGCCCCCCCAGTCCAAGTCGGCGAGCCACCTGCGCCAACGATGCCTCACTCACCAACTGCGCTTTCAGCTTCGAGAGGGTCCCCTCTGAAGACTGCGGCAACGTGGAGGCCAGATACTCACTCATCACAAGCGACAACACGGCATCACCGAGAAATTCGAGCCGCTCGTTATGCTGAAGCGAAGCTGTTTTCTGTTCGTTGGCGAGAGAGGAATGAGTCAAGGCTTCCTCAATCAAGGCAAGGGCCTTGAACCGATAGCCCAACGAGGATTGGAGCGAGTCGACGGAGGAAGCCGAAGTCATAGTGGAGAGTACATCCCTCGCACAGGCCTGTTAGGCGTCTGGCTTTCTAAAGAGCAGGCAGGCATTGACCCCACCGAATCCGAAAGAATTCGACAGCGCGACTGTCACCGCAGCCGGCCTGGCCCTGTGCGGAATGTAGTCCAGATCGCATGTAGGATCCGGATGATCCAGGTTGATCGTCGGGGGAAGTATCCCGTGGTGAAGCGCCAGAACACTGAACACCGCTTCAATCCCACCGGCCGCCCCGAGTAAGTGGCCGGTCATCGACTTGGTCGAACTCACCGGAATGCGGTAGGCCCGCTCACCGAACACCTGCTTGATGGCCTTGGTCTCAATAGCATCCGCCATCGTCGAAGTTCCATGCGCGTTGATATACCCGACCTGATCCTTGCCGATGCCGGCATCCTTGAGCGCCAGCTCCATGCATCGGACCGCGCCTTCACCCTCTTCGGACGGGGCGGTAATATGGTAGGCGTCGCTGTTCATGCCGTAGCCGACGAGTTCGGCATAGATCCGAACCCCTCGCCGACGCGCATGCTCCAGTTCCTCCAAGACCACGACTCCGGCGCCTTCGCCAAGCACGAACCCGTCGCGATCCTTGTCGAACGGCCGGCTCGCTTTCGTCGGTTCATCGTTGCGAAACGACAACGCTTTCGACGCCGCAAACCCTGCAACCCCCAACGGCGTAATGGCCGCTTCCGCCCCGCCCGCGATCATGACATCGGCATCGCCCGCCTGAATCAATCGATAAGCGTCGCCGATACAGTGATTGCCCGTCGCACAAGCCGTCACCGCACAGGAGTTTGGCCCCTTGGCGCCCAGTCTGATCGCCACCTGTCCCGAGGCCAAATTGATGATGGTCATCGGAATGAAAAACGGCGAGACGCGCCCGGGACCTTTTTCCTGCAGAACCTTGTGGTAGTGCTCGATCGACCCAAGTCCCCCGATGCCCGACCCGATGTACACGCCGACTTTCGTGGCCTCTTCCGGCGCCACAGTAAACCCCGCATCATCCACCGCCAGCTGGGCAGCGCCCACGGCATAATGGATGAACGTATCCATCTTTTTGATTTCTTTCTTTTCGATGAACTGGGCCGGGTCGAAGTCTTTCACTTCACCGGCAATTTGGGCATCGTAAGCCGCGGGATCGAATTTCGTGATCCGGCCAATGCCGGATTCACCGGCACAGATAGCCTTCCACGTCTTTTCGACACCCGTCCCCAGAGGCGTGATCACCCCCAGACCGGTCACGACGATCCGTCTGGCCGAACGAGCACTCATAACGTCCTATGACTACTAGGCCTTTTCCTTAATGTAATCCAATGCTTTCCCGACCGTCAGAATCTTCTCCGCGTCTTCGTCCGGAATCTCGATGCCAAATTCTTCTTCGAGGGCCATCACTAGCTCGACTGTATCGAGCGAGTCGGCACCAAGATCTTCCACAAAACTGGCTTCGGGCGTGACCTCATCCTCTTCGACTCCGAGCTGCTCCCCGATAATTTTTTTCACCCGTTCATCCACAGTACCCATTGATTTCCCTGCCTCCTTCCCCATCGTTGATCCTCCTTGTCGCTACGACCCAACCGCCGCCGCATCTTACAATATTCTGTCCCCACAGTCGTCAGGGCATCAACATTCCCCCGTTCACGTGCAACACATGCCCGGTGATATAGGCTGCCTCGTCCGACACGAGAAAACGCACCGCCGCCGCAATATCGGCTGCGGTACCCAACCGTCCCAATGGGATTTGCTTTTGGAGCGTGTCTTTCACCTCCGTCGACAACCCCTGTGTCATGGCGGTATCGATGAATCCCGGCGCGACCGCATTCACCGTGACTGAGCGGCTCGCATATTCCCGTGCAACCGTCTTCGTCAACCCGATCACCGCCGCCTTCGATGCCGCGTAATTGGCCTGGCCCACATTACCCATCACCCCGACAATCGAAGCAATGTTGACGATGCGACCATACCGCTGCTTGGTCATCGGGAGCAAGACCGCTTTCGTGCAGTTGAACGTCCCGTTCAAATTGACTTGCAGCACCAGGTTCCAGTCTTCCTCCTTCATCCGCAACAGCAACCCGTCACGCGTGATCCCGGCATTGTTCACCAGAATATCGACCTTCCCCCATTCCTTGAGCACCTGCTCGACCATGGCTTTGGTGTCAGCGCCATCCGCCACATTGACTTTGATGTTCAGCGCCTTGCGCCCCAACTGCTCCACCGCCGCAACCGTGTCCTTCGACCGGCTCGGATCAAGATCGGCGACCACAATATCAGCCCCGGCTTGCGCCAACGACTCGGCGATCGCCCGACCGATCCCTTGCGCGGCCCCTGTGACAATCGCAACCTTACCACGTAGTGACATCCGCCTGCTCCTCACATCCCTTCACGCACTGAACGCAGCGCGGGTCGCCTCGAGCGACTTAGGATCATTGACATTCAGGGTCACCGCGTCCGGCAGAATCCGTTTGATCAAGCCGCTCAACACCATTCCCGGCCCAACCTCGACGAAAGTCGTCACACCCATCGCGGCCATAGTCTTCATCGAATCCTCCCAGAGCACCGACGAAGGAAGTTGTCGTACCAGCGACGCCTGGATGTCGCTCGCTTTCGTGAGGGCCCTGGCTTCGGCATTGTTAATGAGTGGCATCTTGAGATCGGACCAGGTGATCGCCGCCAAATCTCCGGCGAGTCGATCGGCCACCTTCTGCATCAGGGACGTATGCACCGGCACACTCACGGGGAGGGGGATCGCCTTCTTACATCCCTTGGCCTTCGCCAGTTCAATGGCCCGTTCCACGGCAGCCTTTTCCCCGGCGATGACAACCTGACCAGGCGAATTGAAGTTCGCCGCGGCTACAACTCCCACTATGGAAGCCTCCCGACACACCTCTTTCACCACGTCTGCCGTGAGGCCGAGAAGCGCAGCGACAAGCCCAGTCCCCGGCGGCACCGCTTCGGCCATATAGCGACCTCGCTTCTGCACGATCGCCACCGCCTCACGATAAGTCACTCCCCCAGCGGCGACAAGAGCCGAGTATTCACCCAGGCTATGACCGGCCACCGCGACCGGCGGGATGCCCAATGGTTCGAACGTATGGAGCGCGGCGATACTGCTCACCAACAATGCCGGCTGAGTATATTCCGTGAGATTCAATCGTTCCGCTGGTCCCTCAAAACACAGCGCGGCAATGTCATATCCCAGCACCGACGAGGCCTCTTCGTAGAGACTCCTGATGCTCGGATGGGCCTCCACTAACGCTCTTCCCATCCCGACTGACTGAGACCCCTGGCCTGGGAAGACCAACCCAATACTAGATGATCTTGTTGATTGGAGAGTCGCCATACTACCGGAGTGATTGCACGAGGCTACTGGTTACTCTCATCATCGTGATATTCGAAGCTGGAGAGGACGCACCGCGCCTACTCCGTGGGGTTAGATATCGTCGAATTTCCTTTGAATGTCAACGGGAAAAGTTGTTCCGCGGAAAGGCGAGTGGCGCGGAGATAGAGGCCGGCTTCAATCCGCCGCCTCACCATCGAATGAGTGCTGACGCCCAGGTTAACCCGGCGCCGAAAGCCCCTAACATCACCAGGCCCCCTTCTTTGATTCGCCCCTGTCGCACGGCTTCATCCAAGGCAATGGGAATCGAGGCCGCTGACGTATTCCCATACCGATCGAGATTCAGCATCACTTTCTCTGGCGGGAGTCCGAGACGCTCGGCCACTGCCTTGAGAATACGCACATTCGCTTGGTGCGGCACATAGAGGTCGAGATCCTCAACACGGAGATGATTCGCAGCCAAGGTCTCCCGCGCCACTTCTTCCAAGGTCCGAACCGCCACCTTGAAGGTCTCGTTCCCCTTCATCTTGATATACTGCATCCGTTCCGCCACGACTTTTCCAGAGGGCGGCAGACGTGATCCTCCCCCCGGCACCGCAATCAAATCGCAGAGGGCACCATCGGAACGAAGATGCGTAGACAGGATGCCCCGGTCGTTCTCACTGACGCTGATGACTGCCGCTCCAGCCCCATCGCCGAACAAAATACAGGTGTTGCGATCGGTCCAGTCGGTAATCGCCGACATCACTTCCGACCCGATGATCAACACATGGCGCATGCCGGTTTTCACATAGGCATCCGCCACCGATAACGCATAGACGAACCCGCAACAGGCGGCCGATAGGTCACAGGCCGCCGCCCGCGTCGCCCCCAGCTGATGTTGAATCAGACACGCGGTGGCAGGAAGCGGATAATCGCCGGTGCAGGTGGCCAACAGAATAAGGTCGAGATCTGCCGCACTCACCCCAGCGGCCGTCAGGGCTCGCTCCGCCGCCTTCACCGCCAGATCAGAACAGGCTTCACCGGAACCGGCCACATGTCGCTCGCGGATACCGGTCCGTTCGACAATCCATTCGTCCGAGGTCGCCACCATCCGTTCGAGATCGGCATTGGTCAGCACCTTGGCCGGCACATACGATCCGGTCCCCGCAACACGGGCCCTCATGCCAGCGTATCCTCAGAGGGCCTGGCTTGGGAGAGGCTCTCTTCAATATCGCGTTGAATCAGCTCATCGACGCGACTCTCTGCTAATCCCTTCGCCCGGCGGATGGCATTCTTTATTGCCTTGGCGGACGAACGACCATGGCAGATCATGGTAACGCCATTGACGCCTAGGAGCGGAGCCCCGCCGAATTCCGCGTAATCGATTTTTTTCTTCAAGTTAAGCAGCGGCTTGGCAATGAGCGGATAGGCCAAGCGGCCGAAGAAGGATCCGGAAATTTCCTTGAGCAACAACTTCTTGATCGTATCGGCCACTCCCTCGGAAATTTTCAGCGCGACGTTCCCGATAAACCCGTCGCACACCACCACATCAGCACTCCCGTTGTACACCTCGCGGCCCTCGATATTGCCGATGAAGTTGAGCGGACTGGCTTTGAGGAGCTTGAACGCCTCCTTCGTGACCTCATTCCCTTTGCTGTCTTCTTCCCCAATACTCAACAGCCCGACACGTGGGTTGGGCTTTCCAAAGAGATATTTACCATACTCATTCCCCATGATGGCGAATTGGGCCAGATGCTGGGCCGTACAGTCCACATTCGCCCCCACATCCAACATGATCGCCGTACCGGTCAGAGTGGGCAGGCTTGTCGCGATCGCCGGGCGCTCGACACCCTTCGTCAGCCCGAGCACAAAGAATGACGCCACCATGCTGGCGCCGGTGTTCCCGGAACTGACCACGGCACTCGCCTCGCCACTCTTGACCAACTCAGTGGCAACCCAGATAGAGGAATTCCGCTTCTTGCGGGCGACGGTCGCCGGCGACTCGTGCATCTCGACGACCTGCGAGGCATGCCGAATAGACAGGCGGGAGTCCGTGCAACCGAGACGGCGACATTCGGCGGTGAGAATGGCCTCGTCACCGACCAGCAGCACTTCGACATCACATTCCTGGGCGGCCTGGAGAGCCCCCTCAATGGCCGGGGCCGGTCCATGGTCACCGCCCATGACATCAAGCGCAATCTTCATAGCGGCTGAGTACTCATCGAATGATGACGTGTCGCGTGGTCACGAAAGAAGAGCAGCCGTCACCACGCTACATGCGGCAGGAGTTTAGAGCAGTGAAATGATCGACGCAACCGGTAAACAGGCACAATCCTGGGTGATCCGTGGAGCCATCGAACCCTGCAGGCACGGCCCAACAGCCCCGTCACGAGCCTGCCTAGGACTCTTCGACCTGGATGACCGCCTTGCCTTTATACGTTCCGCAATTCAAGCAGGTGTAATGCGGCAGCTTAATCTCGTGGCACTGCGGACAGACGGACATGCCCGGCGGTGTGATCCGCAGTTTTTGTGTGCGCCGCTTATCGCGTCGTTCCCGTGAATGTTTATGTTTTGGATTTGGCATGGCAACTCCTTCTCACTCTCGATAGCAGGCGGTGACGCTATGATGCCGACGGCCCGCCGATCTTGCGTTTCATATCTTGGACCACCCGAAATGTCGGGATCGATGGCTCCGCGGCACATGGACAGGGCCCCTCATTCAAATTCTTCCCACATCGCGCGCAGAGCCCCAAACAGTCGTCGCTGCAGAGCGGCTGCATCGGCGCGGACAGGATCATGTGTTCACGCAACATGGGAGCCAGTTCCAACTGATTGCCCTGATATTGATACTGATCGTCAGGGTCCTCTTCTTGTTCAACCTCCACGACCTCCGCACGCGCCTTTCGGGGATCGATTCGCTTCGGATGACGCGGCGGCGACTTGGGCTCCGGAATAAAGGCCGCCCGCACAGAGAAAGCCAGCGGAACCTCATACTCCTTCAAGCACCGCACGCATTCACGGATAACCGTGCCTTCCAGCACGCCGGTCACCGCGACCAGCCCTTCGATATTGGTCAGGTCCAGACTCACAGCCAGCGGACCACAGACCGCGGCATCATCCTCGGTGAGACCGAGTTCTTCAGCCGTGACCTCGCCGACCAGCGAGAGCCCATCTGTAGTGATGTCCGCCAGCAGCGGCCTGAGCAGATCCATCGTAGCACCTACCTGCATTCCCATCCCCAACGTGACCGGTTATCGCTCTTCCGCAAAGCTGATAAGGGCGATGTGCCGAGCCCGCTTGACGGCGGCCGTCAATTCGCGCTGGTGCCTCATACAATTACCGGAAATGCGCCGCGGGACAATCCGACCCCGCTCCGTCAGAAAGTTTCTCAACAACCCGACATCTTTGAAATCAATCGACCCTTTATCGATGCAAAACCGACAAGGCCGACGGCGTTGGAAAAACCGTCCACCACCACCGCCGCCGTCTCGGTCTCCGCCCTGTTCGCGCTCCATAACCGTCTCCCTCTCTGTTAGACGTGCTCTTCGGGTTCATACCCGGCTTCATCATGCGCTGGCGCCTCAGTCCCGCCTCCACCACCATCCTGGCGTTTCGGCATAAACGTCACCGTTTGGGCCACCACCTCGTGTTTGCTGCGCTTCTGCCCGTCTTCTGTTTCCCACCGACGCTGCTGCAGCCGCCCATCGACGATGATCCCGTTCCCCTTGCTGAGATACTGTCCGCAATGTTCCGCTTGCTTGCCGAAGACGACAATGTCGACAAAGCAGACTTCTTCTTTTAATTCATCGCCCTGCTTGTATCGCCGGCTGACCGCGAGGCCCAAACTGGCCACCGGCGTCCCGTTCGGCGTGTACCGCAGTTCAGGATTTCGCGTGAGGTTCCCGAGGAGGATGACTTTATTAAACCCGGCCACCGGCAAACTCCTCCGATGACGTCTCGAGCGGCCGTGGCGGCACCAATTCTTTTTTGAGATGGACGGTCAAAAACTTGATGATAGAATCTTCCAACCGATAGGATCGCTCTAATTCGCCAACCGTGATGTTGGGCGCCCTGAAATAGAAGTAGACATATGTCCCCTTGCGCTCTCGTTTCACCTCGTAGGCAAGCTTCTTCTTGCCCCAATTTTCTGATTTGATGAACTGCGCGCCGGTCTTCTCTGCCACCGCCTTCATCTTCTCGATCAGGGCAGTGGTCTCCTGGTCGGAGACAGACGTACGAATAATGAACAGAGACTCGTAGAGCTCCATGCAGCAATCCTCCTGGACAAAGGCCCCGGAACCAGTCCGGAGCAAGGTGTAGGCATGCTGGATTCAGCCAGCGCGAAGGGGCGAAGATAACACAGGCCCGAAGAAACTGTCAAATGAAAGGGGAAGCTTGCCTTGCTCAACGCTCTGGTACGACAGCACTACGTCTCTCGGCTTGAGAGGACAATCAGCGGAGTCCGCCCTGAGCCAAAAACATACCTCGTAGGTATCGACAATACCCATTCTTCTCTCCCACATAATAAATACAGGCAAGGAAAGAAGCTCGGCAGGCGGCTCAAAAGGGCCATCCAACGAGGCCGCAGGTGAGTCAAAACCGGAGGCGTACCCTCTGGGGCGCACAGTGCGAGGAATAAGAAGCCCACGGCTGTGCGCGCCGCCGAGTCGGTGAGGCGGCCGGGTCCCCGTTAAGGATTTTGACGAGTCGAGAACGAAGTTGAGGGCCTTTTTCAGCAGCCGATTAGACGTTGAAGCGGAAGTAGACAATATCCGCTTCCTTGATCTCGTAATCTTTGCCTTCGAGCCGGAACAATCCTTTTTCCTTCACCTTCGCTTCTGACCCGCAGGCCAGCAAGTCATCGTAGTGATAGACTTCGGCGCGGATGAAGCCACGCTCCATATCGGAGTGAATCTTTCCCGCTGCTTGTGGAGCCTTCATAGCTTTGGGAATCGGCCAGGCGCGGGATTCAATTTCGCCGGCGGTGAAGAAGGTAACGATGTTCAGTAACGTATATGCCTCGCGCGTGAGCCGGACGAGGCTAGATTCCGTCAATCCCATTTCCTTGAGAAAATCGGCTCGCTCGGATTCGGGCAAAGTGGAGAGCTCCGCTTCGAGCTGACCACAAATCGTCACCACCCGCGCGCCACGCTTATTGGCAAACTCGCGAACGGCCTTTACCATCGCTTCATCGGCACTGGCCTGTTCCGACACATTCGCCACGAAGAGCACCGGTTTCGATGCCAGCAATTGACATTCATCGAGCACCACGCGCTCTTCCGAGGTGTAGGTTAGATTGCCCAGCCATTCGCCCTTGTCGAGCAATCCAATCAGTTTGTCGATGAACGCCAACTCAAACGCAGCCTTCTTATCGCCTGCTCGGACTTTCTTTTCCGTCTTTTGCTTCCGCCGATCGAGCGTGTCGAGGTCGGCCAACAGCAACTCGGTTTCAATGACGCCGATGTCGCGAAGAGGATTTACCCCTCCGCTGACGTGCACGACATCCGTTCCCTGAAAACAGCGGACGACATGGAGAAGCGCATCGACTTCGCGGATGTGCCCAAGAAACTGATTGCCGAGGCCTTCACCCTTGCTCGCCCCTTCGACCAGGCCGGCAATGTCACGGACCTCCAGCGTGCTATAAGTCGTCTTCTTCGACTTAAAGAGATCGGTAAGGACTCCGAGTCGCGGATCCGGCACCAGGGCAATGCCGGTATTGGGATCGACGGTCGCGAAGGGATAGTTGGCTGCCAGCGCGCCGCTACCAGTGAGCGCGTTGAAGACGGTAGTCTTCCCCACGTTCGGGAGTCCGATCATGCCGCAACAGAGTCCCATTGATTCCTCCGTGATGGGTGATGTGTGATCACTGACGAGTCAGAACATTCTCGGATGCAAAACCCATCACTCATCACTTTCCTCTCGTTCACGCACATTAAACTGATTCATCGCCACGGCTGTCCCCCGGTGGATTAGACATTCCAACGCATCGACAGCGCGATCGAGACAGGGATTCAACACCTCAAGATTTTCTCTCGTGAACGCCTGCAACACATAGTCCGCCGAATCTTGTTGTGGTGCCGGACGTCCGATTCCTATCTTGAGCCTGACAAACTCCGGCGTCCCCAACGCCTCGACAACAGATTTGATGCCGTTGTGCCCACCATGACCGCCGGCTTGCTTGATCCGGAGGCGTCCAGGTTCTAGGTCGAGATCGTCATGAATGAGAATGAGGTCGTCAGCGGTGAGCATAAATTCTCGGAGGAGGCCCTTGAGCGGAGGACCAGTGATGTTCATCCAGTCGAGGGTGCCGGCGAGTTCGAGGAGTTCTGACCCGAGCCGTCCCGATCCACGATGAGCCATGCCGCGTTTGGCGAGACGGACGGACCACCGAGCCGCGGCCCGCTCGATGACCCACATGCCGACGTTGTGGCGGGTTTGGGCATAGGCAGCGCTCGGGTTGCCCAACCCAACGATGAGGTGCAACGTTACTTCTTCTTTTCGGCTTCTTTCTTCTCAGCTTTTGGCGCTGCAGCGCCTTTCTTCTCGCCGCCTTTTGCATCAGGAGCAGCAGCAGGCGCACCGGCTTTCGTCGCTTCGCCACCTTCAGCGGCCTCACCCGCCACTTTGCCCTTCATGGCCACCTCAGGCTCTTTCGCGCCCTCCGGTGCGGCTGCGCCGCTCGCGAGGAGCGATTCGAGTTTGGCTTCCGTCATCGGCGCCGCTACACTCACGACCATCTGCTCAGGATCGTCGAGATAGCGGATCCCTTCGCGCATGGCCACGTCTTTCAGATGGAGACCTTGCGCAATGTTGAGCCACGAGGCATCGACTTCGATGAAGTCCGGCAACACAGCCGGCAGACACTCAATATGCAACTCGCGCATATTGTGGTGAAGGATACCGCCTTCTTTGACGCCCGCAGGCATCCCGCCGGTCAAATGCAGGGGCACCTTCACGCGAATCGGCTTGTTCATCGAGATTTCAAATAGATCCGCATGCAGCACATTCCCTTCGACCGGATCGACCTGGAAATCGCGCAAGAGTGCGGTCCGGTTCGGTTTCGACTTCGCACCGCTGAGCGTGAGCGACACGAGCGCGGCCCCCCCTGCCTGTGCCTTCAAAATCTTGACCAAGCTATCGGGTTCAATCGTCAAGAGCAGGCATTCGCCCTGCCCATACAACACGCCTGGGACCTTGCCCTCCCGCCGAAGCTGGCGCGCCGCACCTTTCCCTGTTTTCTCTCTCACCGTAACTGCTAGTTCGAATTTCATGATACGCCTCCGTCCCCTTCTCGCTGGCCTTCAGATACCTCGATCTCGAGTTAGGCAAACAATGAACTCACCGACTCATCTTCATGGATACGCCGAATCGCCTCACCTAACAGTGGCGCGACCGATAATTGATGTAGCTTGGGGCAGGTCTGCTCTTTGCCCCGCAACGGAATCGAGTTGGTCACGATCACCTGCTTCAGGCAAGATTGCTGGATCCGCTCCAACGCCGGCCCGGTGAGCACTGCGTGGGTACAGGCGGTCCACACTTCCCGAGCCCCGCGATCCATACAGGCCTGCGCCCCCTTCACAATGGTGCCGGCCGTGTCGATCATGTCATCCAGTAACAGCGCACTCTTACCCGCGACATCACCGATAATGTTCATGATCTGCGTCTGGTTGGGTCCTTCACGCCGCTTGTCGATAATCGCCAAGTTGGCTTGGAGCCGCTTTGCAAACGCGCGGGCCCGTTCCACTCCACCGGCGTCTGGCGACACAACCACCAGATCACTCACCTTTTGCTTGGTAATGTAATCCAACAGTACAGGTAGTGCATAGAGATGGTCCACCGGTATATTGAAGAATCCCTGGATCTGCCCCGCGTGGAGATCCATCGTGAGAACGCGGTCAGTGCCGGCGGTGGTGATAAGGTCGGCCACGAGTTTCGCTGAAATCGGCACACGCGGCTGATCCTTACGATCCTGACGAGCATAGCCGAAATACGGGATGACCGCGGTGATGCGATTCGCGGAGGACCGCTTGAGCGCATCAATAATAATCAGCAACTCCATAAGGGAGTCGTTGACAGGCTGGCAACTCGACTGCACGACGAACACGTCGGCGCCACGAACGTTTTCCTCAATCCTGACACGAATTTCGCCGTCACTGAATGACGACACCGTGGCCTCGCCGAGCTTGGTCCCGAGGTAGGCACAAATCTCATGGGCCAGGTCCAGATTCGCGTTGCCAGAGAATATCTTTAGCTCTCTGCTCATCGATTCCTCAGAGGATCCTTGGATACGACTACGGAACGTTCTGATTTCGTATTATGGTCGTCTCGACGGCGGGCTTCGGTGGGCGTCATCGCGACCCGCCTACCTCGTTCGCTGCGCGCTGTTGAGGAAGCCAACTAAGGGCCCAAACTGTAACGGAATGCACGGGGAGTTGTCAACCGAGCCACGGCTTATCGTGGTCGTTTGTATCACCAGCCGAGCGGGCCTGAACAGGTAGGAACGACAAAAACGTTGATCAAATCCTCACTCACGAACCGGGCCTGGGCCAGGCGCGCGCGCGCCTCGTCCGCGAACACTCCAAACACCGTCGCCCCGCTTCCGGACAGCAGCGCGATCTCGGCTCCTTGAGCCTGCAGACTCCGTTTAATCTCCCGAAGCTTCCCCTGTGCGGCGAAGACTGGCGTCTCGAAATCGTTCTCTGCCGCGGCAATCAATTGGGCCCAGCTCACCCGCGATTGCCTGTCGAGTTCTCGCTGGACCAGCGACAGCGGCGTCACAACGGTCCTGGTGGCAGCCAATTCTTGATAGGCCCACTTGGTATTGACCCCAAACCCCGGGTTGACGAGCACGACCCATCGCGCCCCTTCAACAACGACCGGTCGAACTGTTTCTCCTCGACCCGCCACGAAGGCTGAGGGGGCAAAGAGAAAGAAGGGCACATCGCTACCTAACGATTGCCCGACATCAGCCATCTGCGTCGGAGACCACTCCAGTCGCAGGAGACGGTTCAACCCTATGATGGTGGCTGCGGCATCGCTGCTTCCTCCACCGAGGCCGGCTCCCATCGGAATGCGCTTACGCAGCTCAATGTCGAGCCCGATCGATCGCTGGGCTCGCGCCAACACCGCCGTGGCTGCGCGATAGACAAGGTTACCCTGGTCTGCCGCCAGCTGCGTCGCATCACACCTCAGCTGAATATCCTGTCGGTCAGCACGCAATCTGATCTGCACCTCGTCTTCGAGGGCAACCGTCTGCATGATCGACCAGAGATTATGGAACCCGTCGGGGCGGCGGTCGAGGATGCGCAGGATCACGTTGATTTTGGCAGGAGCGAAGACGGTGATCTCGGATGGACTCTGCTGCGGATTAATCACGGCCTCCCTTGATGGCATACTTCTCTAGTCGATAGCGAAAGGATCGCGTGTTGAGTCTCAGAAGCCGTGCGGCCTTTTTCTTTACCCACATGGCCCGTTCGAGCGCCTTCAAGAGCAGGTCTTTTTCAATGCCGTTGATGAGCCCCTCCAAATCCAACCCGTCTTCAGGTAAATCGGTGGGCACCCCCTGCTGCTGAGGGGTCACGACTCGATGGAGCCAGCCACGAATATCGTCATCCGACACAGGCGCACCAACGGAAAAGGCGACAACGCGCTCTATCAAGTTTTCAAGCTCGCGCACATTGCCGCGCCACTCATGTCCCAACAACACGTGCATCGCCTCCGATGTCAATATGGGAGCCGGCTTGCCGCTTTCCTTTGAAAACTTCTCAAGGAAATGTTTCACGAGAAGCGGGATGTCTCCTGTTCGAAGCCGCAACGGTGGAAGCCGAATCGGGATCACGTCTAAGCGGTAGTACAAATCTTCGCGAAATGAGCCGTCGGCCACAGCCTTTTCAAGGTCTTTATTGGTCGCGGCCACGATACGCACGTCCACCTTCACATCCTGGGTGCCGCCCACACGCCGGAACTCTCTTTCCTGAATGACGCGCAGCAGTTTGACTTGAATTGTTGGGGTCGTATCACCGATTTCATCCAAAAAGATCGTGCCGCCGTTGGCAACCTCGAA
>PLBR01000036.1:3639-16701 GCA_003135435.1 Nitrospira sp. | reverse complement strand
CTCGCTCAAGGTGCCTGGTCCTGGTGCCGATTGTTACGCCTATGGAATACCTCTTTGGCACGCCACCGGCAGAACTGATTCCCGATGTAACGGGTGTCGGACCGGGTGACGAAGTGAGCCTTTGGGTCAACGGAAAAGGTTACGTTTGCGTCACAGTCATCGAGCGTAATGGCGACGATTGGGAAGGGATCGTGGTGCTAGTAACTGACTTCGACCGTGAGCCTCCGCTCCATAAAGGTGACCATCCCGTCTACTTTCAAACAGAGAATGTCTTCAATGTCAGGCGTGATGTCCACTATGTGAGCCAGTAACATGGGGTGCCCCTGCGTGTCACCCCGAGCACCTTCTGAGCACCGGGCAGCGTGCCCTTGCGGATGTGCTCCTCGGAGCACTGCAACAACTCGGCTGCTTGCGGGGTCGTCAGATAGGTGAGCTGTTCGAGCTGTCGGGTACCGACGATGGTTGCCACGGGACTCCTCCAGGGCGTGATTGAGTCTCGCCCTTCCGCTCGGGCCACGCCATCGAGGTGGTTGCCAGATTCGTCGCTTCGATGAGACCTGGGATAACTGAACCTTGAGCCTGTCCGTGCCAAGAACCCCATCCGCCTAGCTCATGCGACGAGCTGGTATTCGTGAACGAGACCACCGAGCTTGTCGATTTCGTCGTAGCTGCGCTGGATCCGGTTCTCTGATCTGCACCTGCATTTTCGTCATCGCCAGCGGCGCCCGCTGACCAAGGGATCGGTGCGGACGATGATCGTTGTAGTGGGCGACGAATTCGCGGAGAATTGATTCGAGATGCCCACCGTGAGCGATAGTTACACCTGTAATCCTTTTCTAGAGAACGCTTGCAGTATCCTTCGGCCCTTGGCGGAATGGAGTTTCCTGACAAGTCACGGTGGGGTGTTCGTCTGCATCGCCCACGATCCTGAGGTCCGCCTGCGTGACATCGCCCTCAGCCTGGGAATCACCGAACTCCGTGTTCACGGCATCCTGGCCGATCTGACCGAAGACGGCTACCTGGTGAAGGGCAAGGACGGCAAGGAGAGCACGGACGGTCGGCGCATCCGCTACCAGATCCAGGCCGATCTGCCGATGCCGGAGTCCGGCGCTCAGGACCACGCCATCGGGGCCGTGTTGGACTTTCTTACCGGCGTCGACGATCGGCCTGCGACGCGCCGATCGGGCACCTGACGGCGGCGCATCATGTGGGTGGCCCGACAGCTCGGGCCGCCCCGGAATGCCCCATCAACCAGGGAAGACGACGGACGGGGGCCGGTGACGGAAACCATGGGGCAAATGAACCCTGAGCAAGCCGAGGATTCCCCTTCCCCATGGTTTCCTCGCGCCAAAATCTCTGGCAGCACGGGCGTTCAACGCAGAACGTCTCGTGTTTGGCCTCACCGCGTCCGGGATCGAGCACCGGAGCATGGCTCCTGACAATCTGACTCCATGGCCTCCAGGTATGACGACGACCGGCCGGAGCGGCCACGCCCGACCTGTGACCCGATGGCGTCGTGGCGCCGAGCCGGACGTGAAGACCCTGCGGCGTCTATACGTCGACGAGCGCCGTACGGAACGTGAGATCGCCCAGCTCCTCGGAGTCAGCCGATCGCGTGTGGCGGAGGCCATGGACAAGGCCGGAATCGAGCGCCGCATACCAAACCGAGCCTGTCCGGTGTCCGCTGCGGGCCTCAGGGAAACCCTTGCCGCGCCTGGCGCCACCATCGGCAGCATGGCCCGGCGCTTCGGCGTCTCCGACGCCACCGTGGCCCGATGGTTGGCCGAGGCCGGCCTTCTTCCTCCCGATCCGAGCATCGACCACCGGCGCCTCGAGAAGCTCTATGTCGACCAGGCCCGGACCGTCGCGGAGGTGGCCGAGAAGCTCAGGATCTCGCCCGCCCGAGTGGCGCGTGAGCTCGTGGTCGCCGGCATCCCCATCCGGCCCCACACAGTCCGGCGTCCCCGAGGGAACCGGTCCAAGGTCACCGACAAGCGACTGGTCGACCTCTACGCGAAGAGGAAGCTCAACGTGGTCGCGACGGCCTCCCTCCTCGGGGTCAGTACCGAGTACGTGAGCAAGCGCCTGCATGAGGCCGGTCTCACCAAGAGACGGGGGACCTTCACCCCGAAGGGACCGTGGGACCCCGACGATCTCAGGGACGAGGCCTCCCGCCTCTACGAAGGCGGCATGACTATGAAAGCGGTCGGGCAAGAGTTGGGCGTGAGCGTCGGGACCGTCAGGGTGGCTCTTCACCAGGGCGGGGTCCAGGTACGCCGGGGTGGCATCGCCAGCCACAGAGATGAGGGCCGCACGCTCCTCGAAGACCTCTACGGTGATCCAAGGATCGTGAAGGTCCTGGCCCGCCACGGCGTCGTCGTGCCCGAGGAATGGAGCCCCACCGGGCCCTTCGAGTCCCTCGCCCCGTTGCCGCTTCCGACCGGCCTGGTGACGGCGCTGTACGAGGACGTGGGACTGCCGATCCTTCACATGAGTCTTCTCCTGGGGGTGGGCCAAGGGGCGGTCAGAGCCGGCCTCACGGCCGCCGGCGTGGACCTCCGACCAAAGGGCCAGGACGCACCGTGGACGACACGGCGTCGATCCGGCTGAAGGCCCGGAATTCGGAGAACACCCCGGCGACCAGGGAAGACGAGCGGCAAAGGCTGGTCGTGCCCAACCCTAGGGTTATTGAACCCTGAGTAACCTCAGGTTCACTCCCATGGTTGCTCAGGTTGCCCCATGGCTGGCGGTCCTTCGCGAGTGGAGCGCTGCTCTCCGGGCACACGAATATACGCAGGAAGACGGGTCGCACTCCGATGGCCGGTGCTGTCGTCGGAGCGATACCGTGCGGCCAACGCATTATCGGAGTCAGCGTTGCGGGGGTGATGTATCGGCACGTCCCGATCCGGCTCGATAAAAACGAGATCTGGACGCAATGCGCTGCTCCGGCCTCGCGGAACGCCCGGACCAAATACGTGTTGGGTAATGATCAAATCCGCGAGAACGCCGTTCCGAGCCAAAGCAGTCTCAATTGCGAATCGTCAGCGAGCGTAGATCGGTTGACTCAT
Source organism: Nitrospira sp. (assembly GCA_003135435.1). Classification (GTDB taxonomy): domain Bacteria; phylum Nitrospirota; class Nitrospiria; order Nitrospirales; family Nitrospiraceae; genus Palsa-1315. The sequence goes on along the minus strand of PLBR01000036.1, from coordinate 13,633 downwards.
CTCAGCGGGGTACCCGACGGCGAAGGATCGACGCCGGTGAGGGCATGGGCGCGACAGTCGCCACCATCGCATTAGCAAGTCGAAACGCCTTCGTGGCGGTTTCGACATCCAGGACAGCTCCCGCGTGGACGGCTCGGTTCCGCGGTCCAGCAAGTTCGTTGCTGATAGCCCCTCGACTTCTGGGAAGTGTGAGTCCAAGCGATGCCGCCACCTCGGCCAGCCCGACGATCCCATTGGCCTGCTTCGTGACCACCTCCTGGGCTTCGAAGGGTACAGAACGGCGAGCCAGCGTCGCCTGGATCCATTCTGAGATGGAGGACTCGGACGCAGTACAAGCGTCGATGACGCAGTCCCGATATCGCTGTTGAAAGTGGGCTGATCTGGATCGAACGAGGAGTGCCCATTGGGGTGGGATCTGTCGTTTCTGCCCAGCACAGACGAAGGCTGCCCTTAGTTCAGCCGCTGTCGCTGCTCGCTGAGGACCGTGACTGGCCACCGAACTGCTTGCCAACACCAATCCCCTCAGGCCTTTCATCTCGGCCAGTGCACTTACAACCGGTTCAGGAAGGCCTTCACCCCACTGCTCGCGAAGCAGCCCCGTCCAGGCCGCCAGCCAGTCTTGGACGACCTCGTACCAAGGAATCCAGGCCCTCCGAAGCCATCCCAGTCGTGGCGGGAGTTCGTGGGGCTGTTTGTCCCTAAGTGGTTCCAAGGGGGCAACGAACCTGAGTGCCTTCACCAAGTGTGAGTTGTGTCTCGTATCAAGGTTCCCCCAGTCGACGCGAACCCCCTTTGCTTCAGGGAGTCTCCGACCCTGATACATCGGTTCTTCGAGAGGCAGGACCAGTTGACCCCCTGTTGCCTTAGGGGCAGTCGGAAAGATCAGCCTGACTGGTTGACCTTCGACTTCGACCTTCGCCCATCGGATAGCACCTCCCTGAATCCAGAGCGGCAGCCTGGGCACAAGATATCCGTCGCCAAATTCACGGCCTGACATCGTCACAACGTAACTTTCACTGGGAGGTCTGTGCGATGCGATACTGATAATCGAGGGCCGTAACGTCGGCAGTGACAGGATCGACAGGCATTGGGACCGCATCGCAAGCAGCTCTTTCCTCAGGGCACCTCCCTTGATAGCCGCCGCCGACCCGGCGATCGGTGACACTCACAGAGCGGTGCTCGCTGATCGCCTGCCGAACCCAGGCCAAGCCGCGCCTGACTCGTTCGTTCGGAGTGTCAGGACAGGGCCGAACGGCTCGCTCGTTGACGGCCCGCGCTCCCTGTAACACACCGGTCGCGCTAGACCCAGTCGAAGGCAATAAGCCCCAAATCGTCTTCCTCGCTCCCTGACCACGCCATCGTGTGACGCTCGACAAAATAAAGCCCATCTAACGGTGAACCGAACTCGATCCATACAGGATGGGTCGGGCGGAGGAAGGCGGCGAACGCTTCAGTCACCGTCAGACTGATATGGCGCTCGCTATCCACGACACCATCAATGATGGCACCCTTGTGCTCAGACAGTCGTGCTGGAACAACCTGCTCGGCCAATCCCAGCAAAGTCCAAATCACCTGAGTTATGAGCCGGTTGTAAACACGGAGCGAACGAACGATGTCTGTCAGATCCTCGGCATCGTCGTAAGCCTCTGAGATCACTCTCCGTGAACGCCCAAATGCTTCAATCCCGGTTTCGCCGGCGTAAATCTTCCGTGCCTCTGCTTCGACTCTATTCCTGATTCCAAGAAGCTTGCTCATGAGGCGGCTGTCGTCGCTCAAAGTCACTCCCGCATCGCGTGCACGTCCTGCGGTTTCAGTTCTCTTGATCTCCGCATAGAGCGCCGACAACGATTCCCTTACATCTTGCGCATCAAGGCCCGCAAACCTGAGTGCCAGTCTACCCGGCTCGTCTTTCCGCAAGTCGGAGAACTCGCCAGCCATTGCCGGCGGCAACGCGTCATCGAAGTCCACAAACCCCTTGCGAACCTCTCGCGGGACCACCGCCCAGCATTTGGCGGCGATTCTCTGCACAGCTTGAACTCCCTTCATTGCCCACTCCACCCACTGGCGAGATTGGTCAGGGATTGGATGACCGATTCCCCTCATCGAGATCACCGCCGCCACCGTTCGCTGCAATGCAGGGTCAAAGCTTAGTTCTAAGCCGCGCAACTCGTTGATATCGGTCCCTGCACGTGCGCGCCGCAACGTCTCGCCGAACTCCGTCTCGCGCACCAACAAAGCGGCATCCCAAGCGCAGAGAGCGAGCTGGCTCACCATGCCCAGGCTGCTACAAGCTCGGGCCTGCCCCAGGATTGCGAGTCGAGGCGACAGCCAAGCGCTGACTCGACAGCTCCCTTGAGTTCGTCATAAACAGCAACCGGGATTTGATCGGTGAGAAAGTTGGCCAACAAACTCGCGCTTCCAGGCATTGAGTCGGCCGTGATCTTATGACGCGTTACTCGCGGTGGCCCCTCCGCCCAAGACAGCTCTAGCCACACATCACTATTTTGCCCAGTCCACACGGTTGCAACGGGCTCACCGCCAGGCAGTAGGTCGCCAGGAGACTCAAGTAGTCCCAATCGTGACAGCAGTTCGCGCCGAACCAACCCTCGTCTACGCACCTGAGCAAGTATCCGAGACTCAAGCTTCGCAGGATTACTAAGGAGTCTTTGCAGATCCGTCGCCGGCATCGGTTGGGCCGAGTCTCCGCCTGGGTCCAAGGAAAGGACTGCCCGTCTAAATTGCCCAAGAGTGGACGCGGCCGCAATGAACTCAGGAGTCCTTCTTTCAAAAGGTGAGACCGGCCAGAACTCAGCCAGTGAGTGGGATTGAGCCCGCCATGCCGCATATTCATCTGAGGAACTAGCTCTTGTCGAAGTAAAGCTGCCCGCCTCCCGCCATGCGATCCAAGTCCCGCCGTCTATTACGTCGAGGTGTTCTGCAGTCGGCGACCAAAGTCGATATGCAGAAGCTAGTCGTTCGATATCACCGGGCCGGTCGACCGATCTTGTTCGTGGTGGCGAAAGCCTGAGATAGCTTGCGCGCTCGAATACTGTCTGGCGGGACAGAATATGACGGAACAACTCAACCTCTAGGTCATCATCGGCTAGCGCTGCAACGAATGGACCAAGTTCCTCGTCGACCGACAACGCTCGATCCTGGTCCGCTAACGCGTCCTCGGCGGCAAGGATTGTTGCAAAGAGCCGATGGGGGAACGACACTACCTCACCCATTTCGACGAGTCCCGCCTCTGCGAGCCCTGCTAAAAGATCCTCGGCGGGTCGAGGCGTGAATAGAACCATCGTCTCTGGATTGGCACTCCACGACGCAAGGCTTTCCAATGCATGGGCAACTTCCACCTCTATGTCAGGCCACGCCTCAAGGGCAAGGCGACCAGCTGCAGCCCGGAGCTGGGCTGCTTCGACAGGCGAGGACATTCCCGCTGTAGCAAGGCGAGTTGTCACAAGGGTCTGTAGCAGCTCAAGGCCGGTGTTGGCTTGAGGGCCGTAGACAACGAGTGCAATCGCCCACAATGGCCAGCGTGCGAGATCGCGCACTTGCTCAGGAAGGTGCAACGACATGGCACCAACACCAAGCGCTGCGGCAAGACCGCTGATCTCCTCTGGCGTCAAAGGCGCAGCACTGCAATGAGTAAACAGGGTCAGCTCGCCCGGTGAAAACCGGCGACCACAGACTACGAGGTAGCAACGTGGATGCTGCTCCGACCAGGCTTCGATGGATGACATAAGGAGACGTCTATTAGAGGCAGGTGCGGCTTCGATGCCATCGATGATGAGGAAGATTCGACCTTCGTTCCCCCACCGACTAATAAGGTCTGGTCCCGCTTGGAAACGAAGAGAGCTAAGGCGATCACGAATCAAATCTGACACATCTTTGGTTCCATGGGAGACCGAACACGAGACGGGTAGCGTTCGCTGATCTTCAGCAACTTTCCTAGCCGTGATGGCTGCGCAGACCGTCTTCCCGGAGCCACCAATGCCGCACAGCGCCACGTGGGGGTGATCGCTGATCAAGTCGGACATTCGCCTTTCAGTGTTCCCATCATTGACTCTTGGGTCCATTATGAGCGGCACGTCGGCAATCAGAGTCCGTGCCTTTTCAATGCGGGCGTCGAGGTCACGTAGCAACAATGGGCGAAGAAGCTTCCCGGTGTTTACTGCCTCGACTACCGCGGCTTCCACATCGCCGACGAGTTCGGACGCCGTATCCCGCTTCACGCGAGTGTGGCGGCGCTCAATTCGTTCTCTGAAGGCGGCTACCTCTGCAGACCCTTCGCCCACAAAGAACGTGAGAATCTTTTCGGGATTGTCCTCATACGCGGTCTCATACTCTTGCTCGGTAGCGTCGCTCTGCTGATCCGCGATGATCAATACGTAAATGTCGCAGGTGCGGGCGATCCCCAGATATTGCTCATCGGCTGAGGCGCCAGCCGACACCGCATGGGCCTCGAATCGCCAAGCCGTAGCAGTTCCTGTCGATTCGAGCCGACGGCCCAACTCTGAACGGAGGTCTGCTAGTTCTGTGATCGTCGAAGACAACATCACTGTTGGGGCGAACAAATGCATTGTCGCCGTTACTGGTCATGTAGGAACGGAGACAATCGGGTGATGAATCTCGTCCGGACCCAATCAAGCACCCGATCGAATGAGTCGGGAATCAGTACATCCCCCTTTGGCGAAGTGATGCGGACCGTAACGACGGGAGTGCCCTCGATCCTCACGGCCATCGCGCCTGGGGGATAGTGGATGACTGGGTTGTCCTGAACGGCACCCCAGGGGCGGTCGTCGTACCCAGTGTAAGTGACTCCTTCTACGGTCCAAAAGCCCCTGGCCGTTCCTGAGGTACAGATTAGCAAGGCAGGCGGTCCATCAGGCCAAACACCTCCCGCTCCGGGGAGCTGGATCTGTCGGTCCTGCGTTGAGTCTTCTTCATCTCTCCGACCGCGTCGAGCAGGCCCTGACCATCGCCGAGGTGGCCGAGAAGCTCCAGATCTCCCCCGCTCGAGTGGCGCGTGAGTTCGTGGTCGCCGGCATCCCCATCCGTTCCCACACCGTCCGGAGACCTCGGGGAAACCGGGCCAAGGTCACCGACAATCGCCTGATCGACCTCTACGTGGAGAAGAAGCCCAACGTGCTCCAGACGGCCACTCTCCTCGGGGTCAGCACCGAGCACGTGAGCAAGCGTCTGCATGAGGCCGGTCTCATCAAGAGGCCGGAGACCCTCACCCCGAAGGGACCGTGGGACCCCGACGGTCTCAGGGATCAGGTCTCCCGCCTCTTGTTAGCGGCATGACCATGAAGATGGTAGGAGAGGAGCTGGGCGTGAGCGTGGGGACCGTCCGGGTGGCGCTGCACCAGGCCGGGATCCAGGTACGCCGAGGCGGCTTCGCCAGCCACAGAGACGAGGGCCGCACCCTCCTCGACGACCTCTACGGTGACCCCAAGATCGTGAAGGTCCTGACCCGCCACGGCGTCCTCGTGCCCGAGCAGTGGAGCCCCACTGGACCCTTCGAGGCCCTCGCCCCGCTGCCGCTTCCGACAGGCCTGGTGACGGAGCTGTACGAGGATGTGGGACTGCCGGTCCTCCACATGAGCCTTCTCCTGGGGGTAGGCCAGGGGGCGGTCAGGTCCGGCCTGAAGGCCGCCGGCGTGGACATGCGGCCAAAGGGCCAGGACGCACCCTGGACGACACGCCGTCGCTCCGGCTGAAGGCCTGGAATGCGGAGAACACCCCGTCGACCAGGGAAGACGAGGGTCGGAGGCCGGTCGATCAAACCATAGGGCTATTGCACCCCGAGCAACCTCGGTACTGAGGGGATGGCGGCGGAGGATCGCCCACTGTCGAGTTGCCGTCCCCTACCGTGAATCCTTCATCCCCCGTGCCAATCCGGGAGCGCGGGTCTTCCATTGGCGTAGAAATGTCGCTATGATGGCGACATGTCAACGACGCAGTTTCCGGGCCTCCTGGACGAGGTAAATGCCGCCACAGTCTCGCTACGCAAGTCACGAGATGAGGTACCACCGGACGTGGCGGCGCTCGTCGACAGTCTCGACATGGCGCTACACGCCGAGGCTCCTTTAAATCTAGCAGTCGACCCATACTTCGCATCGGCTCTGTACGCCGGGGCTCTCCGTTCGATGAAGGCGTTGCGACACGACAATGTCTCTGCCCAACGTCGAGACCTTCGGGTAGCGCTTGAGCAAGTCCGCCACGCCCTTCGAGACATAGTTGGTAGTCACTGGGTCTCTGACGACGTTCCAATCCATGAGGTTCTCGAGCACCTGGTGGGGATGCTTCGTCTGCCACAGTCGGACGTGGCGCACCTACTGGGTATCTCGACTCGCCAGCTTCAGCGCTGGCTAGCCGGGGATGGATCAACTCCGTCAGGTAAGGAGGAGGCGCGGATTCGAATGGTCGCCCACCTCGCCAACCAGCTTCGCCACGCTTATACGGCTCAGGGCGTGCCAGCATGGTTCGAGCATCGACTTCCTGGCCTGAAGTCGACGCCGTTGGATCTTCTCGAAGACCCCGTTCACTTTCCAGACCTAATGGCGGCGGCCAGGGGCGCTCGGGGAGCGCCGTGAGCCTCGTGGTGGCATATCGGCACGCGGCCTACGATACGCCGTGGTGGGTTATGCCTAGTACCCGGGCGGGCCGTTTCAATCGGGCGTTCGAGGATGAGGCGACGCAGTATCTCTCGTTGCACCCCCTCGGGCCGACTGCGGAGCGGCTTCGCCACGGGATGTCAGGCCCAGACCTCGATCTGGCCGACGAGATGCTCTTGAATCTCTGGGCGGTGCTTGTCGATGATGACGGGGTCGAGTCGGTCACCTTCGACAACAGCACCTCATTTGGGATAAATCCAGATGATCTGGTCGGGGACAACTTCCAACCGACGCAGCACCTCGCTGCCCAGCTGCGAGCGGCCGGTGCGGCAGGCCTACGTGCCCCCTCGGCGGCGTTGCCCGGTACGGAGAATCTCGTGCTCTTCGGTGCCCGAGTGGCGAATCCCTACCTGGATCTCCCATCCATTCCGGAGGAGTGTCAGACCGGCCACATCACAGATGGCGCTCGTCCCGCACAAGAAGTATTGCCTTTGGTTTGCTGGCAGGGAACACCGCATTCGGCGCTCGAGCACTGGAAGGTAACAGGCGACTGTCCCGTGCTCGACGACCCGATCGCCGTCCGCTTCTAGCATTCGCCTCCGACCGCGCAGCAAGGGCGATGGCCCTCCACACCGAATTCGGCTCGGCCGACGGATCGTCGGGATCGACGCTGGTTGCTGGACGCACGGCGAGATCAAGAGATCATGAGCGAGCTGGTTCGAAAATCAACCGCAGAACCACTCAGCTTTATCATGCGCACGGGTGAAGGATCTTTTCCAGAGCGACGTCGCCCGCGACGTGACCACCCAGTTCCGCAGCCGCACCCGTTTCCGTGCCATAGACGCCGGTCTCCGCTTCTGAGCTCCCACCAGCGGTCGCCACGAATAAAGCTGCGGACCCGTGTCTGGCTGATGGGTTACTGAGGGGACTCTGAGTGGGTAGAGGCAGCTTTCGGAGAGCCAAACTAGAGTTCTCCCGATGTTGAGGACGTGGCGAAGGGGAGCGGACGGGTGCCAGAGGATCTGATTGAACGACTGCCCAACCGCATCGAGACGGCCCTTTCCCAGCTCTTGTTACCGGGCGAGCACGTTTACGTCCAACTCAAAGGTGCGTGGAAAGAGGCTCTCATCTGCACTGGCACCCGCGTCGTCATTATCAAAGGCGGTCTCATGACTGGCCAGGTTTTAGGCAACGATACCTTTCAGCAGCCGTACTCCAACATCTCTGGCGTTCAGGGCAACTTTCACTTGATCAATGGCTACTTCGAAGTCAACTCAGGCGGTATGCAGAACACACCTAAGAGCTATTGGTCCAACAACAGCAGTACGGACCCGGCGAGAGCGCCTAACTGTATTGCTCTGAACTCGCCAATCCAACGTGACGCGTTCCAGAAAGCGTGCTCGTTCATCCTTAGCCAGATTACGGAATCCCGAACAGGCGCAGGGAAGCAACTGGCTCAGTCTCAGAAGAGACTGGTCGCAGAGCCGATAGAACACCGCACTCCAACGGACCCATGGAACTGTCGTCACTGTGGCGCACCGATCGGTATGGGTAGGGATGGTCGATGTGTCCATCTCCATGGGGTCTACGCTGGGCCAGAGGAGTGCAAAATCAAGAGTGCCCTGCCGCAAGGCAACGATGCGACGCCGATCGAGGGGAACACGGCGGTGCCATCGCTTACGGCAGATTTAGAGCGACTCGCGGCGCTCCACCGGAACGGCGACCTATCCGATTCTGAATTCCAAGCGGCCAAGAGCCGCTTGATATAGGGGAGCAAAGCCCATGGGTCTGATGGACAAGGCGAAGAGTGAGGCTGTGCGGAAGGCCAACAAGGCCCAGAAGGTGGTGGCGCCTCAGGAATCGGAGACCAGCGAAATTGGGGAACGAGTCTCAGACAGTGGTCCATCGCTCGCTACTGAATTGGAGCGACTCGCAGCGCTTCATCGTGACGGCTCCTTGACCGACGATGAGTTCCAGGCAGCCAAGAGTCGCCTCCTGGAGGTGACGTAGCGAGTTGCACCCTGCGAACCGAGTGGCTCTTGGTCGACTTCTCTCTCCAGGCGAAATGGGACAACACGTAGATCGACCGGACTATCCACAGTTCGTGCGTCTTGGAATTCCGGTCAGTGAACTTGAGCCAGCAAAGCTCTCCCCGGCCAGCGCCGGTCGGAGACGGCGGCGATGAATAGGTCGGCCACGGTTGGTGAGCCGGCTCGGGCCTCATGGACGATCTGCTCGACTTCCTCAGGTGTCGGGACCTCATGCTCCACTTGGTGGGCTTCGTTCATCGGGTGACGGCTTCGCTCACTTGGTGCTGGGGTGTAATGAACCAGGCGGTCCCCGCCGAAGTCGAAGTGTCACCTGGGTCTGGGGCAACGAGCACCGTGGACGACTCGGCGTCGCGCCGGCTGAAGACCCCGGAATCGGGAGAACACCACGACGACCAGGGAATATGAGGGGATGAGGCTGGTGGTTCCAACCATGGGGTAAATGAATCCTGAGCAACCTCAGGTTCCCTCCCATGGTTGCTCAGGATTGCCCCGTGGCTGACGGTCCTTTGCGGTCCGGGCGTTGCCCTTCGGGGCACACGAATAACCTCGGGAGGACGGGTTGACCATTCCGATGGCCGGGTGCCAGTCAGTGCGAGCGATATCGGTCCGATCCGCTTTCCGCCGCTTCGGAGGTGCTCCGACGCGGCTCATAGCCCCGATGCCCGCATGCCGTACGTTCACCGGGCATCTCACCGGGCGGGTCTTGCGGGAAGCACCGACGTGAGCACCGTCCTTTAAGTGCGGCGTTCCCACATCAGGTTCCTCTTGCGGGGAATGTCCGCGGGCTGGAGACAGGGAGCGGACAGCGCTCGCGATAGGCAGCAATGTCGGCCGTAGAACTGCGAAGGCCTGTCGCAAGACCGGTGTCAGGGGCGCCCTTGGTCGCCATCTAAACCCTCATCGTCACGTTCGGAGGGGACTCGGGTACCAAAGTGGGGTGCCAATCCGGTGATGATTCGCTGCTGCTTGCTCGCTCCTGCGACGTTGGCCAGAACAATCATCGCTCGACCACCCGAGAGGGTGAGTCCCAGAAAGGACGAATATCCGCCAGTTTGACCGCTGTGTACAACCATTCTCCGGTTTGTGATTGGGTCCGATTCGATACCCCAGAACATGCCGCTGTCCCGATTGGGTCCGGTGGTCGCCACGCCTTCGATCGGCGTCAGTGAACCGCCTCCTGGCGCAGACCCATCCAACAAGGCCACGGCAAGCCTGGACATGTCGCTAGGCGTGCTGATGACACCGCCCGCCGGAACGAAGCCACCCATAGTGGTCCACGGCGGACGCCGGCGACCCCTCGATGACCAGCCCGGTGGGGCC
>PLBR01000036.1:0-3626 GCA_003135435.1 Nitrospira sp. | reverse complement strand
ATGCTGTCATCTCCCGATAGGGGTGCGTTCCTAGAACGAGGAAGCGGATCCCCCGGAAGACCGCGAGTCGACCCTCAGGCATCCGCGGCAAACCGGATGTATGTGTGCACAGCTCCCGGAAAGTGATCGATCCAAAGGCGGTCACACCTGCGTCTGGAACAAGGTCACCGACCGTGGTCTCTAAGGAGACCTCACGGCGATCGATGGCATCGGCAAGCAACATACCGGTCAGCGCCTTCGTGATCGAGCCGATCTCGAAGCGCGTTTCAGGCCCAGCGTCAATGAAGGCGATCCTGGTGTTCGGCGAAGCAGCGAGATCGACCAAGGTGACGGCGGTACTTCTCGCCGGGCGCCCGGCAAGTGCGACCAGGTCATTCTCAAGCTCCCGGTTACCCTGACCATCGCTGAGGTCGTCGGCCACAGTCCGAATCTAATGAAGCCAGTCCGAGCATGCTGAATCAGTCACCGGACAGCAAGGGCAACAGTCGGCGACTGCCCACGTGTGCCTGTCGAGGTCGCCCGGCCGGCCCATCCATCCGACGATCAGGGGCACTCACCGCACCTCGGATGGCGTCGCCAGAGTGAACAGGTCCGAGCTGGTCGACTCACTCGTTTTCCACTAGGACCTCAGGAGCCGTCCTGCAGAACAGCTAGCAAAGGCACAAGCACCTGTGCGTTTGGAGTTCCCCAGCCGGTAACGGGATCCCAGCCGGGTTCCGCCTGATACCCGGTAATGGTATGAGGTGGGAATGTCACCGTGTTGTTCCCGACCTTAACGTCATGAAATGCCTTGTCGTAATAGGCGCTCTTGCCGATCTGGTAAATCTCGGGATTTACGAAACCAAGATTCCTACCTGCATCCTGGTCAGCGAGGGCGATTATTCCCGCCCACAGCGGGGCACCCGCGCTTGTCCCGCTGGCCGGGGTCTCATAATACTTCCGGTCACCGTCGCTTACGGCCAGGGCCATGCCCGTGAAGGGCGACGCATCAGCAGCCACGTCTGGTACTCCCCGGGAAGGTCCAATGCCGGCGATCCCGTCTTGGTAGCTTGGCCGGACAAACAAATGGCTGAAGCCACCGCCGGAAGCCGACGAGTGGTCGATCTGCTGCAAGATGCCAGGAGGAGTATTCCAAGCTGTCTCGCTGACATATGTGCCGGTTGTTCGGTCGACGGTGAGGCTTGTCCCACCAACGCCAAGCACGAGTGGATCTGCGTCTGGCAATCCCACCTCTTTGACGGGGGAAAACACAGTCGCACCGAAGCACGGCTTGCTGATCGCACCAAAGTCTCCGGAGGAGCTGATCACCGTCACACGACGGGTTTCTGCCGCTTCGAGCGTGGTGTGGAGTTGCGACACTTCGGCAGCGGTAAAGCAGTGCTCTCCAAAACTGCCGCTGAGCGACACCACGGAGCCCTGGGACATGCCCAGGCTGAATGCCGCAGAAAGGGCATTAATCAGGTTCGAAGAGTCGGCTTCCGCAGCATCCGCAATCAGGACGACCCGAATCGACGCTGCAGGAGCCACCGCATGAAGGATTTCAGTATCTTCTACTTCCTCAACGTTTGCCACCTGAGGCGAAGCTGAGTTAGCCAGGCTGTTCACCACCTGGATGCGTGCTGGAGGCAGGTCATTGATGCTGTCGAAGCGCGCCAAATCCTGATTGATGTCTGTCCTTGCCGGTGGAGCCGGTGGTCGGGCGGCGAGTTCCACCAGGACCACGGTCTCACCGTGCCCATCTATCCCCCGGTCGAGTAGAGGCTGGATGCCGTAGGCCGTACGAATCTGATGCGGTGAATAGCACGTGGCGGTGGTCAAACAGTCCGTTACTGCGCCCGCGGGTAGTGGAACGGACACACTCTTGGGGCTAGCCGAGCCGCCCCCGCACGCGACAAGGACGATGGCGGCGCAAGCGAGAGCTACCACCGAGGCCCCGTGTCTGGATTTCCTGGAGACCAACCGACTCACAGGCGTTATTGTGCCAGCGTTACACACGACGGCGGTGCAATGGAGGGCTACCTACCCGGTACCGACCATCCCCGATGTGCCGTACTGCAGCAGGCAACTCCCGCGAGCGCGATCCCGCAGCGACAGCACCGACCGTCCCATAGACCGATCCGCTTACGGGACGCCAGACGGGGCCGCGATGGATCTCTCGGACCGAGCAGGCTGCCTATTCTCCACATGAGCCTCCCCGTGGCCAGCGGGAAGTCAAAGCCGGCCTCAGGGCCGCCGGCGTGGCCCCGACGGCCGAAGAGCCGGGACGCACCCCGGATGACACTGTGTCGATCCGGCTGAAGAACCCGGAATCCGACGAACACCCCGGCTACCAACGAAAATGAGGGTCCGAGGCTGGTCGAACCAACCCTGGGGTGATTGAACCCTGAGCAAGGAGGGCATCGCCCTGTGCAGAATGGACGGTTTACCTGCATTTTCGCGTCGGCTTCATCGTTCGCTCTCGACCGTACTCTCGTGACGGCCCCTGCCTACCCTCAATCGTTCGATCAGCCGGAATCACCCTGGACGGAACCCATATCGTCGTCCACTGGGATGATGCAGAGAATCTGACTTCCGGTCATGAAACCCCGCTCGCACACGTCACTGATGTTTAGCGATTCCGAAAAACCGTCGGGCATGGTGACGTTGTAGACGGTTTCGTTTGGCACCGTTATGTTTGCTTGGCTTGTGCACTGGAAGGGTGATGAGAATCCTGTATTTCCAACGTAGAGCACTGAACCGGGCAGAATCATTGGCGATGCGAGTACATCGTTACCTGGTCCCGAAACCCCAACGTTGTCATCGTCAACTGAAAGGGAACATGTCGATCCGAACGGGCCTGAATAATCGGGAACGTGAACGACGACAGTTATCCTTCGGGTGGTAGCAGTCGACGCAGCGTTGCTGCCTCCGGATGCCACAAGTGTTACCGCCGCAACAGCTACGGCAACCGAGAGTCCTGAGCTAATCCACCCCAGTACGATCCCTGCCATTGCTTGACCACCACTGCCTTGACCACCCTTGGCGATTTGCCTTCGTGCGCGATAGCCACATATGAGGGCAGGAACACCAAGGATGACTCCACCAAGAACGACCGACAGAATGCCCAATACGAGGGATGCCACTGCCAACCCCGAGGCATCCGACGGTGTCGGATCGCTTGAGTCATGAAGGGCTGGTTCCAGGGTTTCTACACCGCTCATGGTTTGACCTCACTTGGCATGTTCATGTTGGCATCGTCCTATTGCGGACTGACTCCCATTCCACAGGGATTAGGTAGATAGCCAGGATCGCCCGGCGTAACGTCATCGCACTGCACGGCATTTGAGTTTTCGGCGCAGTCCTTGAGCCAACTCTGATAGATAGCGCAGTCTTCTTCGTTGCCTGCGATCTGGCCTGGTGTACCCGTAGGGCACTGGTCGTCCGGATTGTTCGTATCGCATGCATTGAACGGTGCGGTGGTGGTTGCCGGAGATTGGCGCGACAACTGTGTGGCCTTATCGGCCGTGTGGTCGGATGTAGATCCGCATGCGCTGACCATCAGTGCCACGACGGCAAATGCTATTCCGAGGGTGAATGGTGCTCGGCGCATATATCGAGTATCGGTTTTCTCTGCGCCAAGCTTGAGC
>PLBR01000207.1 GCA_003135435.1 Nitrospira sp. | reverse complement strand
CTGTCAAATCCGGGTCACCTCACAATGACCCTTCATCTCGATCACACAGACGAAGTGTTGTCGATCATTGTACGCCAGAACGACAATACGCAGGAACACGAATACCAAAGTATTCCCCGTCCGCGCCGCGTGATGATCGAGAGGACGGGAGCAGACGTGCGATTACACATCCATTCGACCGAGGGAGCCTCAACGATCATTCGGTTCCGCCGCGTCTCGACACCGGATTACGACGCTGCAACAGTAAGCGGAATACCGGAGAGAAGCCCATGACTGATGGGAGGAGTGAGGAAAGAGCCGGTCCGCGATGGACCGCTCACCTGTTCCTCTTCCGCCACTCCTACGGCGGCACCGGCTGCGGATCAGCCCACAAGCTTTCCTCATTTCTCGCGCTTCCGTCTGTAATACCGGGGTCGATTGAGTGCACTGAGACATCGTTGCATTACGTTACGGCTTTGTGCCAGAAAAAATCACCGCGTTTGTGCGATTACTTACCGGAGCAGCTCCATACAGTCGGCGGTTCGGAACATCCAAGTATGCAATTCCAACGAGCGTACTTCCAGCGAATTCATAAGGTGCCCCACCAAACGTAACGCTTTGATCGAAGATGTTGCCGCGGACCCGTGGCGAAGCGGTACCCGTAAAAGTGCAACCGTCGGCCTCGACCCCAGTAAATACACCATTAGAAGCAACCGTTACGGTCGCTGATTGCACGCCGCCAGAGCTGCCGGCTTGGCCCGTGTACGTGCCGGCAAGACTTGCAAGGCTAGGCGTTGTATCGTAAGCGGGGTCGAAGGTGCTGGTGAAAGTTGCACCATTCGCTCCAGGGTACATGATAGAGCCATTAAGGGATTGGCGTGCAGCATAGCTTGCAGCGATCGTAGCACTCAGCACGCCAAGCCCTTCAATATTGAAGTCTCTTGGGTCTGCCGAAGTGAAGCTGCCGTTGTTCGAGGTACCATTGCCTTGGAGAACACCGGCGATCAGATTGGGATGTGCGGAACCGAATAGAAAAAATAATGGGTGCCGTCGTCAAGGACGACGGCCGCGAGTGTACAGTTGGTGTTGGTGCTACCGGAATAAGCCCCTCAGCAGAACTGGACGGGGTCGCAGGCGCGGGATTTGAATCACTTTCGCCACCACAACCGCCCACGGTCAACACAAAAGCAATTCCAAGTATGCTAGCAAGATGTTGTTGCATGGCTTTCATGTCTCTCTCCCTTGGTTCGGAACGTGATCTCACTCACTGCTGTATGGTCCACGGACTCGCTCGTCCTCTGTGAAGGGGTGCACAGACAAGCCTCCGAAACTCTCCACCATCGGATCTAACCCAAACGCCGATGGCCCATTAAGAGGAAGTGTGACTTCTCATCCCCAAAAGTGTTGCACTCGCCATTATCAGCAATTGGTGTCCCACCGTTCAAAACTAGCGTTGCTTTCCTAAACCCTTGAGAGAGCAAGATGCTTCGCTCACTAAAAGAACTCTCAGGACAACCCTCTATACGACTGGGGCCACCGTGCGCCTTTGCACGAACAATGCGCTTCCTCTTTTGTAGGTAAGCCCCCCCACCTCTTGAGGAATGGCTAACCACCCCTTTCCCATACTACCCTGCGCATAACATGATGGCTCTTGAGACACAGACCTGTTGGGATAGTCCGGAGTTTACCATTGACTGCGTGCTCGCGAACGGAAGCGGGCAGCTTGAAGCGGACGGGTGCGTCCTCGAATGCTTAGAGGATGGGTGTACGCTCACCACCCCTGATCACCTGAGAGCAGGGGATATTGTGAAAGTCCAATTATGGTTGGAAGGCGAGGAGGCCTTGATAGACATCCGGCTGGCGCAAGTCAGAAGGGTCCACAAGCACTGGATCGGGGTGGACGTGATCCAGCTGAGCTCAGAGGACCGGATGAGACTGAAACGATTTCTCGATGCCGCCGCAGCCATGCACCTCGAAGAACCTGCGCGAATCGACCATCTTCTCATACGGGCATAGCGCGGAGTGGGAACGAGGGCACCACACAAACCCGTGAAGGCAGACCCAGTGATCGCGACCATCCGAGGAGTGCTTGGTACGCACGCGTGATCGAGAGAGGGCAGAGACAGCATGGCCTGGTTTTTCATGCGGAAGCATCAACGGCTCGCACGATTGGTGTCGGTGCGGTACCTTCAGGACGGGGTTGCTGGTGAAGGAATCATCGACGATCTGTCACTGAGCGGGAGCTACATGACCGGGAATACACCGGTCTCCGTCGGGATGGCGCTCGCCCTGCAAATGTTTGTCCCAGGAGACCCGGAGCCGTTGCTGATCGATCGCGCCACCGTGATATGGGTCAAGGGGTCTGAGTTCGGGGTGGACTTCGACACGCCCGAGCCGAGGGTGGCCGAGCGAATCACAAAGGTCATCTCCACGCTGGTCAAGACACAACACGGCTCATCCCGCAAGGGATAAGAGAAGCGGGCAGGTGTACGGCCCACTTAAATTTGGAATGGTCGGCTCAGGTCTCGGATTATTCGATCTAGATTACCAGAAAGGCCAGGCCGTCCGTGGGAAGGGTGTCACAGACAGGGGACTGGGGTTTTCACGGTGTGGATTTCAGACGCCTGTAACAGCGGAACAGTGCGTATTGGAGAGGTGATTTAACCAGAGAAAAGCCACACAAAAGTTTGTCATAGCTCCCCTGTTTCTGGTCACGGTTTTGGTTACGGTTCGGTCACGGTTGCCAATATACCTCCATCACCACTGATCGCATAGCCAAATGGCCTAATCCCCTGTATCCATAAGGGTAGCGTCGCTGTCTGTCATTCCTGCTCACTCTTAGCCTCAGGAGTACTGGGTGGGTCTACGGATCTGGGGGTTGGGGGTTCAAGTCCCTCCGGGCGCACCATAGATTAAACTGGGTACATACTCTATGCTTCTCCCACCGTTCCCCACGTAGACGCCGGAAGGCCGCAGACAAAGAAGAGAACGCCGCTCGAAAGGTCTAGCGACTGCCTATGTCAGAATCCCCACTCCCCAAACTTCTGGTTTCACAGGCAGAAGCTAGGGAGCAGATCAACGCACAGATAATGAGAGGACGTGCGATTATAGAACCTCTTGCCCCAGCTCACGCCGGGTTCGGGTTCGGCCTTGCCGGGACCGCGGTTTTTGAGCAAGCAAAGACAGATCAGGAGAAGTGGGCCAAGGTCACGATCGATTTACTGAAGAGTTTATTTGCTGACCTGTCGATTGACAACGAATTCGGATCGGTGGACATCCTCTACTTTCCTCAAGCTGACCGACCCAAACTGTTAGCGGGATGGATGACCGCACGGATCCATCACTTGGAATCGATCATAAATCGTTTACCCGTTTCCCCATTGGGAGATAAGCGTAAAGAAGCGAAGGCCGCCCCTGCTCCATCAAAACAACAGAGCAGGGATGTTTTCATCGTTCACGGCCATGATGAGGCAGCGAAGCACGAGGTCGCGAGATTCATAGAGCAACTCGGCCTTCGTGCGATCATACTCCACGAGAAACCTGACGAAGACCAAACCATCATCGAGAAAGTTGAATACCACTCCAATGTTGGATTCGCGGTGGTCTTACTGACTCCCGACGATGTGGGCCATCCGAAAGACACACCATCTGAATCGAAACTGCGTCCTCGTCAGAACGTCGTACTTGAACTTGGTTACTTCATTGGGATATTGGGGCGTTCCAGAGTGTGCGCCCTTCTGAAGGGTGACATCGAGATCCCGACCAATTACGTAGGCGTTCCGTACAAGCAGATGGACAACGCTGGCGCCTGGAAATATGATCTCGCCAGAGAAATCAAAGAGGCCGGTATAGACGTAGACCCGAACAAGGCCCTCAGCGCAAATAAAAAGGGCCAGCCCCCAGTCGAAGACTGACCCTTCTCTTCCGGACCGGAAAGACCGAGCAGGATCTTCCGTTAACCTATCTTTCCTAGATCCACGAACTCAACGGCAATTGACTCAACTGATACCGTCCCGCCGAATCGCGTCGTCCACGATTCGCTTGTATTCCACCCCCGACTGTCCGACTATCCGTGGGACAATTCGCGTCGCCGTGGATTTCTCGCTACGGAAACCCAGATGGTTCGTGCCGGTTGAACTGCCCCGGAAGTTAGTACATCGGCAACGGCCTGCGTCGATTAACTCACCAGCGGAATCTGCGCGGCCAGTTCGAACTTCACAATCGCCCGGATTTTGCTTTCGAGCTGCAGATACCGGACGACCTTCGTGGCCGGCAGCACCTTGCCAAGTTTGGCCGCATACGATTGCCGCAGCTCCAATTCGGACCCTTCAACGGCCAGCGCTTCGCCGAGCAGTTTCTTGGCTTGATCGTTGGAAATCTCCCCTTTGCCGGCATTGTAGGCGTCGGCGTAACCCTTGACTGTGGTCAGTAGCCTTTGATTGATCTGCTCCAGTTCCTTTTGATAGCCGTCATACAGCGGCCAGAAGTTCTTGGCCTCCGCGTCGGTGAGATTCATGTTGGCCGCGACAAGGAGCTTCTTGTCCGCCTTTACTTTTTCTTTTAAGATGTCCATGTTCATTTGTGCCGCTTCCTGAGCCTGGACCGTTCCCATGAACAGGAACGACAGCAACAACACCCCAATTTGCAGAACCATCATGACACGCTCTCCCTTCTATATTGATTCACGACTGCTCACCATCCACCCGTACCGGCACCCCCATGGCACCATTGTTCACGGGTGAATCCTGGTAATCTTCGACCCTTGCAATCCCAAGCCGGCCATCAGCCCCTGCTGGTCGAAGATAAACGCATAGACATCGCTCCGGCCCGTCGTCGTCGTCAGGCTCTTCCCCATACCTTTGTCCATCACGACGATGCTGGGACCGACACCAATCTCCCACCCCTCGCTCTCATCCAGATATGTCACGGCCTTTTCATTCATGAAGAACATGGCATACCCGAACGTCTGCACGCCGGCCTAGAGACCGTAGGACGCAGTGAGCGTACTGTAGCAGCCGACCGTTTTCCCCTCTTTCCGCAACGCGCCTTTCCCATACTGCGCTCCGAACATAAACCCGCCCTTCACGATATTCGGAAACACGAGGATGCCTATGGCTTCTTTCCGAAAGATGTCCGCTTCCGGTGTGTCTTCGAGGAATTTCTTGAGCGCCGCATCCACCTCGCGATCGATCTGCGCAGCCTCGGCCGACTCCCCTGCAATTGCCATCGAGGCCTGCATCGAGAGCCCCGGGATCATGGAAAGCACGACGGCAATCACCATCCTCTTACCTCATTGATAAGTTTCTTCCACGGACAAAGCCTGCGAGGATACCCACTTTCAAGGAGTAGTTCCAGCCCGCATTATTCATGACGGTTCGTCGCGAAATGGCGGAGTGACGCGCGACGAGCGGGAAAGACGGGACGGGCAAGACAGTCTGCAGGCTGAAGTGTTCGAAACTTCGAACCCCGACCTTCAGCCTTCTGACCGCACCAGTCTCGCCCGTCTCCCTATCGGCGCGGCTCTCGCGACTCATACCGTTCCTCAACCACCACTTTGAGCACCTGTCCCTCGTGCAGCGGCGCAGTCACGATGAGTCTATTGGCGACTGCCACTTCTTCCGTCTTCCAAGCCGAATGGGCGCGAGCAGCCAGGGCCTCGATTGTCTCACCCCCGCGGGCTGCGACCAGTCTAATCCGTTTCTCCGTAATGCCGGCTCGTTCGTGAGCCGAGAGCGGACGAAAACTCCCAGTCACGGATTCGAACACCGGTTGAAGGGCCTTGAACCGGTCGGAAGGCGTAATGGCAAGAAATTGAAAGATCAACCCGCCATGGGCGATCCAGGTTAGCTCGAGGTGTGCCCGGCCATCGGTGGGAAACACCGCGCGCGCAGCCGAAAGACCGTTGATGGTCATGGACTCGGCTATTGCGGCCAGGTCCACTTGTCTGGCCTTGCCGAGCATCCGCGCGCCGTCGAGCGGGTCATCGCCTTTCGCGATGACCTCGAGCACGACCGCTACGTCTTTGCCCGGTGCGGCAGCCACAATTTTCCCAGGCGCATTCTCATGCATCCACTTCTCCGGAAACTGCACGAAGATATTCAGGTCCGGATGCAGAAACACCGTCTCGTGAAAGATCCCATCGGCTCCGCGCGGACCGACGACGATCCCGTCGAGCCTGGCCAGATAGACTTCGCTGGTCGGACTGATCGGGTCCTGCGTGGCGCGGGTCAACGATTTGGCATGGTGCGCGGTATCGGCAACTCGGTCCGGAGTCGCAGGATGCGAGTCGAAGAAAATCGGTTTCCGCGGTTCTTTTTCGTGGGTCATCTCCTTCCCGAGTGG
>PLBR01000129.1 GCA_003135435.1 Nitrospira sp. | reverse complement strand
GCAATGTTCTGGTGGCTGGATCCAAGGCTTCGGTTGTCCGAGTGATCGAAGCGTGTAATTCTTCAGACCATTCACGCGCGGTCATTGTAACGGAAAGCCCTGGCTTCGCCAACGGCGCAGCTTCCTGCGGGGCATTCACATAGATCCGGACGCTGTCCATATCCATGATCGTGAACAGCGGTGCCGCTTGAGTCGCCGAGCCAGTCGCCGCCTGGATGAGCGCGCCAGGATCGGCAAACCGAGCCGTGATCACGCCGGAAAAGGGCGCATAGACGTTGGTGTAATCCAGCAAGGTGCGGCGGCTGTCTCGCTGATGCTTCGCAGATTCAGCCGCGGCTTTGGCCACATCCACATCCTGCTTGGCGATGATGTCGTGATTATCCTGCCAGACGCTCAGATACCGCTCATATGTGACTTTCTTGATTTGGTAATCGGCGTCGGCCTGCTTGTATTGGTCTTCGATCTCGGGCGCATCCAGCACGGCCAGCAACTGCCCCTTCTTCACGACATCTCCCTTGTCGAAGCCGATCCATTTGACATAGCCGGAGACCTTTCCGTACAGCGTCGCTTGGTACCAGGGAGAGATATTTGCCGGCAGAGTCAGGGTCTGGCGAATGTCGCGCCGTTGCACTTTCAACACTTGAACCTGGTGGGCAGAAGACTGAGCCGCGTCCCGGTCTGTATCAGGTGCGGACACCGTCGGTTGCTGGCCCTGAATAATCATCAAGGCCGCCGCAAGGAGGAAGAGTCCTGTCGTAACCATCAGAATGATTTTGATCCGCGATGGATGTGTCATATGCCCCCACGAAGCCCCCTCAGCGAGCATAGATGATCGCGCCATGACTCCTCCACTTAGTGAACCTCTCCTTCAGTGCCAGCCAGGCTGGCTGCTGATCGCCGTCGGACGATCGCGTGCAAAACCGGAATAAACAACAGCGTCATAAACGTCGAAACCGTCAAGCCTCCAATCACGGCGCGCGCAAGCGGCATGTTGCTCTCGCTTCCCTCTCCGATGCCAAGCGCCATCGGGGCTAACCCAAACACCGTGGCGAGTGACGTCATGAGGATGGGCCTGATTCTGAGGCGCCCGGCTTCCACGACGGCCTCCTCGATCGGCATACCCTCGCGCAACTTGTTATTCGCGAAATCCACCAGTAAGACGCTGTTGGACACGACGATCCCGATCATCATCAGGGTGCCGATCATCGATTCCACATTGATCGAGGTATGGGTCAGCAGCAACATCCAGATCACACCGATAAATCCCAACGGGACAGCAAACATGACAACAAAGGGATCGAGCCAGGAACGAAACAGCCCAACCATCACCAAATAGATCAACACCATCGCCAGCGGCAGATTCCAGGCAAATCCTGAAATCGCCGCGCGCATACTATCCACTTCCCCCTTGAAGGTCAGCACCACATCCTTCGGAATCTTGAGCTTCGCCACGGCCTGTTCGATCTGAGTCGCGATATGACCCAGATCGTTACCAGAGACACTGACGAGCACGTCCATCGTTCGCTGCAAGTTGAAGTGATCGACGGTCTCGGGGCCGACTTTTCGCACGACATCCACCAGGTCTCGCAGGAGGACGGGGCTCCCCCCGGTGGATGTCACACCGGGCAGGCGAGGTCGCTCCGGAAAGGGTGTCTGGGTGAGCACTAATGAACTGCCCCTGAGCGTGGTGCCACCGGTGCTGACCGACATCGGCTGCTCCACATGCGTTCCCACGAGCGGCATGTTCAAAAAATCTTCGAACTCCAGCAAAATCTGCTCGGGAAATTGGGTCACGACAAAATAGGCATTATTGGTCCGGGGATCGATCCAGTAGCCGGGGTTCAACGTGACGTTTGAGGACAGTCCTGTCACCAAATCGGTCACGATCTGATACTCATTCAGCCCAACATAGGAGGCTTTGTCTCGATTGATATCGAGGTGAATCTCAGGATAGTCCATTCCCTGCCGAACCTGTACATCTGCCGTGCCGGGAATCGCTGCCACAAGATCCCGAATCTGATTGGCCGTCGCCGAGAGATCCTCCATCTTGGGACCGCTCACTTTGATATCGATTGGCGCGGGCAAGCCGGCATTGATCACATCGCTGACGATCCCTCCAGTCTGGAAAGAGAACTTCAATCCTGGCAACTCGCGACGAAACGTCTGGCGCAACTTCACAATGATGTCATCGGTGCGCACGGCATGGTCACGCTTCAGGCTCACGAGCATGAAGGCCTGATGGGGACCATTCACCGGTGTATAGAGCACCATCCAGCCCTGCGGGACTCCGACGTTCGACACGATCTGATCCAACTCTGCCGCAGGAATCTCCGCTCGAACGAGTCCTTCGATCCTGGCCACGATCGCCTCGGTTTTTTCGATTCGTGTGCCTTCCGGAGCCGAGACGTTGAGGATAAATGAACCGGCATCGACCTTGGGAAAAAATTCCGTCGCCATCAAAGGCGCCATCAACATGGAGCCGACGAAGATCACCGTGACCGTGACAATCACGATCACCTTGTGAGCCAAGCACCAGCGCAGGAGGAGCACGTATCGTTCAACAAACGGATCGAAGATGCTCAGGCGATTCCAGAACGTGGTAAAGCGTCCCTGATGCACGGCAGGGGCCCCTCCCTGTGCATGGTCTGCATGGCCACGGAGCAACCGTGCCATCGAGACTGGGGCCAGCGTCAGCGCAACGATGTAGGAGGCCATCATGGCATAGGCCACGGCGAGAGCAAGCGGCACGAACAAAAACTTGATCACGCCCGTGAAGAACGCGATGGGCAAGAAGACGAGGAAGACCGTGATAGTGATAATGAGCATGGGGAGGGCCACTTCGGTCACGGCATCACCCGCCGCTTGAGAAGAAGTCTTTCCCATCTCCATATGGCGATGGAAGTTTTCGACGACGACAATCGCGTCATCGACCAACCGTCCGACGGCCAGTGCCAACCCGCCGAGCGTCATGATGTTCACCGAGTGGCCGGTGAAATAGAGACCGATGAAGGCTGCCGTGACGGAGAGTGGAATCGCCATGGCGACAATGAGGGTTGAGCGCAGGCTCCCAAGAAACAGCAGGACCATCAGACAGGCGAGTCCTCCGCCAAGAAGCCCTTCATGCTCCAGTGTCTTGATGGCCTGGCGGATATAGAGCGACTGATCGAACAACAACTTAACCGCCAGGTCCTTCGGAATATTGATCAGTTTAGGCAGGATAGCCTTGATCCCGTCGATGACGGCAATGGTATTGGCACCGGCCTGCTTCAGAATGGGCAGATAGACCGCCCGATTGCCATTGATCCGTACCACGTTGGTCTGGATCATCGTGGAGTCCACCGCTTTCCCCACATCTCGCAAGAACAACGGCACTCCGTTCACCATTTTGATCGGAATGTCGTTCATCTGGTCCACAACCTTGATCATGCTATTCGTGTAGACGTTGTAATCGAAGTCGCCGATTTTCACGTCGCCAGCAGGCAGGAGGACGCTCTGCATGTTCACCGCATTCACAATCTCGTGAGTGGAAATACCACGAGCCAGCATGCGCTCAGAATCGAGAAATATCGTGACTTGGCGAACCGTCCCTCCGAACGTGGTCGGGAACGCGACGCCCGGCACATTGCCAAGCTGCGGGCGGACATTAAAGTACGCAAGATCGCGAACTTCTTTTTCCGTCATCGTCTCGCTGCTGGTCGTCTGAACGGCAATGGGCAGGCTGGCAGCCCCGAACTTGATGATGATCGGGGGAAAGATGCCTTGAGGCAGAAAACGGAGATTCGCATAGGTGAGGCTCGTGATTTCGGCTAGCCCCGCGTTCACGTCATAGGAGGAATGGAAATAAATCTTGATGAGACTGACACCGGGCAAGGAACGGGACTCGATGTGGTCGATGTAGGAGGCCTGAAGAAAGGCTTGCTCCAGTCGCAAGGTGATGGCGCCTTCCACCTCCGACGGCCCCATGCCTTTATAGAACGTGGCCACCGCTACGACCGGCATGTTGATCTCCGGGAAGATGTCCACCACCATTTTCTGGTAGGAGACGACGCCCAGAATGATAACGATGAGGCTGATCGCGATGACGGCGTAGGGATTCTTTAACGCAGCACGAACCATGACTTCTTACTTTCTGCTCTAGTCGCTACCCAGTGACGTCCTGTATTCGGCGCACACATGCCCTGTCCGACCTAGATCAGGCGCGAACAAGGCAGCGCAAACATGCGCATCGGGATTCTGGTTCCCTCCTACCGGCGGGGTCAGATCGTCACGACACTCCCGTCATCACNNTCATCACTTCGCGACCTCGTCAGCTTGCTGCTCTACCATCGCTGCTCTGATCATGGAGTGATGACCTGGCCAGGCAAACGAGCTGAAGCGGGTTCCCGGCTGCCCTATTCCGACGACCTTGGGAGCCTCCGTAAAGGATGTGACGTCCAGCTTCTTCAACCGTTACGGCAGCTCTGATCGAATCACTGTCGAAAGACCAACGGGAGCATCGTCATGCTGGTCGCATCCAATCCAGCGCGCAGAACTCCTGACGAGAATTCCCAGAGAGAACGTGGCGACAGAAGCCGCCGACAAGCGCGACCAAATCATCAAGCAGCATGGGTTTGACGACATAGCCCACGACCCCAAGCCCGTCGAGGCTCCGAACAATATTCTGTTCATCAGACCAGGCCATGACAATCACCGGCAGTGTCGCGAGTCGGGAATCCATGCGCAATTCACGCAGAAACGTCAGGCTCGTCCCGCCTGGCAGGTCAAGATCGAGCACGACGAGATCAGGAAGATTGTGGGTCTTCTGCCAGGCTGGGTTCCTAAGACATACCAGGGCGTCTTTCGCAGTGTGCTGCACATCAATGCCAGGTCGTGGCGCCTCTGGCTCAGGTTCAAGCTTCTTCCAGGCGAGCACCAGGGCCTCGCAAAACAGCTCTGCTTCACCAGGACTGTCTTCCAGAAGAAGGATTCTCCGCGCTTCCCCAGACCGAGAGGCTGGCTCAGATGCATACACGTTGTTCGGTTGGGAGTTGTTCACAGGACCTTATACCTGGCAAGAGGCAGGGGGAATCGGCAGCAAGGCATCAAGACCTCCCGGGCATCCCATGACAAGATAGCACACCCGAGACAGAACGACACAGTTCCACGAGTTTTTTCTGATGCATGCGCCGCCCTCACGATCATGCTGTTACTACCTCCGAGTATGAGTTCCATTATGAGTTCCTTCGCTCGATGAACGTGCACGCAACACTCATCCGTTCCTGCTTCCACTAAACACAGAAGGGAGATCAGCAATAGCGATGCCAGATGTGACTTACGTCCTGCATTTAAACCGGATTATTCAAATCTACAATTATGCCTACAAGGACTTAGCCGAGTTGTACTGGTCTGGCTTGTTCAGGAGAATGTCACTTGTATTCCTGGATCAGCCCGGTCGCGGTCCGGATGTGTATGGCGAATGGAGCTTAGAATTCAAGTGGCGTTTCAAGATGGCGTGCAAGTCGAACTGGTGGCGTCCAGCCTCGACACGCAAGCCGGAAAGGTCGCCGGCTGACTCAACCGATCCAGGACATGTGACAATATCTCCTGGCGGGCTTAGTGCCGGCAGGGAGAAGAAGACCTGTTAGACGAGGGGGAACAACTCTGAGGCTGTGACTGGCGGGG
>PLBR01000220.1 GCA_003135435.1 Nitrospira sp. | reverse complement strand
CCAAGAACTCCTTGGATGGTCGCGATCAACTCGTCCACCTTCACGGGCTTCTGGAGGAATGCAACCGCTCCGCATTCCCGTGCCTTTTGCTCCGCCGCCCCAGGGTCTCGCATCGTCACCACAATCACTGGAATGGCCGACAGCAGCCGGTGACTCTTCAGTCGTTCGAGTACGAGAAAGCCGTCTCCCCCCGGCAGACCAAGATCTCAGAATGACGTGAGGCTGGTGCTTTCGGGCTTCGCTCAGGGCCTGGATGCCGTCAGTCGCCCAAATAGGCTGATAGCGATGGGTGCGTAAAATCGAGCTGAGCAAGTTCCAGCTATCGACCCATCATCGATGACGAGAATCCTCGCCTCCATTCTGGTTCCCTCCGCTGAATCGTCCGCTCCGTCGTCACGGCGCAGACACCGGGCGGTCCTCTACGTTACGGTCGCATGACTGCTGCAATTGTACTACCCCACTGAGAGTTTGGACAGGTAATTGCCCCACCATCCTCGACACCCCTGCCGGACGGCAAAGCCCCCCGGTGTTATATAGATGAGTCCAGCAAACCTTACTTGACGGCCTGTCCAGCCAAGGACTAGGCTGAAGGCCCAACCAGGAGGTGCCTCATGCCACTCCTCATTCTCCTACTCCTGCTGATTGCCAGCGTGCCTTCATGCAGTCCGGCTCCAGCACCGAGACCGGCGACACGATCTTCTACAACTTCGATACCTTCAGCGGATCGAGGCAGTCCACCGGGAAGACTGACTTCTGTAATTTTAGTTATGGGTCGAGTACGACGCGCAACAGCGTGGGGAACACCGACTTCTATTCCGGATCCACGCCCAGCATGAGTGGATCGACCAATCAGAGTGGTAACACCATGTTTGGCAACTGGGAAGACGGCACCACGAGCACCCATCAGTCTGTCGTGGGGCCACCGTCCACAATTTCAGCAATGATCGGAATTGCACGAGTAGTCGGGTCGGGGCTGTAGATTTAGGGTCAGGCGTGAGTATTGACTTATGAGGAGCGCGGATTAAGGCAGTCCTTTCTCTCAGGTGGCTCTGATCCCACACCCTCCGCGCCGTGCTCGACCAATTCAATGCCACTCAGCCCGATTTCGCCGGCTACTAGCCCCATCAACCTTGAACCCGGACAGGAACCTTTTCTGCCCGCATACGTTGTTTCCGATGAGGGGTAGGCAGGGAGGAAAGAACGGCGCCAGCCACCATAGTTTCTTTGACGCGAGACGTGCGAGACAAACGGGATGAGTGAGACGGGCCACACGGGGAGGGCCTGGTGGATTCCCCACTGCGCTTGTCCCATCGGAAGGTCAAGGCTTAGGTCGAGGTTGAGGGCCGAGAAGACGCCGAGTCGTATTGATTGTTGCTCAACCTAAACATTTTTGTAGGTAAGGCCGCGCGTTGCGCGAGCACAGAAGATCATCAGACTTCCATCTCCTCTGCTGCTCCGGGAGTAAAGAAAGTTCCTCACGCCTTTGCGTCACACCGCTGGTGCCAACAGCCCATGGTTTGTGGTGCGGGGGTCTTACTGTCTCCTCTCCTCGGCCAGGCATCTCGTCAGCGGTTCTGTAAGTAGTTGATTATAATGGAATAATAATCATTATTTCGTTGGAATGTTCATGATATGATTTGCGGGCTGCTTTCTTGGGCGCCATGGGCTCTCCCCGGTGCAGAGAAAGTCGGGGAGGTGATGTGGCCATCACCTCCCCATTTTTTTATCTCTCGGCCTTCATGTGTTGGTAACTTCAGCACGCCGGGCATCTTCTCCTGTGTTGTCCGACTCCTCTTCTGGATCGCGCACCCTGGCACTCGCGTCCCCGGCCCGGTCTTGGAATACAGTTGCTACCGTGTGACGTGTGTTCTATCGGGTGGTCGAGCTTACAGAAATTTCTGCGGGGGAATGTTCCGATTGACCAGCCGCCGATGAGATGCTGATCGGGTCTGAGGGACATCGAGGAAGAGAGAAGTGAGGAGGCGACGTGGCCGCCGCCTCCTCATGGCACGACTACTTCTTTTTCTTCGCCGCCTTTTTTACAGGCTTCTTCGCTGCTGCTTTCTTCATCGCCATGTGATCTCCACCTCCCTTCGGTGTCAAAATACTGATCAGTGTATGAGTGGTATATCAGAGTTTGTGGAACGTGTACATTCTTCTCTTCTCGAAATTTCCGTGGGCCGGAAAAGAGTGCCAGAAACATTCTTCTTTTATGGTGAGCTAGAAGACCGTCCTTTGCACGAGTCCATGGACGGTGGTGCGAGATGTGCGAGACAGGCGGAACGAACGAGACGGGCCACACGAGGGCTGAACTCAACTCTTGACAGACACCCGCATTCACCGGAGCGGCTGGTGTGGTCTCCACTGTGCGCGTGGAACGACCACCGTTTCATCGTGGAGGGGTTCGTGCGCACAGGAGACCAACAGGCTATGCCTGTGTACGCTTCCACTTGATGCTGCAGCCTATGCTGGCCCTTTGTTTGCTGTCGACGGGTTTCCCGGCAAGTGCCGCATCGATCGCGGCACGGAGATCACGTCCAGTGACCGGCTTGTTACTGCCGGGGCGACTGTCGTCGAGCTGTCCGTGGTAGACCAACCGACGCTCCCGATCGAAGATATAAAAATCAGGGGTGCATGCCGCTCCATAGGCCATCGCTACATCCTGGGTTTCGTCAAAGCAGAAGGGAAAGGTGAAGCCGAGGCGCTCGGCCATCTCCTTCAGCCGCAGCGGCGCGTCATCCGGATAGCTCACCGGATCGTTGCTGCTTATGCCGATGATGCCAAGCCCCCTGTCTGTGTAGTCCTGCCCAATCTTCGCGATTTCCTGCTCGACGTGCACGACATAGGGGCAGTGGCGACAGATGAACATCACCAGCAAGGCCGCCTTGCCGTTAAACGAGGCGAGCGAGTAGCTCTGACCGCTCACGACATCGCGCAACGAAAACGGCGGAGCCGGTGTTCCAATCGGAAGCATGACGGACACCATGGCCATGGTACCTCCTTCTCGATTCTTTCTCGCGACGCTCTGGAAGATGCCGCATCGCGATCGCTTCGTCAAGAGGCGCGCCGGCTGCCTGTGTCGCTCCCGGAAGGCTGGTCTATCTTGTTTGTCTAGTCTGTCTGGTTTATTTGGTTAATCTGGCGCAATGGACAAGAGAGACGAAACAGACAAGACAAACCAGATAGACATCCGAGCGATGAGCGGGGCGGGACTATCTGGTTGATCTAGTCTGTCTGGTCTATTTGATCTGACTCGATTATTTGCTTGAATCAAACCAACCAGATGAACCAGACAGACCACACACGAAGAGGACGGCCCTTTCACCATTCTTTACTGACCAGGCGGCGTTCGTGAGGGCGCTCACGCAGTCGATCGAGGACATCGAAAAATAAGAACCCGGAGTATCCTCCGTTCGTCCCATCTGTGTACAATGTCTCATTCGCGCGTATGATCAAGGGATCTTGCTTATGCAATACGTTCATCTCGGTCGGTCGGGGGTGAAAGTCAGCCGACTCTGTCTCGGCAC
>PLBR01000253.1 GCA_003135435.1 Nitrospira sp. | reverse complement strand
AAATCACCCCGCCTTTCAGGGGAGGGGGCGAAATGTTGAACCCTAATGATGAATGGTAACGGACGGTCTGTCTGGTCTATTTGGTTTATCTCGTTTATTTCGTTCGTCTGGTTTGTCTTGTTGTCCGGAACGGCAAATCCACCAGGTGCGGTGGTTAATCTCGTTGGTCTGGGATCTTGTTTGTCTGGTTCATCTGGTTAGACAGAGGGGGCAGAAAAATATATTTTCTCCGTTCTACTGCCTACACTGTGCCTACACGGAGACTGGCTGGAAGGAGGATGGTGTGTAAGTGCCTGATTTTTGGTGGGCCGTGTAGGGGTCGAACCTACGGCCCGCTGATTAAGAGTCATTTACTCTCCAAGACTTTTGCTCCCTCGGCCCTCTGTCCAGGACGTGCAGTTGCTCGATGAGGATGGCATGCCCCTGGAAGCCTTGTTGCCGTCGTCGTGCCAGCGAGGATTACGTCAGCTCGTTCCTTCTCTTCTCGGCCCGGCAACATTAATCTTCCATCTTTGACGCCGGGAGCTTCGTGTTAAGTTCAGAGAGAAGAGATTCCGCAGAAGTTGACGCGGCAACTAATTCGGCGAACATTTTTGATTCTTCGATCTGTTCCCCAGTGTGCAAGAAGAAAAACTCTCCGCTTGAATTCCTGCCGGTCCCATCATGCAAGTACCGCTTTCGTGGTTTGGACAAATCACGAACCCGACTCAGTTGATCTTTTACGGAAGCCAACGGTGGGTTACCTTTCGCCAAGTTTATTAGGCCCTTTAATTCCACTAAAAGGGCGCCAAGAGTACACCCGTTCAATCTTTCTAGGCCGACGCCAAGGGAGATATTTTTATCCGAGCGTTTGTAGATGACCTTCAGAGGATGTTCCAGTTGCCCAAAACGAATTGCGGCCTGACCGATTTCTTGCCGCACTTCTTTGGAAGGAAGCGGCAGCAACTCCGCCGTCTGAAGGCTGATCGATGTCAACGGTGCGAACTACAGGCTTATTCAAGGAGCAGCTGAGACCTGAACTGAGTCTTCACTCATTTCGTATTCCCTCCCTCGTTAAATTGGTGGTGATATACCGGAGAGAGCGATACGCCAGAGCGGCGCTAATTCTACACTGTTTCTACATGTGTCCGTAAGAGATAACGTGAAAATCATAACATATTGATTAATTGGTGCGCCCGGAGGGACTTGAACCCCCAACCCTCGGATCCGAAGTCCGATGCTCTATCCAATTGAGCTACGGGCGCACTTGGCTATTTCAAACACTTCGAAGGAGACCTTGTCAAGGGCGGGGCAACCGCATATCCTCATCCTGACATGACAGAGACAATGATCGAGCATGCTCACACCAACGTGAGTAGCGTCTCAACCAGCTGATTGATCGATCGATCATCGGTCGCGATGACGTGATCGGCGGCCGCTTGATATTTCGGCGTCCGCTCCCGCATCACGTCCTGAATTTCATCGACGAACGACTTGGTCCCCGTCAACGAGGGACGCTGATTATCACCGCCGATTCGTTTCGCGATCGTCTCGACAGAGGCCGTCAGCCAAAACACGGTGCTATTCTTCTTCAACGCCTCGACATTCTGCGCGCGAAGTATGGTCCCACCGCCGGTATCGATCACGAGCTGGTTACGGCTGGCAAGTCCCCTGCAGATATCGGACTCCAGATCGCGAAAATATTCCCACCCCTCCTGGGTAACGATCTCCGAAATCGTACGCTGCGCATGCTTCACGATCTCCACATCGGTTGACACGAAATTTCGTCCCAATCGCGCCGCAAGCAGTCTGCCCACTGTGCTCTTGCCGGTCCCCCGATAGCCGATCAACACGATGTTCACGAGAAGCGGGATTCCAGGACGGCGCGCATGACGTCGGCAGGAGCAGTCTGATTGGTCCAAAGCTCGAACTGCGCCGCGGCTTGATGAAGGAACATCTCGAGCCCAGGAATCGTGCGACAACCTGCAGCCTTCGCATCCTTCAGCAACCGAGTGTCCCG
This sequence comes from Nitrospira sp., assembly GCA_003135435.1. Taxonomy (GTDB): domain Bacteria; phylum Nitrospirota; class Nitrospiria; order Nitrospirales; family Nitrospiraceae; genus Palsa-1315. The sequence continues at coordinate 33,103 of PLBR01000253.1, read as the reverse complement.
AGGGTTGTAGACGATATCCATGACCGTCAGTCCCGCATGGAGCAACGTCACCGGCACAGAGGTCTCGTGCAATTTTGGCGACATGCCCATCGGTGTGCAATGGATCAACACATGAGTATCAGGCAGAACCTTTCGCAACGTACCCTCATTAAGAGACGATTCCTGCACGGTCATCCCTGTCTTCGACTGAAGATCTCGGACCAAGGCTGTACGTTCCTGGTTATCGATCCCTAGTATGGTCAAGCGATCAATTCCAGGTTCCGTCCCGAGCGCGAAGGCAATCGCGCGAGCAGCGCCTCCGGACCCGAGTATGACTACTTGACGCCCTTTCAAGGCAACCGCGCCCTCACGAAGCGCGCGCAAGGCGCCGGTCGCATCGGTGTTATACCCTGTGAGGGTCCCGCCCTTAGCCACAATGGTATTGATCGCACCGATATGACGTGCGGTCGGCTCGATAGAGTCAAGTAACGGAACGGTCGCCACCTTGTGGGGGATGGTCACGCTGGCACCGCGGAAACTGCCCAGGGCGCGAAGACCCTTAATTGCATCGCCGATCGCTTCCACGCGGAACGCCAGATACACGAAGTTCAGCCCGAGTTTCTGAAACGCGGCATTGTGAATCGCAGGTGAGAGCGAATGCTCGACTGGATTGCCGATTACGCCGCAGAACTGAGTTTGCGCGTTGATTTCCATAGGTTTGAGAAGTCGCGACTTCTGCTTCGTCCTCGGGCCAACTGACAGGCACCCATCGCCGCGGCGGTGACCTTCACCATATCGCAGGGGACGCCTGCTCACGAGATGGTCATCCCGCCATCGATAGGAAAGGTCCCGCCTGTGACCCAGGCCGCCTCGTCGGAGGCCAGATAGAGAACCATATTGGCCACCTCTTCAGGTTTCCCGGCTCGACGGATAGGATAGTGTGACAGAATGGGGTCCAGCTGTTCAGGGTTGCTCATCAGCGGAGCAGCCATTGGCGTATCGATGAGTCCTGGGTTCACCACGTTGGAGCGAATGCCCTCCTTGGCGTAATCAACCGCGAGGGCTCTGGTCATGGCATCGAGCGCCCCCTTGGAAGCGGCATAGGCCGACAATGTGGGAAGCCCGACTAGGCTTGCGATGGAGGAGATATTGACGATCGCTCCCTTCCCCTGCTTCAACATCTGCGGCAGGGCGGCTCGCGTCATGCGAAACACCCCGGTCAGGTTGACGTCGAGGACCTGCGCCCAGGTCGCATCATCGATCTCATGCAGACGCTTCCCAAAATCCCCGATTCCGGCATTGTTGACGAGAATATCGAGCCGCCCGAACTGCTGCACAGTCCGACGCACCGCCTCCTGGACATGGGGTTCATCTGTAACCGATCCGGCAACGGCAAAGGATTTACCCTGCTCCTTCACAATGTCGCTCACGACCCGATCCAGCTCCCCTTGCCGTCTCCCGGTGATCACGACCAATGCCCCTTCACGCGCAAAGACTTTCGCGATCGCTTCACCGATACCCGCGTTGCCTCCTGTGACGACCGCAACCTTTCCACGCAACCGATTCATCGCGCATCCTCCTCTCGCTCTTCTTGCGCATCAGTGGCCTCACCTATGGACTCAGCAGCGTGAGCTGCGGGCCACAAGCCAGATTCAATTTTCCTGGCCACTGTAATGAAGCCTGAATGGGCGACCATTCGGTGATCCGGCCGTACGCTACGGCCCTGAATCGACCAGGTCCTCAACAGCGTTTCAAATGTTTCGACCATACCAAAGACCGTCGCTCGCTCAAGGGCCTCAACCGTCTGCACTACTTGAGGGACAGTGGGAACAAAGCTCAGATATATGCCGCCAGAACGAAGAACCTGTGCGGCATGCGGTACCACCTGCCAGGGCTCAGGAAGATCGAGGACGAGACGATCGAAGGGCAGACCATCGTCGAGCAGACTGATCCCCTCGTAGGCGTTTTGGCGAAGCGGGATGAGATTCGGTACCGGGCCCATGTACCGTTCAATGTTCGTCATCGCCGTTCGCGCGAAATCCTCCCGGGCTTCGTAGGTCACCACCAAGCCACGCGAGCCCACGGCACGCAAGAGGGCCATTGTCAAAGCCCCGGAGCCGGTCCCCGCCTCGAACACCCGCGCGCCAGGATAGACATCCGCCCACATGGGAATGAGCGCAAGATCCTTCGGATACAATACCTGAGCGCCACGCGGCATCTTCAGCACATAGTCGCCGAACGTAGGCCTGAGCGACAACATCGTCTTGTTGCCGGAGAGCGTGACTAAAGAACCATCAGGCTTTCCGATAAGGTCGTCATGGGCAATTTTGTGACCGCTCAGTTGATAGAGATCTCCGGCCTTCAGAGTCAGGGCATACTGCCGCCCTTTCTTGTCGACCAGATGGATACGCTCGCCTGATTGAAAGTGTGACATCGGGGCCCATTCTAGAAGTGCTGCGCGGGGTTTTCAACAAGGCAACGATCACGATAACGGATTTCTTGACCCCTACCATGGGTCCTCTTGGGGAGCCGATTGCTCTCTCTTTTGATACGCGCATCCACTGACCCAGCTTGCTCAGGCCGGATATCCGAACCAATGCCCTGTCCAAACTGTGCGATCTCCAGACACGTGCCGAAATCGCGGCGGAGAAAAATTCCACCATGATTTTCCCCATTCCCATCGATGCGATCGCCCCCTTTCTGAAAGGGCTAACCCGGGAGTAGATGTGGCGATTGGGCCTGTTGCCCTATAGCCGTCCCTACACACCTGCAGCAAGGTTGCCTCACCCCCTCTCAGACATCCTCATTAAACCACTCTAATAGTGCTGCCTTTTCCATAGGATTGCGATCAGGCGTTCTCATCAACAATCCAGCACAGGATTTGCTGCGTAGAGAGACAAGAGGGCAGCCCAACAGCACAGAGCCCCGAATGAATCGTTTGACGGATAGCTGTCTCTCATAGAGTAGAGCAATAGAACGCGAGCCTGTTGAGGTCACAACCATGCGGAGCAAAACATCAGATAGTCAGAGGAGGGACGACGACATGAAAGAGAATCTATTCCCAACCCCTGAGCAGGAAGAACTTGCCACGATTGCAAAGGACGTTGATGCAGACGATCCCGAGGCAAGCGACCTCTTGGATGTGATCGGCCGTGATACATCCGAAGAGGAACAACATGAGGAGCCGACGAAGGCGGTGACTCGTACCGCCGTGAGCGGCGGCCCGTTCATGTTGGAGTCACTCTACTTTCGCTCGTTCGGCGAACGCGCCTTGTTGACCAGAGGAGAAGAAGTCGAACTGGCGAAGAAGATCGATTACGGAACGAGCGCTATTCGGAAGGCCTTACGACACGTCATGCGAGTCTTCCCACGGCTCAAGCGTTCGGACTCTGTGCTCGAGGCGCAACGGACACTCCAGATGGTGAGAGGTTTGAGTGGACTCTCAGCCACCGCGATCGATAAGGCCGAGCAGAGTCTCACCGAGATGATCAAGCAGGGGACGGGGCAGCGGAAGCTTCCGGTAACCATCGCCAAGCAGTTCAAGGAAGGGCTGGCCACCCTCCGCTCCGCCCGGATCGTGCTCGAACGGGCAAAGGACGAATTAGTGCGCTGCAACCTGCGCCTCGTCGTGGATATCGCAAAACATTATACGGGCCGGGGCCTGACGTTGCTGGATCTCGTGCAAGAAGGAAATATCGGCTTGATGAAAGCGGCCGAGCGCTATCAATACCGCAAAGGGTTCAAGTTCAGCACCTATGCAACCTGGTGGATCCGTCAAGGCATCACACGCGCGCTGGCGGATCAGTCACGGACCATTCGCATCCCGGTTCACCAGACTGAAGCCTCGCATCGCATCCTACGCGTGACCAGACGACTCGGGCAACAGCTGGGCCGTCCGGCTCGACTCGAAGAAGTGGCGGAGGTGCTACGAATGAGACCGGAGCGACTCCACGAAACCGTGCAGGCCTTTCAAGAACCGGTCGCCCTGGAGAAGCCGGTGGGCGACGGAAGCACAGAATTTGGGGAACTGCTCCCCGACCTGCAAGCCGTCCCACCCGATGCCCATGTACACCGGACAGAAATGTCGCACCAGCTTGAACGCATTCTTGGCACGCTCACGCCTCGGGAGCAAACCGTCATTCGGTTGCGCTTCGGTATCGGCCACGATCAGTCCTGCACCCTGGAGCAGGTGGGGCAGAGCCTCTCAGTGACGAGGGAGCGGATTCGCCAGATCGAAGCGAAAGCGCTCAAGAAACTGAAGACCCCCGAGATTAAGGAAATGTTTGCCGCCATCCAGTAAGCCACAGACTCATGAAGCATAACGGGGCGAGGACGATCCTCGCCCCTTTTCTGTTCCACGACTTTCACCCTGAGAGCACTTGTGCGACAATGAGGCCGATTCGAGTAGACGAGGCCCCATGACGACAGTGCGCACAACAGAGACGAGTTCCCTCCTCTTTCGCTTCTTCACGATTCCATTCCTTCTCCTTCTTGTCATCGCCTTGGCACTTGACGGACTGATCGCCTACGCTGAACCACCGATTGGGTCGGTCCTCTCCCACGAAAAATCCCTGTCGGTCCCCGCGGTCGTGGCGAAAGTACGTCCCTCGGTCGTCACCATTCTCACGCGCGGCGTACCGGCAACTCCCTCGCAAGCCCAATCGGGGTCTGGGTCCGGCGTCATTATCGACGAAAGCGGCTACATCCTGACAAACAACCACCTGGTAGCAGGAATCAAGAGCCTGACGGTGGGGCTCTCAACCGGTCGACTCACCCCAGGCCGTGTCGTCGCCCGTGACTTCCTGCTCGACCTAGCCCTCGTCAAGATTACGGCGACGGACTTGGTTCCCGCCACGCTGAGCCCTTCTCCGATGCTTGAGATCGGCGAGTCGGTCGTCGCAATCGGCAACCCCCTCGCGCTTAAGGGAGGCTCGACCGTCACGGTGGGTGTCGTCAGTGCGGTAGATCGCTCGATGCTCACCCCGGACGGCGAAACACTCTATGGCCTGATCCAAACCGATGCCGCCATCAACCCGGGCAATAGCGGAGGTCCGCTCGTCGATCTGTCGGGTCATGTGATCGGCATCAACGTGGCCATCGCCCCGTCCGCTCAAGCCATTAGCTATGCGATTTCGATGGATGCCATATACCCACATAGTCAATCGATGATCGTCCGCGGGTCAGTCCTCCGTCCTGATCTCGGATTCACGCCTCTCACCATCACCGCGAGCATCATGGCCAGTTTCGGACTGGAAGGTGACCACGGTGTCCTGGCTCTCAATGTCGAGCCGGGAGGTCTGGCCGCCATCGGCGGCTTCCAGAATTGCGACATCATTACCACTGTCGACCAACATCAGATTTACAATCTCGGAGACTTTTGGCACTCCCTCCGACAGTCCGGAGACCAGCCGACCCTGCAACTGACCATTAAGAGAAAGAACACCCAGTCCACGATCGCGCTTCAGAAACCATCGCTACCGAAGGCTGTCCCATGAGTCACGCCGATGGGTCACACCCGGGTCGTGATTTCCCAGGACAGGGGAGCGAGCCTCTCCCAACTCCTACCCCACAAGTGGGTACGCTCATCCGGTTTTCGCAGCCAATCCCCTATGCCGAGGCATGGGCACTTCAGAAACAGCTACAGGGAGAACGGATTGCGGAGAGACAAGGGGATGTATTGTTGCTCCTTGAGCACTTGCCAGTCTATACCCTGGGCCGTACCACCCAACCAGCACATTGGGACTGCGGGGGAGAGGCCCTCCGACGGACAGGCGCCAGCCTCCAGTCCGTAGATCGTGGCGGCTCGATTACCTACCATGGACCTGGACAGGTCGTGGGCTATCCCATCCTCAAGCTGTCACATTATTGCTCAGGACCAAAACAGTATGTATGGAAGTTGGAGGAGGTCTTGATCCATACAGTCGCGCGATGGGGAATTGAAGGCTATCGCCTCGAGAAGAAACCTGGCGTTTGGGTGCGCTGGAATCATGCTGATGCGAAGATTGCCGCGATCGGCGTCCGGATCGATCATGGGGTCACGATTCACGGATTTGCGCTTAACGTCGATCTGGACCTATCCCCTTTTTCCCATATCATGCCCTGCGGCCTGGCACAGTGCCACATCACATCCATGGCCGAGGTCCGGCAGTGCGCCGTGTCGCCTTCAGTCGTCGCGCAACAGGTGGCGCAGGAATTCGTGCGAACATTCAACGTTCAATGGATGAGTCTCCCGTCCGACGTCATGGGACAGGAGCACCATGATCACCACCTCACATCGACGTCCCTGCTGCAAACCTGATTAAAGGAACACCCAATGCACGAACTCGACACACCGACTTTCCGACTGGCGGTTGCGCAGTTCGATCAAGCAGCCGATGCCATGGAGCTTGATCACAATTTACGCGAGCGGCTAAAACTTCCGGAGCGTTCGCTGATCGTCAGCGTGCCTATTAGAATGGATGACGGCCGGGTCGAGGTCTATACCGGCTATCGTGTGCAGCACGATTCTTCCCGCGGCCCTACAAAAGGCGGCATTCGCTACCATCCGGACGTGAATCTTGGGGAGGTTGCAGCACTTGCCATGTGGATGACCTGGAAATGCGCGTTAGCCGACCTGCCCTATGGCGGAGCCAAGGGTGGCGTGGCGATCGCCCCAAAACAGTTATCGCGGTCAGAATTAGAGCGATTGACCAGGCGCTATACAGCGGAAATCTTCCCACTGATCGGGCCGGAAAAAGACGTGCCTGCTCCGGACGTCGGCACAGACGCCCAGGTGATGGCCTGGATCATGGACACATACAGTCAGCAGGTGGGGTATTCAGTGCCAGGCGTCGTCACAGGCAAGCCCTTATCGATCGGAGGAAGCCTCGGACGTGAGGAGGCCACCGGCCGCGGAGTGGTCTACGTCACTATGGAAGCGCTTCGTCACCTCAAACTCGATATTCGGAACACAACCGTGGCCATCCAGGGGTTTGGCAACGTGGGGGCCCATACCGCTCGTATCATGCAGGAGTCTGGCACACGCGTCATCGCAGTGAGTGACGTGAACGGAGGCATCCATAATTCGAGCGGTTTGGACATTCCGGAGCTTCTCACACGCTACAAGACCAGGGGCCAAACCCTCCGTGACACCAAGCTGGGAGACTGGCTCTCCAACGACGAATTGCTCCAACTCGACTGTACCGTGCTGGTCCCAGCCGCGCTATCCGAGGTGATTACCGAACGCAATGCCGCGAAACTGCGCTGCCGGATTCTCGCCGAAGGGGCAAACGGTCCGACGACCCTGGATGCCGATCGCATTCTGGAGGACCAGGGAATCTTTATCATTCCGGACATCCTGGCCAACTCCGGTGGCGTAATCGTGTCCTACTTCGAGTGGGTGCAGGATGTGCAGCGATTTTTCTGGAAAGCTACTGACATTCAGGAGCGCCTGCAAGATATTCTGACCTCCGCCTTCCATCGGACATTACAGTTTTCCCTCTCCAGAAAAACTTCCATGCGTATGGCCGCCTTGATGAGCGGAATCGATAAAGTCGCCCAAGCTCATCTCCATCGCGGACTCTACCCGTGAGCTCCATACATCATGAGGGCGGGGGTCGCGTACTGTCGGGGTCTCTCGTTTGAAGAACTATGCGTTGGCCGCACTCGCCTGGATTTGGCCGGACGAGGGCATCGCCCTCCTGGTAGCTCCCCGCTACATCATCATGCAGGTCCGCGAGTTACTGCCGCAGTCCCCTGCGATATTGCGGTGGGAGCTTATCGCGATCCTCGGAGGCGTCTTCTTGTTTTTCGCCGCACCGGAACTGCCCTACCAATGGCTCTGGATGGTGACGGCGGGAGGCATGATCGCCAAAGGGGGCTTCCTGTCGATCGGACGGCCCTACTGGCGTGGCCCGGTCATCGCTTGGTGTGTCAGCCGGGAAGACGTCGACTACCGGTTCTGGGGGCTTGGTCTCTGTGCGCTTGCGGTCCTGTTACTCTATGAGCTAGGGTGGGTTGGTCGGAGTGAGCCACGCGGAATTGTAGGAGATATGCAGAATGGATCGGGATGCTGTGCTGTCCCTCTGGGAAGCCCATAAGGAGGAGCGCTGGCCTCAAGTGGGAAACCAGCATGAGGGGCCACTGATGACACTGGACACGGTGATCAGCGGATGCGTGGTGTATTTCCTCGATAGTCCTGAGGGGCTTGATGCCCAGCGGCTAGGGATCGTCGAAGATTGTGTCGCCGACCTGGATAACCTGACCGACGAGCTTGACGAAGGCTGTCGGCCCTACTTTCAACGGCTCCGGCACCTCGGCGCCTTCCTCATTACCACCCATCACACCATCTAGCCTCTTCCGTATAGAAGCGAGGGGAAACGGGTCGGTCCGTCCCCCCTCGCTTCATGGTCTTTACGGAGCTTCGACAATACCCTCCCTAATTGGTCCAAGAAGACCCAGGAGTTCTCCCTTTTCCTGCGCCGGCACTTTGAACATATCCAGCGCTTTCACCAGGTCCTCCACTAATGCCTCAAAGTCCCGATTGGATATCTTCTTGCCGGCATGGGTCGTCTTCATTTCGCACCCGCTGTGAGTGCAGGGTCCTCCTTTCGCCATGCAGACTTGATCGAAGAAGTGGCCCTTGAGTTTCCGAATATCGGTGGTCGCAAACAGGCCATTGATTCTGGTATCGGCGACCACATTGGCCACAGACTGATCAAATACCGCGTGAATCGAGGACTTTCCGCCAAGCCGGTCGTACCGAGACTTCCCTCCGGTATCCGCTACCGTTCCCGCCAGCCAACCAAGACCACCATGGCACTGAATCCTGCCTCCCATCCCCACACCATAGGCAGACTGCTTTGTCATATGACCCCTCCCTCCTTAGCGAACGAACCCGTCGCTGGTGTAAATGAAATGTGATAACCCTGCCCCAATCTGGCTTGCAAATACAGGATATCGGTTGGCTTCCGCTCGTACTCATGCCGGTCAATTATTGCCCTCGGAAGATAGTGGAGACGCAGATCAAGACCTAAGTTGTGCTTGAGATGACCTCCCCCGAGGGCATCCTCCGGCGGTGGCGGAAGGGGTGGGACTCATGATCCTATCTGAACTGTACGTCCGATTAAGACTTGCGGATCGGGGTTGCGGATTATCGGCTTGTACGATTCTGTTCCACGACTCGTCTCCTCGCCCGTCCAAAGCACAGTCACCGCAGCACTGTGACGACTGGATAAGAACGAGGAATTGACCCCAATCGCGCATTCAGCCGTTCCTTGCAAGTTCTCAGGCCATTCGATAAAATGTGTACACACTGCATTGATCCCACCAATTTCGCCAATAGATTTCACGCACCATACATCTGTCGAAACCTATGGTTAAGGAAGAGTCGATGAAGTATTTACTGCGAGTCGTCATGCTAACCTGCATGGTGATGGCCGGAGTCGGCACATGGGTGTCCGCTGGGTATGGTGAGCCCTACGAATTGAGCAAGAACGACGTGATGGACCCCAAGGCCTTGAAGAGTACCGAGATTTCACTGTTTGGAGTCAAATTGGGAGACTCCGAAGCCAAAGCCTTGGACTCTCTGGTGAATGAAAAGATTCCTGGAGTGAAAGTGGAACAGGAAGCCTTGTTTATCTTCTTGCTCGACCAACGCAAACCAACAGGCCCTATGGCTGGCGTGCGCATCCAGGACGGCAAGGTCGACCTGATTTTTATCAATAATCGATTCTCCTATAAAACTCGCGGCATCTTTCGCAACGTGTTGAACAGCGAAAGCCCTGATGACGTGCGAAAACTATTGGGCCGGGAAGACTACGGGGACGAAAACGTGATGGGCGCCATACTGGCTTACGATAAACAGGGGTTCGTCATCAACTATCTGGGGAAGGATGTAAACGTCGAGTTTTCCCCGCTTCGGTAGCGATGCGGACCGGATGTTCGACCCTAATGCGCGCCTGCAAATCTAGAACACTTTCCATCCTTCTTCCCGATCGCCAGCTTGAATTCGTTCCCGCTCCGTTTCTTTCCCCCAGTTCCCACACTCCGTCATAAAGTCTGTAGACCCTCGCCAGAGCTCCCGGGAAGACTCGAACGGGCAGATTGCGAGTACCCCTCAGACTGCGGCGGCCTTCTCGCCTCTGCCTACGTTCGTGTCGGCTTGATCAACCAGGGGAATTCAGTGCGGAGCTTCGGCTGCCTGTAGCCCGTAGGTAATGAGATTGGTCGCAGTGTTCCAGCGACGCTTGGAGTTGAGGATCACGAGGAGAAGATCGCTCCCGTTCTGAGAGACTTTGGCGATGAGGCATCGCCCGGCCTTGGAGGTAAATCCGGTCTTGATCCCTTCGACGCCGGGAATACGTCCCAGCAATCTGTTCGTGTTGTGCAAGACATATGCACGGTGACCGTTGACAGGCGTGATGATCGCGCGCTCTTCACGGACCAACTGCCGGAAGATTGGCTGATCGAGGGCAATGACACTCAATGCGGCGAGGTCTTCGGCCGTCGAGTAATGGTCCGTGTTATCGAACCCGCAGCCATTACTGAAATGCGTATCAGCCAAGCCGAGGGCCGCAGCCTTGGCATTCATGAGAGTCACGAACTGTGCTTCGTCGCCACCCACATGCTCCACCGCTGCAAGGCAGGCATCGTTCGCGGACATGATCAACATGGCCTTCAGCAGATCTTCCAGCCTAAAGACCTGTCCTGCCTTCACACGTAAGTGCGTCTTGTGAGCCCGTGCGGCATTGGGACTAATCGTGACGAGATCATCCAACTGACCCCTTTCCAGAATGACCAGGGACGACATGATTTTCGTGAGGCTGGCGGGAGACATTCGTTTGCCGGCATCATGTTCATACAACACACGTCCACTATTGAGTTCCTTGAGAAGAATGCCATGGGCTGGAGCGACTCGCCACGGAGGGAACTGGTGCGGAGCAATCACAGTTCGGACATGCACAGGTTGAGCGGCTATGCTCTTCGCAAGGGCGATGGATGGAGTGACGGTCTCGGCACTGATCAACAGGAGACCGATGAACACCCCAGCAGCGCGGGCGAGGAATGGCAGCCGATGGGATCTCCCGCAGTCTCTTATCATCCTGAAATCGTCGCTCCCACTCATAGTGTAAAAGATTCCCGCACCTTCCCTCCGCGAAACCCGCTGTCGATCACCTTATGAAAGAAGCGGAGCAGGTCGGCAAGGTCGATCCAGAACCCGCAATTCAAACAACGGGCATAGAGTCGCCGATTCACCAGCGTATAGTGACGCTCGACCATCATGAAACCCTTACATCTCAAACAGTGCATCGACCCGCCTGTCTTCAGACTCTGTGTCTACCGGAGTCGATTCATCACCAATGCCACGCAACCTGCCAACAATCCTCCGCCAAAAATCGTGGTACCAAACGAGAAATACGCGCTGGCCCCATTGCCGGGAGGGGCTCCGTCGAACAGGTCTCGCACGCCCCCCTGTACCATCAGCACGGAGAGGGTGAGAAGTGCGCCGATAGCAAACCACCATCCAAAGGATCTCACATGTGTCCTCGAAACAGAGCGCCACGAGGCCTGAAAGCGGCGCCCATCGGCCACTGTAGCCGAGGGTCGACAGGCTGTCAAGAAGACTGCCTTTTGATTCACTCCACCTATCGCCAGACATCGTACGCGCCTCACGGAGGGGGTGCGACGGGAGTGGACACCGCTTTCAATCCTCGATGGAGAAAGATGGAGACGGTTCCATTGCCGTTATCCGCCGTCACGAGTCCAGGCTCTTCAGCCTCCTTCGTTGTGACGCGAAATGTTGCAAGAGCGAAGGGGCCTGGTTTTGTCCGATAGTTTCTCGGCGGATATTCGAATGTCCCATCGCCCCGGCCGAAGAGGATGGAGAGATCACTCGACTGAAGATTGACGATGGCCACGTCGGTGCGACGGTCGCCGTTGAAGTCGCGAGCGAGCCCAAAATTCGGTCCTGCGTCGGCACCGGCATCGCGCCCTGGCTGGAAAGTCCCATTACCGTTTCCGAGAAAGGTTGTGAAGCTATCCTGTTGGCCGTTGATCACAAGTAGGTCGTGGATCCGGTCACGATTGAAATCGGCGAAACTCACCCCGAGCGGGCGCTTCCCCGTCCGATAGTCGGTGGGAGGGCGAAACGTGCCGTCGCCATTCCCCATCCAGATGGAGACCGCATTTGACATCGGCCCCCCGTTTGTCACAGCCAAATCGATCTTCCCATCGCCATTCAAGTCGGCCAACGCCACCGCCGTGGGCGTATCCCCATATTCGTACTGCGCCCCATGGGAAAATTCACCGGTGCCGGTTCCCAGGAAGACTTTGATCTTGTCGTTTCGCAGTGCGACCACGAGGTCGGGCACTTGATCGCCGTTCAGATCGTCGCTTGCGATGGCAATTGGAGTCCGATGCACGGGATAGCGCGGCCCCTCTTCAAATTTTCCGTCGGCCCGGCCGAAGAGTACGGCCACTTCGTCACCCCCGGAACAGGCCAAGACCACATCAGGATACGAATCGCGGTTGAACAGCCCGAGGGCAAGCGAGCGGGGCTCTCTACAGACATTCAGCTGGACTTGATCGCGAAAAGTACCGTCACCGTTACCCAAGAGAATCGATAGCGTATCGCTGCCGATGTTGGTCGTCAGCAAATCGGTAAGCCCGTCTTGATTGACATCAATGGGGGTGACGGTCGTCGGATTCTTACCTACTTTGTAACTGGCAAAGTAGTACAAGAGATCTGGCGGGGTATAGGGGTCTTGTTTGGTACAGCCGCTTGCCACAAGTAGGAACAGACTTGTCGCCACGACCACCAGGTTCCATGACCTGCGGCTGTATGGGCTGTCGCCCCGTATTATCACGCATGATTCCTCGAGCAGGAAACCGGCGACATGGAAATGCATCCACATAAGTGTGCTCTTTAACCAGGCCTTCCCGCCGAGGTAGGTCGCGCCAGTATACAGACCAGCGCTTTCTCCTGGCAATCGATATGCTGCGCAATGATCCCCAGCAAAACGCAGTTTCCCCAATCCTGGCGCGCTCAACAACGGCTTTGAAAACGGCGCAGGGTTTGGGGTACAATGTCCCCGTGGTAAGGAGGAATCCATGAGCAAGATGATGAAGATTGAGTTGTCGATTTACGGAATCGCCGAGGTACTGCATTGGTGTCACGATCGTAATAAGGGACGCGTCCCTGGGGTTGACACGGCAGGTTTCGATAAGATGAAGGTGTTCTTGGCTGAGAAGCCCCAGTCAGGAGATTATTTTACCCTCGATCAGTTCTGGAAGAAGAGGGTCACCTTGGATTTGACCGAAGATGAGGTGGCGACGATCGATCGCTGTCTCTACGATATCCCCAATCTCGATAGCGAGCCTCTCCCACAAATCCGTCATAAGTTTTGGCCGCAACAGACGGCTACCAACTGATAGAGCAGGGGCCGTTATCACACGGCGGCCCCTGCCTCTACCTCATAACGATTCGTCCATCCCAATCGGCCGAGACCTTGCGAGCACGGCGTGAAGAACCCGCCGTGCTCGAATGAGCTTGTGGAAATAAAGGCCCGTGTGAGGAGCAGCCTGGCAAGTTGCCGAACAATTCATTCATAGCCGCTGGAATCTGAGCCTTCACTCTGCCTACTGAACAATCGGGCCTGATTAGGCCCCGAGAAGCGGCGAGTCTATGCATAGACTCCATCGAGGATTACAGCAACGGGAGTACGACCCCGACAGCCTTTGCCGTATCCTACTAGAGTGTTCCTTCCCCCTTGAGATACCGGCGAAAGCGGCCCATCAAGTCGGCACCGAGTGTCCCACCTTCCGGCTTCTTCACGCCCGGATCGGCAAAATGCCCACGAATTTCCTGAAGGCGTTTTTCCGCCTGCTCATTCCCCTGCAGCCGCTTGGTCTTCTCCAGCGCCGTATCGAACGCCTCAAACGTCAGCTCGTTGTATCCAAAAGAGCGAATGCGTTTGACGGCTTTCATCATGGCCTGATTCCGAAAGGTCGTCAGATGCTCCGAATCGATTTCTTTGAGTCCAAGCTTCCGCGCCCGCCGCTCAGCGGCCCTGCGGATTCCACTACGCACGAAATCCGGAGACGTCTGCAGTCGCTTCCATGCCTCATCAGTCCATGCAACTCGCTCCTGAGGTGCGTCCCACAGCTGAAGCAGCATCGATTCGTCGATCCGCGTCACGCCTCTCTCTCTCGCCAAATCTTCGGTGTCCCGCCTCAACATATCGGTGACGAATTCGACGGCGATCGGTGGCGACTGCTTCAATTTCTCATGAAGTTGGGCCAACGCCCACTCGCTCCACTCCAACGAAGGAGCCGAGGCCTCACGGAGATCGCCCAGCGCTTCCACCTTTTCGAAAAGTTCGACGTTCACCTCGAGATGGCCCCGCTCCTGGGCGATCTCTTCGGCAATCTGCTTAGTCATGCTGCGCATAAATTCCGGAACAGTATTTAGGCGCTCCTTGGCAGCGGCAGTCCAGGGAAGATGACCTTGCTTCATTTGTTCCGCAGCGTCCGCCATGCCAGATTCGCCGCCCATACTGCCCATCATTTGGTTCTTGAACTGATCGAGAATCTCCCCCGTAATCTCCGCGTGGCCAAGCTCTCGGGCCTTTTTTTCAGCCAAACGACGGACCATCCCGCGTAAGAAGAGCGGTGCCCGCTCTAGACGCTTGGAGGCCTCGTCCGTCCAACGAACATCTATCCCGACTGCATCGTGGGAGTCTGGTGCGTTCATAATGAGCGTCCCGTTATGACTGGTTCAGGAGTTCCTTCAATTCCTTGCCGGCTTTGAAAAACGGGACCTTCTTGGCAGGGACCGCCACGGTCGCGCCGGTCTTGGGATTGCGCCCTTCTTTCATCCGACGAGCCCGCAACCGAAAACTGCCGAATCCTCGAATCTCCGTCTTATCACCGTTCTTCAACGAATCACGCACACAGTCGAAAATCGTATTGACGACGACTTCCGCCTGCCGCTTCGTCAAGGTCGTGATCTGCTCGGATACGCGTTCGATGATTTGAGCCTTCGTCATATTGGGTTTCCCTTTCGTGGTAATGAATCGACCTGTGCATCGATCCGGCCGCGCTAGAACGCCATGAGATACTTGAGACTAACCCCGGAGTAAAAGTCCAACTTGGGGAAAAGCACCGACAATCGCGATTCGATTAATTCTCTGATCGAAAATCGCCGGCGCGGCTCAATGACTTTTGGCTCGCCCTCGATGCCGGACACATCCGCCGCAAGCTGGATTGCATCATCGAGATCACCGAGTTCGTCCACAAGTTTTGCAGCTTTGGCCTGACGGCCCGTAAAGATTCGACCGTCCGCCAAGGCCTGCACATCCGCCAGGTCGAGTCCGCGCCCTTCCGCTACCGCCTCAATGAACTGCTTATGGACATCGTCCATGACGGATTGGAGCAACTCGTGTTCTTCATCACTCATCTTCCGGAGCGGCGATCCCACATCCTTGAATCGCCCACTTTTGATCACGACACCTTCGACCCCGATCTTCTTGAGCAGCCCTTCGACGTTGGCCATCTCCATGATGACCCCGATGCTCCCCGTCAACGTCCCTGAATTGGCCATAATCCGATCGGTCGCAACCGCAATATAGTATCCCCCTGATGCCGCCACCGAACCCATTGAGGCAATCACCGCCTTATTGCTCTTGTTACGAACTCGCTGGACCGCATCATGGATTTCTTGCGACGGCACAACCCCGCCGCCGGGGCTGTCAATTCGCAATACGATCGCTTTAACGGAGGGGTTGTCGGCAAAGCGCTTCAACTCGCCAATCGTGGATCGCGCATCCAGAATGACCCCTTCGATACGAATCAATCCAACCCGGTCCTCCATCGAAATGTCGAGGTCGGGAAAGAACAGATTCATCAGAAAGAGCAGGCCCAGCCCGATGCCGAGCGCCCAGAGCACTCTGCGCAATATCCCTCGCTTGGCCGGTCTTCCTGCTGTTTCATCACTCATTGCTCTGCTCGCTCACAGGGCCGGGGGCGTGAACGCACCCCCGGCTTACACTGAGGCCTGGTGCATCGGACCTACTTATCGTCCTCGGCTTGGCCTCGTTTCCGATTCTGCTTCGCCGAACGACCCAAGCTTTGGTCCAACGCGCCTTGCGTGGCATGATATTCATCGACCTTTTGGCGATCGGAATCCATTTGGTGATCGCGCAGGCTGAGCGCGATCTTCCTTTCTTCACGATCGACCTTGATGATCTTGGCCGTCACTTCATCCTGCAGCTTGAATTTCTCTTCGAGCTTGGCCTGCGGGTCGAGACCAGCCTCGCTGATGTGAATCAACCCTTCGACTCCCCCGTCCAATTCGACGAAGATGCCGAAATCGGCGACCTTACTGACCTTCCCGACCGCCACATCCCCGACCGCATACCGGTTCGGAATCTCGTCGTCCCATGGATCGTTCTTGAGTTGCTTAAACCCGAGCGACAGCCGCTCCTTTTCCTTGTCGATCCGCAAGACCACGGCCTCTACCTTCTGCCCCTTCTTGAAGAGTTCAGAGGGATGCTTGATATGTTTCGTCCAAGACATGTCGGAAATGTGGATCAATCCGTCGATGCCCTCTTCGAGTCCGACGAATGCGCCAAAGTCGGTGAGACTCTTCACCTTCCCTTCGATGCGCGTGCCGATGGCGTACTTGCCTTCCACCATATCCCAGGGGTTTGGCGCCGTCTGTTTCATGCCGAGCGAAATCTTCCTGCTGGCCGGATCTACATTCAGCACCGCCGCTTCAACCTGATCCCCGATGGACACAACGCGTGACGGATGGCGCACCTCGTGCGTCCACGACATCACAGAAACATGTACCAGTCCCTCGACGCCGGGCTCGAGCTCGATAAACGCCCCGTAGTCGGTCAGGCTCACGACACGACCTCGGACGCGGGTACCGATCGCGTACTTACTGGCCACGCCGGTCCAGGGATCGGCGCTCTTCTGTTTCAAGCCGAGTGAGATGCGCCCGGTCTCTCGATCGTACTTGAGGACGCTCACTTCCACCTTGTCACCGATGTTGAACATTTCCGACGGATGGCCGACACGGCCCCAGGACATGTCCGTGATGTGGAGTAGCCCGTCGATGCCGCCGAGGTCGATGAACGCCCCATAATCCGTGATGTTCTTCACCACGCCTTGAATCAATTGCCCTTCCTTCAACGTGGAGAGGGTCGTCTTCCGTTTCGAATCCCTCGTCTCTTCCAAGAGCACGCGCCTGGACACGACGACATTGCCACGCCGATGATTGATCTTGATGATCTTGAGGGGGAATGTGCGGCCAACCAACCCATCAAGATCCCGCACTGGATGAAGGTCGATCTGTGAGCCCGGCAGAAACGCCTTCACGCCGATATCCACCATCATACCGCCCTTGATCCGCGCCACGATCTTGCCGTCGATGCTTTTGCCGTCATTGAAGAGCTTCTCCAGCTCCTCCCAAATCTTCATCTTATCGGCTTTTTCTTTGGAGAGAACCAGATTGCCGTCGGCGTCTTCACACTCCTCGATATATACTTTGAGCAGATCGCCCACTTTGATATTCTGGAGCTCATCGGTGGAGAACTGATCGTTCGGGATCATGCCTTCGGACTTGTAGCCGATGTCGACGACTACCTTGTCTTTGCTCACGGCGACGACGCGGCCCTCCGTAATGGTGCCCTCTTCGAGGTTTTTGAAGGTCTCCTCGTACAGAGCCGCTAAGGCCGCTCGGTCTAACTGCTGGTCACTCGATGGCGAAACCGTACTCATGATGTGAATCCTACTCTTCCGACAGGAGTCGGGTGCTGATGGTTATACACCGACATTCACTCAGCCTTGCGAATGCCGGCACTGGACTGCTGGATCGGAGACTCCACGGCACCTAACGAGGCGATGCGATCCATCACGGTGCGACTCACCTCCTGATAAAACTGCTTGGCCTCCCCATTCTCACCGCTCCGGGGAAAGGTGAGGGGATCTCCATAGAAAACGGTCACGGGACGAAAGCGCGGCCACATGGTTCCTGACGGCATCACGTCGTAGGTGCCCTTGAGATAGGCCGGAACCACCGCACATCCAGTTTGCGCCACAATCACACCAATCCCAGGTTTGGGGGATTGTAACCGCCCGTCCAGGCTGCGACTGCCCTCCGGAAAGATCACCACAACCTTTCCTTCCTTGATCAGAGTGACTGCCTTACCAAATGCGTCACGGTCCAACCGGCCGGTCCGTAGGGGAATCCATCCCAACCATTGGCAGATCGCCCTGAGGCCTGGAACCGGAAAGAGATCACTACGCCCCAAATACCAAGCCCGCCGCCGCATCCCGCAACCCAGGAGGGGAATATCCAGGTAACTGGCATGGTTCGCCGCTACGATGAACCCACCGGTCCGGGGAACCGCCCCAACGACTCGATAGTGAAAACAGAACCAGCCGATGGACCGGGCAATGATCCACAGGATACCATAGAGGACCGAACTCACAACCTGGCCGCAATCACAGCCATCATCTGGTCCACGACCTCCGCGACGGACAACGCCGAGGTGTCAATGAACCGGGCATCCTCAGCGGGAACGAGCGGGGCGATCGAGCGGGAACGATCTCGTGTATCACGTCCCGCCAGATCGGCTGTCGTCTCTTCAAGTGCCCTGGAATGCCCCGCCGCAACGAGTTCCCAATGTCGGCGTTGAGCCCTGACAGTCGGATCTGCTTCGAGAAAAAACTTCACGTCTGCCGCGGGGAACACGTTCGTTCCCATATCCCGCCCCTCAGCCACCACCGCTCCACCTTGTCCGATTTGTCGCTGGATGGGTAGCAACCAGGCCCGGACCGCGGGAACTGCCGAAACCACCGATGCCGCGACCGACACGGCGGGCGTTCGAAGGTCGCTGCTCACGTCCTTGCCATTGACCAACACCGTCGCGGCTCCGTGATGGAACTGCATCTGGAGCGAGAGAGTGGGTAGCAGAGTGGCGACCGCCTCGGCATCCGCCGGATCCCGGCCAGACTCAATTACGGCCCAAGCCATCGCCCGGTAGAGGGCTCCCGTGTCGAGATACAGATAGCCCAGTCGAGAGGCCAACAACCGGGCCACTGTACTTTTTCCGACACCAGCTGGACCATCGATCGCAACAATCAGCCGGCTTGCTTGCTTTTCCTCCGCAACACATCCCACGTCGTGGCTCCGCATTATAGCCGTCACCGGCGTTCAGTCAATAATTCCAATAGTGTGTGATGAAACGCTGGGAATGATGTCTCGATGCAAGCCGTCTCGTCAATCAGGGTTGGTGCCGATGCGGTCAAGCCTCCGATGGCCAAAGACATCGCCACTCGGTGATCTCCATGGCTATGGCCACGTGCAGCCTGCAATCGACCGTTATCCGCTGTTGTGCCAAGTCCTTGCACAACCATCCCGTCGGGCTTCTCTGTGATCTGCGCCCCCATCGTGCGCAACTCTGCCGACACCGTCGCAATCCGATCACTCTCTTTGACCCGCAACTCCTCGGCCCCGGAGATGATCGTCTCACCCTCTGAGACTGCAGCCGCGACACACAGGATGGGAAATTCATCGATCGTCTGTGGGATCAAGTCCGGCCCGATCGTCACCCCACACAGCCGTGCCGACTTCACCCGGATGTCCGCAACCGACTCTCCTGCCTCTTCACGCCGATTGAGCACTTGAATATCCGCGCCCATTCTCGTCATCACTTCCAACAAGCCCGTCCTGGTCGGGTTGACCCCCACGTGTTGAATCGTCACATCCGAACCAGGAACAATTGTGGCGCCCACGATGAAGAACGCGGCGGCAGAGAAGTCACCCGGCACGACCAATCGTGGCGCCGCATTCCACCCAACAGACGGTCGTCCATCGATCAGCAAGGTCGTCCCTTCCCGTCGAAGCGCAATACCCAGAAACTGGAGCAATCGTTCCGTATGATCCCGTGAAAGACGAGGCTCTGTGATGCAGGTTGTCCCTTCGGCAAACAAGGCTGCGAGCAACAAAGCCGACTTGATTTGCGCGCTCGCCACCGGCGAAGCGTAGGTGATCGCGCGGAGGCGACTACCCATCACGGCTAAGGGCGCAAGTTCACCGCCCTTGCGTCCGGCAATGGTTGCCCCCATTTCCCGCAACGGCTTGACGATCCGCCCCATTGGACGGCGACGAATCGATTCGTCGCCGGTCAGTACCGTAAAAAAGTCCTGTCCCGCCAGCAGGCCGGTTAGGAGACGAATGCCCGTTCCGGAATTCCCGCAGTCAATCGGCCCGCTCGGCTCAGTCAGGCCCCAGAGTCCCTTGCCATACACACGTAATTCCTCGACCGATTCATCGATGCGTACGCCGAGAGCCTGGAGCGCGCGCATCGTATTGAGACAATCTTCACCTCGACAATAGCGTGCAACCCTGCTGACCCCGTTCGCTAAGGCTGTCAAGATGATGGCGCGATGGGTGATAGACTTATCGCCGGGGACGGAAATCATTCCCTGTAACGGTCGGCCTGGTGTAATAGTAAAAGACGCCATAGGAATGCTACGCGGACACCGATGGTTGCATAGAGAGTTTCTCTCGTTCCTGCCTTGCTCGGTCAAGCTCCTTCTCGATGCCTGCGGCATCGCCCATACGAATGAGCTGCTTCAATTGGCTCAGCGAGCGTTCGTAGGCCTCAATGAACATGACCACATTGTCGCGGTTCCAGAGGAAAATATCGCGCCACATTTCAGGCGAACTGGCGGCAATCCTGGTCGTATCACGCAACCCGCCGCCCGAGTGGCTTGCCAGATCGAGGGAGGGGATTTGCTGATCGCGAATCTCAGCCAGGGCATTGATCAAAGCAAAGGCCGCCACATGAGGCAAATGGCTCACCGCCCCAAGAATCTTGTCATGCAGATGGGCATCCATCGTGAGAACTACCGAGCCGGTTTCCTGCCACATCGTTCGGACCTGCTCAAGCGCCTGCGGATCCGTCGTTTTCGTCGGAGTGATGATACAGCGCGCACCCATAAAAAGCTGATCCGATCCGGCCGCCACGCCCGTCTTTTCCTTGCCGGCAATGGGATGGGCCCCGACAAAATGGACACCGACCGGCATGGCTCGTTCAGCCTGTTCCACCAGCAGACCCTTCACGCTTCCGACATCGGTCACAATCGCGCCTTTTTTCAAGCAGGACGCCCACTCCCTCAGATGCCGGTCATACGTGTCGACCGGCGTGGCCAACACGACCAGGTCGGCATCCCTCACTCCGTCTTTAGGGTCGACGACGTAGCGGTCGATCGCGCCCAGTTCGACCGCAGTTTTCAAGTTTTCGACACGCCTCCCAACCCCGATGACCCTTGCCGCCAACCCCTTTCGACGGAGAATCATGCCGAGCGATCCGCCGATCAGCCCAACTCCGATAATCGTAACCTGGGTAAAATGCAGCGCCATTCTTCAAGCTGGACCAAGGCCGTGCCTCGATCCTGAGTCCTTCAAGCACAGTCTCTCTGATTACAGTTCCCGACCGACCGCCACCGCAATCTTTCGCATGCCCTGCATCAGTTCCTTGAATTGGCTTGGCTTAATGGATTCTTCACCGTCGCACAGCGCACATTCCGGGTTCGAATGGACTTCGATCAGAATGCCATCCGCCCCCGCTGCCACTGCAGCTTTCGACATCGGCGCCACCAGATTCCACTTGCCGGTGGCATGACTAGGGTCAACGATGACGGGCAAATGCGAGAGCTCTTTCAGAGTCGGAACCGCAGCGAGATCGAGCGTATTGCGATATTGGGTTTCGAAGGTCCTGATCCCCCGCTCGCACAACATGACGTTCTGGTTCCCGCGGGACATGATGTATTCCGCAGACAGAAGAAATTCCTTGATCGTAGCCGAAAGCCCTCGCTTCAACAGCACCGGTTTATCGTACGCCCCAACCTCCTTGAGGAGTTCAAAGTTTTGCATGTTGCGTGCGCCAATCTGGATAATGTCGGCCTTCTCGAGAAACAATTCGATGTCGCGGGTATCCAGTATCTCACTGACCACAGGCAACCCGGTTTGTTTCTTCGCCTCGACTAGATAATCTAGCCCTTCACGCCCTAACCCCTGAAAGGAATAGGGAGATGTGCGTGGCTTGTAGGCCCCGCCACGCAAAATACTCGCGCCGGCCGCCTTGACCTCGTGGGCAATGCCGACCGTTATTTCGAGCTGTTCCACCGCGCAGGGCCCCGCCATGATGACCAGCTTGTTCCCGCCGATCTTCACGCCGCTCACATCGATAATCGTGCCTTCACGCTTAAACTCCCGGCTGACGAGCTTCCAGGGCGCGAGAATCGGCAGCACACTTTCAACCCCTGGCAGGGCCGTGAGTGGCTGGTTATGCAGTATCCGATCGTCGCCGATGACTCCGATGATCGTCCGTTCCTGACCGGTCGATAGTTGTGACTTCAGTCCCAACTCGCGAAGCCGATCGATAATGTGGTCGACCTCCCGTTCGCTCGCCTCTGGTTTTAATACGATGATCATGTTGCCCTCACCATGTATTCAATGCGAATGGATCACCCGTTTGAGCGCAGTCAAGAATTCCTTATTTTCTTCTTCCAGGCCAATGGTCACTCGAACCATACGTCCCTCGATGTGACGAACGATAATGCCATCCCTCAGCATGGCCTCAAACACCGCGCGGCCGTCTCGTCCGACATCAACATACACAAAATTCGCTTCGCTCGGGATCGGCGCAAACCCGAACGAGATCAATCCCTTGACCATCTGCTCCATCCCAGCTTCATTCACCGCCCGACTCCGCGCCACATGTTCGTCGTCACCGAGGGCTGCGAGCCCGGCGCGCTGCGCCAGGCTGTTGGCATTGAAGGGAGGGCGGACTCGGTTCAAGAAATTGGTGATCTCCGCTGTCGCCACGCCGTACCCGATTCGCAATCCTGCGAGGCCATAGATTTTTGAAAACGTCCGCAGTACGATCACATTCCGTCCCTGCTTCACATAGGCCATAGAATCCGGAAACTGCGGATTCCGGACATACTCGAAATAGGCTTCGTCAAACACTACGACGACATGAGTCGGCACGCGTGAGAGCAGATGTTCGACCTCATCGGCTGACACCATCGTTCCGGTTGGATTATTGGGGTTACAGAGAAACAGGAGCCGTGTCCGATCGGTGATGGCGTCCGCCATCGCCTGAAGATCGTGCCGCCACTGCTTCAGCGGAACAATGACAGGCTTTCCGTGAGCTGCCGTGACCTCCATCTTGTAAATGACGAAGGTTTGATCGGCCATGACCGCTTCATCGCCCGGTGCCAAAAAGGTACGGGCGAGCAGCCCCAGGATTTCATCCGATCCATTACCGAGAATGACCTGCTCCGGGGTCACCTTCCAACGATCCGCCAGGGCTTCGCGCAGGCGAAACGCGCCGCCATCAGGATAGCGATGCAGCGTCGCGATCCCCTCGCTCAGCGCGGCGAGCGCCTTCGGGGAAGAGCCTAACGGATTCTCGTTGGACGCCAGTTTAATGACGTGTGCAAGACCCAGTTCCCGTTGGAGTTCCTCAATCGGCTTCCCGGGAACATAGGGACTCAGGGAAGTGATATCTGGATGGACCTTCAGTGGCATGGCATCAACTGTGGGCCGGATAGGACCCAAGGACTTTCATGAAAAGGCAGCGGCCAGTGATTTCTTCGACGGCTTTCTTGACCCGCTCTTCCTGAATATGCCCTTCGATATCGACGAAGAAAATGTACTCCCAGGCTTTTCGTCTGGACGGACGCGATTCAATCTTGGTCATGCTCAGGCCATGAGAGGCAAAAGGCCGGAGGAGATCGTACAGGGCTCCAACCTTGTCTTTCACCGAAAGCATCAATGAGGTCTTATCTTTTCCCGTACGCTCGGGCGGCTTCTGAGACAATATGAGAAAGCGGGTCATGTTGTTGATATTATCTTCGATGCGGGCCTTGATGACCTTCAAGCCATACAACTGGGCCGCCAACTCCGATGCAATGGCGGCGACAGAAGGATTTTCCACGCACTGTTCCGCGGCACGTGCTGTGCTCGCCACCTCCGACAAGGGCACATTGGGCAAGTTGGTTTCCAACCAATTTCGGCATTGGGCAATGGCATGGGGATGAGAGTGGATTTTTTTCACCTCTTCCATCACGCCAGACTTCGACATCAAGTGATGGGACACATCCTGGAGAATTTCGCCATAGATCAGGAGATTGGAGTCAATGAACATATCAAGCGTGTGGTTGACCACACCTTCTGTCGTGTTCTCGATCGGGACCACGCCAAAATTGGCTCGCCCCCGCTCGACTTCATTGAATACGTCCTTGATGCTATTGACCGGAATATATTGGGCGGACGATCCGAATTTCTGCATGCAGGCCATGTGCGTAAACGTGGCTCTGGGACCGAGGTAGGCCACCTTCTGAGGGCCTTCGAGAGAGAGAGAAGCGGACATGATTTCTCGATAGACTGGCCGAATCGCCTCGGATGGAAACGGTCCGGTGTTCTGCTGTATGAGGCGCTCGATTATTGCCGCCTCCCGCGCCGGGGTATGGAGATTGGCATCCGCATCCTGCTGTTTCTTGAGCTTGCCGATCTCGACGACGCTTTTGGACCGCTCATTCAGCAGACGCAAGATCTCGTCATCGATGCGATCGATCTCTTTCCGGTACTCGGAAAAGGCTCCGGACATAGCTAACCCCCTCTTTCCAGCCCAGTGAGGCAGTCACCCGTCCGTCGGCTGGAATGGCACAAGCTAAGTGGGAAATGATACAGGAACCATTCCTGGCAATGCAAGGAGACCCTCGACGTTTCACGAGCTTGCGTGACGATCCCCGTCCGTTTGAATCTGCGCTCAGAAGGATCGGACAGGGGCCAGACGCATCACGAGAAGAGGAAGGAGGCCGGCCTTTTGAAGTGATCGAAGGCCCGCTTCGTGGCTTGGCGACCACGACCGGTTCGTTCGAGGAAGCCGGCCTGAATCAGATAGGGCTCATGGACATCTTCGAGGGTACCCTTGTCTTCCTGGACCGCGGCCGCCAGGGATTCCACCCCGACCGGTCCTCCAGCAAACCTGTCGATGATGGTCAGAAGAATCTGACGATCCATCTCATCGAGCCCCGCTGTATCGACGCCCAGCCATGCGAGCGCGTCCTGGGCTACAGTCTGGGTAATTCGTCCCTCCGCCTTGACCTGAGCATAGTCGCGCACCCGTTTGATAAGCCGGTTGACGATGCGAGGGGTTCCTCGAGCACGGCCGGCAATTTCTTGCGCCCCCTCGGAATCGATCGGGATCCCGAGCACCCCCGCCGAGCGTGTCACGATGGTCTGCAGCTCCGCTGGAGAATAGAACTCCAGGCGGTGGACGAGGCCAAATCGGTCCCGGAGTGGGGAGGTCAGGGCGCCGGCCCTGGTCGTGGCCCCGACTAGCGTAAACCGGGGAAGATCCAATTTCACCGTTCTGGCTGCAGGCCCCTGGCCGATCACGAGATCGAGCTGATAGTCCTCCATCGCTGGATAGAGCGCCTCTTCGACAGAGGCAGGGAGTCGGTGAATCTCGTCGATGAACAGAACGTCGTGCTCTTGGAGGTTCGTCAGGATGGCGGCCAAATCGCCCGCATGGGCCAACACGAGACCGGAGGTCGAGCGGAGCGCAGCCCCCATCTCACGAGCAATGATGTGAGCAATGGTGGTCTTCCCCAACCCAGGGGGGCCATAAAAGATCGTGTGATCGAGCGCTTCGTGCCGCTGCTTCGCCGCCTCGATACAGATCCGCAGGGATTCTTTCATCCGCTCCTGGCCAACGTACTCCTCCAAGGTCTGCGGACGCAGCACCGTCTCGATACTTCGCTCTTCGTCCGTGATCTGCGTGCTGACAACTCGCTCGGCCATCGTGAGGGGACCTCTCTCGTTGTGGTCTTATTTCTTCTCCGGCGTTGGGAGGTACTTGGGTGGAGGCGGCAAGGCACCCTGTCCAGGCGTTGCTGTAGCACCGCAGTCCGGCGGGCAGGTCTTACCGCCTTGGGTCGGATCCGGAAGGTTCAGCTCCATCTTATCCAGCTGACATTGTGTGACACGCCCCCCATCCTGACTTCCGCAGCGAGCCGGCACAGACGAGCTGCCGATTTCGCGATAGCCCTCGGGACAGGATCCGCAGACGGACAACAGATTAGCCCCCAGTGGGACACACTGAACAAGGGTGGGATCCCCGTCCTTGCAAATCTCTTTGGACTCGGTCACGCCTGTGGTCGCATAGCCTTCAGGACATGTGCCGCAGGTCTTGCGAATGCTTTTCGGCTCACTCGGCTCTTCGGCTTGCACGGGCATGGTCCCCAGCCCCAATAGGAGCACCACAAGCCCAATGGATAATCGAGTCTGGACTATTCGTTGAATCAATCTCGTTATCATCTTCACCCCCTTGCAAGTTCCTTCAGGGATTCACGAATCATGTCTTTGAGCACGATGGACTCAGCATTAGATTTCTTCACCTGTTTCAGCGCCTCTTTGGCGTCTTGTGGACGATAACCCAAATTCACGAGCGCCGACAGCGCGTCGTCGAAAGTCGCATCTTGCCCCTGCTTGGGTAAATCACTTGCAGACACGAGGCCAGGATGGAGTTTTTCGACTTTATCCTTGAGCTCCAATACAAGACGGCTGGCCGACTTGTGTCCGATCCCTGGCACCGTCGTCAGCTTCTCGACATCTCCAGACTGAATCGCCGAGACCAGGCCGGACACCGGAAGAGCCGACAAGACACTGAGGGCCAGCTTTGGTCCGACGCCGGACACGCTGGTCAACAGCACAAATGCATCTTTTTCCTGCGACGTCAAGAAGCCGAAGAGCTGAATTGCATCTTCGCGGACATGGGTGTGAACGCTCAGCGAGATACTTTCGCTGAGATTAGGCAACCCATAGTAGGTGCTGAGAGGAATAAACACTTCGTAGCCGACCCCGTGCACGTCGAGAACCAGATGGGTCGGCGCCTTGAAGGCCAATCGGCCTGTCAGTGAGGCGATCATGCGGTCTGAAGCCGTCAGCGGACAAAGTACGGTCAGGCAGCGCTGCTGCCGCACACCTCATCCAGCGGCGGCCACTTTCTCCATCACCTCGTCGGAAATATCAAAATTCGCATGAAGCTTCTGCACATCGTCATGCTCGTCCAAGACTTCCATCAACTTGAGCATTTGCTCGGCTGCTTTTTCCTCGAGCCTGATCGTGTTCTGCGGAACAGAGGTGACCTCCGCAAACACGGTGTGGATCTTTGCATCGGCGAGGGCTTTCTTCACGGCTTCAAAGTGGTGCGGATCCGTGATGACTTCAAAACTTTTCTCGCCCACTTTCACGTCCTCCGCTCCCGCATCAAGCGCGAGAGACAACAGCGTATCTTCATCGACTGTGCCCTTCTCAATCGTGAGCAGTCCCTTCTTGTGAAACTGCCAGGAGACGGCGCCGGCTTCCGCCATATTGCCGTGATTTTTCGTGAGGAGATTGCGCAGCTCGGCGACGGTGCGATTGCGGTTGTCGCTCGTGATTTCCATCAATACGCCGGTCCCTCCAGGACCATACGCTTCCAAATGGAATTCTTCATAGGCCACGCCGGGCAATTCCCCCGTGCCGCGCTGAATGGCTTTTTTTAGCGTATCACCAGGCATATTGGCTTCTTTGGCCTTCAAGATAGCCAATCGAAGCCGCGGATTACCATCCGGGTCGGCACCTGTACGCGCCGCAATCGTCACCTCGCGGATAATCCTTGTGAAGATCTTCCCGCGTTTGACATCCATGGCCCCTTTGTGCCGTTTAACCGTCGCCCAATGGCTATGTCCACCCATGCTCACTCCATGCAGCCGGACTCATGGGGGACCGACCGCGCAAGAATGTGATCTCAATCAATAAGAGCTTGTACTCGTAGCACAGGGTTTGGAAAGGTGTCAATTATGCGGGAGGGTGACCAGCGATAGAACCGCTGGCCGAGCTTCGTGGCCTCTCTAATTGAAAGGCCCATCCAGAGAACTGGATGGGCCTTTGTTGGCGCACTCGCACGGTGCAATACTTACATGAACTTCATGAACTTATCTTTCGCGTCATCCATCACTTGAGCCGTAATGGTCGCCATCCCGCGTTCCTTCGCCACCCGCTCAACCTCTTTGCGAGCCATTGGACGGATGAAGTCTGGAATATTCTCAAGCCGCTTCTCAGCCTCAGGCGTCCAGGTCATCCCGTTGCTCGATTCGCTCTTGGAATCGTCCATCACTTGCAACGTGATCGTCTGGTACCCCTGTTTGCGAGCAAAGGCCTCCACACTGCTCTGCACCATCGGCTTGACAAATGAGGGAAGGCGGTCGAGCTTTTCCTTCGCATCAGCCGACCAGGCAAACTCTGTAGTCGCCGCTCCAGCATCGCTGGGCTTACCGCCTGAGGTGAGTCCCATTTCAGCCACCATCGCGGAAAAGGGGCAACCGCCGCCGGACTTCTCTCCAGGCTTGGCTGCCGGTGCAGCCGTAGCTGCTGCTACCGCCGGCTGACCACCTTGGATCTTCTCGTTTAAATACGCCGCCATCTGACCAGCGCCTGCGACTGCTTCGTCTTTCAGCGTACCCCGCGTCATCTCAAAAGGCTCGGCCTCAACAGTACGCCCACCCAGCTTCACCCCGAGAGAACTGACCATCTGGGTTTCACCTGGATTCGTCACCATCGAGAACTTGGCATTGCAAGACGGACAGCCGAAGAACACGCCGAGCGTGCCCTCCCCTGGCTTCTCCACCTTCTCAAAGTTCATGTAGGTTTCACAGTTGAGGCACACAAATTTCATGGCGTCTCCTCTTTGGTACGTGACATCACAGTTTATCGGCCAGCACCTTCTTGTAATCGATGAGCGTCCTGATGCGCCCGGCAATTTCCTGGTACCGTTGAATCGTCGGGTACGTTTCGTCGAGCAATGGCTCTCCCTTGTCGAACGTGCGCGCGAGTTTCCGGTCGAATGGAATCCGTCCGAGCAACGGCAGGTCCAGCATCTCACACATCGCCTCGGTGTTGCCTTCGAACAACTCGTTCACTTCACCACAAGAAGGACAGCGATACTCGCTCATATTCTCGACCATGCCCATGACCTTGATACCTATGTCGCGGGCATAGGTGACCGACTTCTGCACCACATCCGATGCCACCTCTGATGGCGTCGTGACGACAATCGCTCCTGCCAGGTCAGGAATAAACCCGGCAATGACCGGCGGCTTGTCCGCAGCGGCCCCGGGAGGCAGGTCGACCAACAGATAATCGAGCTCACCCCAGACGACATCGGCCAAGAATTCTCGAATGACATTCATTTCCATCAGTCCCAACCACACTGGGCTGACATCCATAGGCCCTTTCCAACGAACCGGCGATGCATCATCCAAGAAGAAGTCCATCGATGCAACTTTTACCCCGAGCGGCCCGACCGGGGGAATCGCGCCCTCAGGCCTCATAGTCAACGACTGGCCGTGCATACCCAACATGCGAGGCACGCAAGGTCCGTTCAGATCCACGTCTAAGAGTCCGACCTTCGCTCCTTGCCGTGCAAAGGCCAACGCCAAGTTGACCGTTGTCATGCTCTTACCCACGCCGCCTTTTCCGCTCATGACCACCAGCTTATGCTTAATGCCGGCCATGCGAGCATGGACCTGTTTGGTATTTTCAGAAATCTGCTCGAGTACTTTGGCGTCGTCTGAATACTTCAAATTGCGAAGAATGGCCTTCAGATCTTTTTCAACCGCCATAACGGGAACCTCTCGCTAACTGTGCGAATACACAGAGGTTGACCGTAACACAGGGATTTCCGGGGAGTCAAACTCCACACATCCAGTCCGCCGGATGGCGCACATTCCGATGCCTAACGTTGCTCATCAGCGGCGGTGGAGACGTCGGCTGGAGCGCGTTGTTATGCGATTTGTTCACTGAATCGGCGGTACCAGGCCGCCGCCTCATCTTCGAATCGCTGGAACATTGCATTAGGACCTGGTCGCAGCCTCTGAAAGTTGTCGATTGCCCGCTGGATCAAGTTAACGGCTTCTTCCTCCAGGTTGAGCTCCAAAGGGTTGCCAGACATGCGGTGCTTAAGTTCGTTTCTTGGATTGTTCATCAGGTCAGCAAGAGCCTTTGGATCGCCGGAGTGACCAAACACGGTCTGATAGAGGTCGCACAGATCCTTCACCTCTTCCTCAAGGGCGTTATCGCCGCCACCATCCTTCACGAGTTTCCCAAGTATCTCCTCCACGGCGCCTGCCAGCGTAATAGCTGGCAGTGGCTCTTGCGCGCAAAACAACTCGATCGCCTTTGCGAGTTGTTTCTCGGCAACCTCGAACTTAGTCAGTCTCACGAGACCCATACTTCAATTCGCATAACGTGCCGGTAACGCGCGGGCCGCTCGCGGCCCGTCGCCGTTGACCGGATGGTTAAACCGCATCTTGTTCTCGTGATTCATAGGCTACTTCCGACGCTCGCCCAAGACCTCCGTTGAGGCGACATGCTTGCCGACAGCTTCAACCACACACTCGATAACTTCTTCGGCCCTCGATAACCTGTGCGCCAACTCCGATGTCTCGGCATCGAACGAGTAACTCGTTCTCTCTTGTATCTCGAATTGTGAGTTGTCGTAGGACGTAGAGATTGAAAGCGTTTGGGTGGAGGCGCCGCCCTTTATCTCGATTGTCGCCATGTGTCCGTGACTAGCACTACTTATCGTTAAACCTTTCACGTCAGAGACTTCTCCTCGGAGGGCTTCGAGTGCATTAATAACCGGACGCATGATTTCGATTTGGCTTGCAATGCTTGCGTCACTCTTGTCGTAGAACTCGTGCAGACGCCTCTTTTCGGACGCGACTACATCGNNTCGAGAGACATTGGATGGCACTCCTTTTCGCGGCCTAGCGATTCTCATGAGCGCCGCGCACGTCAGCGGCAGGTTTAGGAAGATTGACGTTCACGCACACGCCGCACGCGATTGTTACTCCAATTTCCATATCGGATACACGCCCTTTCGACCAAGGAGCCAAGCCCTGCGAAACGTATGCCGCCAGGAGCGCAGAAAGGGCTTGATCGTCGGCAGAATCACATTGTCGGTCGTGATGATTCGGCCGGCCGTGTAACAAAGAAGTTCTATAGGGAGGGCAGTCCTGTACTTCCGCCGCCGCAGCTTCTTCGCCACAATTCGAGCAGATGGGTCGGAAGTGCGAATGTAGCCGTCGTCTGCCTTGGCGAAGGCCCGCGCAAGATTTGGGTCGCACAACTCCACAAGCTCAAAAGCCACAGCTCCTTCCGAGGCGTGGACGCATACGAGATCAGGCTCGGGAGGAACTCTCTTCTCGACACTTTCTGGAGCAATAGGGAGGTCCGCCTCCTTGAGAAAGCGAAAGAAAACGGCAATCTCGTCGATCCCTTTCTTATGCTCCGTGCGCATATTTCTTGGGCGGTTTAACAATGTTCAAGCGGATCCGCATCACAGCACCTCAGTAAAGGGGTTCAACGTCCATCCAGCTGACTGCGAACGTCCGCCGGTCCACGGTTGAAGACATGGGTATAGATCATCCTCGTCCTCATAAGGGGTGGGCGGGAGGATCCCAACTGCGCGCGTTTTCCCAATTCCTCGTCTCTTTTTCAAGGGCAGCCTGGTCGATCCTCGGGTGCGCGCATCGAACGATATAAATGCTCCCTCCAAGCTTGCTCGATATCTCTTTAGGGATGGGGGCTGATNNCTTTTTCAGCATCCTGCTAGATCGAATACTGAAAGGTCGGCTTCGCCCCGATCGCCTGTGCCAGGACTCCACGGCGCTTGAGTTCCTCAAGAATTCGACGAGTGGCCGCATCAAAGTCTGCCGGGCCTGACAGCACGATATCCGTATTGGGCGGGACTTCTTCGGGCGCCTTGCTCATGTGAATAGCGATGACTGGAACCGGGTGGACGAGCGTCCTGATAGCCTGTGCCGCCTCGACATAGGCCATGCCGAAGGGATTAGTCGTCGAGACCACGATCAACCCAGTATCGACAAGCAGCCTTGCCACTTCGCCATAACGGCGAGCCATCTCGGTTGCCTGGCCTCGTTCTCCTTCAGAAAGGTCTGCATCAAGTCCGCGGCGGAGATTCCCTCCATCGAGCAAGTACGCATGCCGGCCGTCTGCCACAAGCCTGGCCTCAATGCTCCTGGCAAGGAAGGACTTCCCCGTATGTCGCCCCCCGGTCACCAACACAATGGCAGCTCGGTGACCATACTGCTGCGCGCGATCCTCGACGCCGACCTCACCCTTCACCCAGGCAAAATCGCGCTGCCGAGCTTCTTCGCGGAGAAACTCCTGATCGTCATGGACCAGTTCTGTCACGATACCGCCACCGGCAATGTCATACTCATCCACGAGGACAAACCGGCCCGTCGCCTCAAACGAGGCTGAGAGGTCGAATGCGACTGGCGCTTTAGCCCGAATCGTCAATTCAGCAACCTGATTCCTGTTCACCACGCTGCTGCCTTGCTGCTGGGCCAGATCCATCGTGTCGATGATCCGGTGAATGGTGGCCACTTCGCAATCCACTTCCTTCGTCGCCACTCTGAGCTGGTATCGCCGCCCCCGTTCCAACGGCTTCCGGCCCAGCCAGAATACATTCGCTCGAAAGGCCGTCGACACCAGCGGGAGTTGCTCCTGATGCGAAGCGACCTCTCCTCGTTCGACAAAGATCTGTTCATCGAGTGTGACACCGACTGACTGGCCTGCATGACCCTCTACTGGCGGGGGATCACTATTGAACGCTTCAATAGATTTGACCGTCGCCCGTTTGTTCGACGGTGAGAAGACCAGAGAATCGCCGACCTTCAATTGCCCTGCCGTCACGCGTCCGGCGATGATGCGGCGGGCGTCGAACTTGTACACATCCTGAACCGGCAGGCGAAGCGGCTGTTCAGATCGTCCCGGTTCCTTCCGAAAAGCACTGAGCGCGTCCAGCACCGTCGGGCCGCTGTACCAGGACATCTGCTCGCTCCGGTTGGCGATATTATCTCCGAGCTTGGCACTGACCGGAATGATCTGCTGTGGAACCGCCTTGAACTGCCCAAGAAACTCTCGATATTCTTTTTCGATCCCGTCGAACACATCCTGGCGATAGCCGACCAGATCCATCTTGTT
>PLBR01000084.1 GCA_003135435.1 Nitrospira sp. | reverse complement strand
GAGCCCGACCTGGTGCAGGCGTGTGAAAAGGTTGAGCGATGCTTCGTAATCGTCGTACCGGGCGCGACGGGTTCGGCGGCTCGATCTGACACCCATCCAGCCACGATTCGATCTTCTCCCGCTGAAAGCAGCGGAGCCTCTGGATCTTCAGCGCCGGCATCATCCCTTCGGCCACCCACCCATAAACTGCCGCCTGCTTCACCTGAAGCCACGCCGACACCTCTTTAACAATCGGGAGTGCCATAGGAATTAACTGGTGCCAGTCCTGCTTTCTGTCAACGTCGATGGTGCCGACTCGCTGGGCGAAATGGCCTCCTTACAATCCATGGGTGGAGAGACTGGATACGCCCGACGCCGTCGCACCGGGGGTGGCGTCGGGGCATCGGGGCTCTCGGAGGCCGCCTCGTTCGTGGGCGAGGCACTCGCCTCACGCGCGGAAGACGGCGGCGGCGACGGCGGCATGCCGAGCGTCTCACAGAGGTAGTTCACAACGACTTTTTGTACCCACGGCACAGCCGCCTCCACGACTGGCAAGGCAGCCGTGAGACAGTGATCCACGATGCGCTCGCGTTTGGCGCTCTGAACTTGTTCAACCCGTGCCTCCCACGCCAAAAGCGGTCGGTCGATCGCCGCTTCGATTGTTTCGTCGACCTGTGACTCGGTCTCGTCGCCAACCAGCAAGGCCTCGAGCCGCGCACGGACCTCCCATTCCAAAACCGCGAGGACGCGACGGGGGATGCCTCGTGACGAGGCCGACCCCAACGCCCGGGTGATGCCCAGTTCGATGAGGGCGGCCTTGCGTATAGCATGACGTGCCTGGATACCGGATTCCTGTTCCCGTCGCTGTGCGTCGTGCTGCTGCCGCTCGTGTTGGCGTGCCACCTGCTCTTGGTGCCTCCGCACGTAGGGAGCAAAGATGCGATTTCGAATCGCGGTGCCACGTAGCGTCAGCTCGGCTGGGGGCATTTCGCCGATCGCCACCGTGCCGAGTTCGTCGCGGATCGCGACCTTCGCCGCTACAGCCATTTCCGCGGTGACGACACTCTCCAGCGGACAATACCAATCCACGAGAGTGGTGCATAACCCTGCGAGCAACGACTCCCGCTTCTGCTTCAACCGGGTGGCCTCATTAGGGCCAGCCAGCTGAGCAGTCATCTGGGCCATAAGGTGGGCTACAAGATCGGACGGCGTCGTCAGCGGAGTTGACACGGGTGAGCCCTGGGCGGTCGCCCATGCAGGGGCCGGCGAGGGATTGATTGGTGGTGAAGTCGAACTCTTGGTGTCCTCTTTGGATTTCAGATAGGTCCGGCATTTTCGAAGATGCGCTTTCACCGCTTGCGAATTTCCAAACTCCTGAGTGCAGAATGTGCAAATGGCCATGTGTGTCTCCTTTCACCCTACAGCGTGTATGAGCCGGCACGTGGGGTTCATATGTTCCGAGATAACGGCTTGTCAGATCCGACGCGAGTGGTGTAGGGTGGACATGCCGCCAGCACGGATCTGTGCGCTGCGTCGAGTAGACCATTTCACGCACTCGATGCCTATGGGGTGGAAGGCTCCATTTTTTGGACACGGCAATGGATGACACACTTCGGAAGGAAATCGAGGGAATAAAAGCCAATCCCCATTTTGTCGAGCTTGTCATGGCCTGGCACGGGGTGATTGGTGGGACGGACGTGGACTTCACCGCAGAGAAAGAGTCAGCGGCCTATCAAAAGAAGATCAAACGATGGACGCAGAGGGATTGGGGGACCAAGTGGCAGTTTTATTGGAAGGTGATCTCGAATGAATGTTGGAAGGCCCGACGTCAGATAGTATTACAGAAGAATCTCTTCAAGATGGAGCCCCGTGGCCCCAATCCCAACCATCGCCGACGGGATGAGGCGTTATGGAATGCCGTGTTTGACCTGCGGAATTACTTCGAGAAGGTGAGCGGACGACCGCACATGGGACTTCTAGGCAGGCTGTTTTTCCCGAAAGCGTTGGAGGTGACGTTCAATGGCGAATGGCACGATCGGAAAGACTGGTTCAAAAGCGAGAAGGGTGATGAGCGTCTCGAGACACTCGAGCTCTTCTACACACACAACCGTGCTCGGATCCTAGAAACGCTACAAACGAGAATTCCCTTCTACGCAAAATGGGAGTCACTCTCACCAATCAGCCCGTCTGACGTATCACATTGAACGATCAGTCCACACCCTTCCTTTTATCGTCAGCGAAGAATCATTCCTGTGCACAGGTGTTGCCTTAGGCAGTTGCCTAAGGCAACAAACTGGGAAAAGAGCTCAAAAACACCGAGTGCTGACATAGGTTCATCTCTTTCATCTTCGGTATTCCGTAAACAGGTGCGCTAAATTAATGTACCTCGCCTTAAAAGGGCGATCGGTGGGGATAGGGATTGAGTGAGATGGAGTGAGATCGTGAACGATACTCGCATTGAAACTATGAGCAATTTTCCCTGAACGAGTGTGATTGAGCGAGATTGAGGTGGACCTGGAATCGGGAGTAAAACCGGGAGCAAACCGGGAGTGAAACCGGGAGTAGAAAAACTCGAACCGGTGGGCTCGCACGGAACAAGACTCACCACCATCTCCCCTCACATCATCTCGTCCGGAACGTCTANNTTGTGGACAGAGGTGACAGCCAAAGGTCACTCTCGCCATCCTAAACGCGCCTGAGCGCCTTGACACCTCCCCACGGACGGCCTAGCCATCCCGCTACCAACTAGAGCGCTGTATGTGTTCACCAGCTAAGGTCAACAAAGGCCGCTTGCTTGGCCACTGCCTTGGCCTCCTCAATGTCCTTCGCGGAAGTTCGTGCGGTTCTAGCGACACAGGAGCGTCTGACCGAACCTTGGCTGCACCTCACGACTTGCTGCGCCTTCTAACGGCTACAGCTGAATCGGTGTATCAGATAATCACTTCTGACCAAACTAGGGCATTTCCTAGTTCGCACGCGACACATTGCTGTGCAGTATGTGTGTGTACACGAGCACCTCACTGCAAATGGGAGATGGGAAGTATGGCGAAGACGAAAGAGTTGGTGTTTGTGCTATTCACTGTCCCTCAGCTGCAGGTAGCCTCCGGCGCTTGCTACATCGCCCGGGATGGATACCCAACCATAATGAGATCGAAAGGGGCTAGGTTCCATAGCTATGCTGACGCAAAGGCATTTGCCAAAGAGAACCGCATCGCGTTGAACGGTCTTACCTACATAGGCCTGGAAGATTTTACAGATGTAGAACTGAAGGGTTCGGAGGCGTTCAATCATTCAGGGTCAGATAGGGGGACACATGATGACGATGAGTCAAGCGGCTACGCGACAAGTGAAATGGAAACAGCGAGTATATCGAAGACCCTGTGAGCACTTGATCCTGGAGTTGGAATCGAATGAACAGGGTTATTTGACGGACAACTATGTCTGCAGTCTCTGTGGTGAATCTGTGACCCAAAGGCCTCTAGCCGCGTAGCATCTCCGAAAGTCCTTGAGCGGTCAGCGAGGCACTTCCCTGCACCGTCAGTGGCGCATTCCCCTCAGCACGATTGTTGACCAGCACATAGGCGCGGCGGCCTTCGCTGACGGCCTGTCGCACCAATTGCACCGTCTCTCGGCGCATCTACGGAAACTCCCCCACGATCTTGGCATATGGCTCGCCTCGCTTTTTGGCGGCTTCATAGGACATCTTCAACGGCGTCGGTCCTCTCGAACAGAAGCATCCTGACTAGTCAACATTGGTTTCGTTAGCTATTCCAAGGCCGATCCAGGCCCGCAGCAGATCATGTCGCGTGATCGAATGGGTCACCTGGCCGTTTGTCTTGACCGGCAGGTTGAGGAGTCGTTTCTCTTCCATGATCCTCACGGCCTCATCGATGCTGGTGTCGTTCGTGACCGAGATATGCTCCTTGGCCATGACATCCTCTGCCGTCAACTGGTTCAAGTCCTTCTTCGCTTCAAGTACACGAAGGATGTCAAACTCGCTGACAAACCCGATGAATTCGCCCAGTTCATCCACCACCGGAGCTCCCGCCGTGTGTGTAGCCAGTAATTCGACGGCCACTCCCATCGCATTCTGGTTCCGTTGAAATACAAGATTGTTCGTGGCATGAATTTGTCCGACGGTCTTGAACCCCCCGACAGGAACGCCCGGTCTCGATAAGGTTGTCATGATAATCTCCTCTTGAGTGTTGAATGGTTACAATTCGTTCGCCTGATCGAGCATTCTCGCTGCTGAAGCCCGCATATCTTTCGCATCCTTTGTCTCAAAGTCGCTCGTCTTTTCGGTAGGAGACAGTCGCTTCGTTTTGGATTCGTCGTTCGCATAAATTCCTGTGCTTCCTCGCTGACTCATCTCCGAGATGTCCAATTTTTTTGGCAGCCTTAATAGATCCACGTCGAGGCACCGAACCGGATAAAAGGAGAGCGCGAAAGAGCCATAGTTGGAAATTCTACCGTTTCTCCGGTGGCATCTTCAACGAGGTAGTGCTGAGCTGAGATACAACCATTTTCCGCCCGCGGCGCTTGCGCCTTTGTTCGTATCCCCCCCCAGAATGGACCTCTTTGGACCATTTCTGTGGAAGTCATTATGGATCTCGCTCACATTTCGAGTGCAGCGGAACTACTAACAATCGAGCACCCGCATTTCGGAAGGATTGAACCCCCTGGATTCCTCAAGACCACTGTCGGTACTTTCACTGGTACGAGCAGCAAAGCGTTGCCATTGCGGACTACAGTTCCGGCAACCGCCAAACTGTTGCGGTCCAGATAGATCCACGGAATTTCATGGTCACCATTGCAGTTCATTGGTGCTGGTTACCCTAAAGGAGGGCACGAGCAGGCACCCGGTTATCCACAAGACATGGAAGTTGGTGAACCAGCGTAAAGGGGAAGGAGTGACGGAGTTCTTCGGCACAGTCAGCACGTATATTGATTCGGATGGCTTGAAGTGGGAGCATAGATTCGAAAGACCACCTGATGAAGATGAGTGGATTGGCTTTGGGAGTAATGGAGAGGAAGTCCTTATCATCACTCTGAAGAGCTTCTACCCAACGACTGCGCCTGGCGTCAGTGGCGTGATATTATCCCCTTCTCCCTAGACCCGCCAATTCGTATGGCTGGCCCCTCCCTAGCGTCTGACAGCTTTGTCTTCCGTAGGATAAAGTCCCCACCTATGGCCCCTGTGGCGGCATGCACCACGCTCCTACAATGCGCCCAGGACAAGGAGCCCGTAACATGCAGAGGGGCACACACATAGACCAAAATGAAACTGGCCCCACGCAGCTTGAACTGCTGTTGCGGTTGGAAGGTGACTTCAGAAGAAGTCTGGAGTCGATCCGGATAACCCCACTCCAAGCAGGCGTGCTCCTCTATCTGCAACGGCACATGGATGCCAGAGTGACGGACGCCGCAACCGCGTTACGCCTGAGACTGC
The DNA here is from genome assembly GCA_003135435.1 of Nitrospira sp. Lineage (GTDB taxonomy): Bacteria > Nitrospirota > Nitrospiria > Nitrospirales > Nitrospiraceae > Palsa-1315. The sequence continues at coordinate 1,487 of PLBR01000084.1, read as the reverse complement.
CGACACTGAGTGAGGTGGTGAAAGACCTCGTGCGCAAGCGGTGGGTCATCAAGCGCTACTCGGTCGAGGATCGCCGTATGTTTGCGGTTCAGTCGGCGGGGGCAGGTGATCACCAGGAAGATCGAGAACCAGGTTCGAGATGTGAGGAGCGAACTCACACAAATGAAGGAGGCATGATCATGACCCGTCTGCGCGTGCTTGTCGCCGTATTCCTGCTGCTCGCCGTCGTCGGTACCGCTAGTTTCGCCCCGCTGAGTTCAAGCCTCGTCATTGCCGCCACTGAGAAAGCTGACCTTCTCGACATCAACACCGCCACCGCCGACGAGCTCAAGAGGCTCCCTGGTGGCGAGACCTACTCAGAGAAGAGTATCAAGGGGGCAGAAACGAATAAGCGGCCATTCTGGACAAAACAATCATCCTTTATGGAAGGAGAAGACTTGTTCGTAGTCGGAATTGCCCCCCATGCGGCCACGGTCGAGGAGGGCAGAAAGCGAGCGTTTGAGAATGCCAAGGTCGAATTGATGAACTTTGCGCAAGTCACCGACGTTGAAGCGAAAGGATTGGTGATTGAAACTCAGATGACGTTCGAAGAAGAACCCAACCCAATCGGTATGATTACGGTCTATCAACTGTTGCGCGTTCCCGCCAAGAAACTGATTGAGATTCAGGGACACGTACAAGAACAAACACGTCTACAGGAGCAAGCATTTGATAAGTCGCAGCGAGACCTTCAACTTGTGCAACAAGCGGTGGTAAATAGATATAAGCGTCTCGAAGAACAGAACCGACAGATTCAGGAAACCCTCGATTCCGTGTCTCGGCTACAGGAAAGCTTGGGAGCGAAAGCTCGAAGGATTGAGCAAGCGCATACGGAAGTGGAACAACTCCTACAACAACTGTCGGCAAAGGTTAAAGACAGCCAGCCCACCTCAATCTCATTCGCCAGTCCAGCCATGAATAACAATTCCACCAAAGACAAGAGTATCGCAGAACCACTTTTTAGGAGAATTAAAGACACAGAGAATAAACTTGATGCGCAAGCGGCCCAGTTAAAGGAAATATCCAAACGAGCAAAGGCCAGATTGGCGAAGGAAGATGAGCTAGCCCGTGCCTTAGAGAAGAAATGTAAATATCTGGTGCGGGGAATGACAAGAGAAGAAGTAGACCAAATCATGTCCGAGCCAGCTGAACAATATCTCCATGTTTCTTCCAAGACTACATCTTCCAAGTACAGGTACATGAACAAAAGGGGAGCTACAGGAATAATTTCTATCGGCTTCGCTTTCAACGAACTAGTCGATTCGCTCGATGGATGTCCGGGGAAATCGTTTAAGCCCTAAGGCAGCCAAATGCTATTTCGTTGTCGGTGTGCCACTTTAAAGATCTGTAGCGAGGTCTTCGGGCGTGTCTGATTCACACTGCCACAGGTATCAGACCCGCACCGCATACCGAAAGTCACGAGGGAGCATCAGGAACGATACGCTCTT
>PLBR01000189.1 GCA_003135435.1 Nitrospira sp. | reverse complement strand
AAAGGGAAAGGGTCTGAGATCAGAAAGGTGGCGGAGGCTTTGGTATCGGTCAAGGGTGTGAAGCATGGCAAACTCACCATGACAACAACCGGTAAGGGTCTGGTGTAGGCCATGCGCGTGTGTGTCATCGACGGGCGGGGCGGAGGCCTTGGATCTCGGCTGGTCACAGGACTCCAGTCGGAACTCGGTCAGGGCCATAGCATTGTCGCGTTGGGGACCAACACTGCGGCGGCGGCGGCGATGAAACGGGCCGGCGCGACGCAGGTGGGGGTCGGGCCTCGCGCGATCGCCGGCACGCTGCAGACGGTGGACGTGATTATCACCTCGTTGAATTTGGTATTGCCAGGCGCGATGCTCGGTGAGGTGACACCGGAGATCGTGCACGCCATTCTCGGCGCACGGGCCACGAAGGTCCTGCTGCCCCTCAATCGGGCTCGCGTGGAAATTGTGGGCGCGGGGCCCTGTACCCTTGAGGTGTTGATTACGCAGTCTCTGTCCCGAGTCCGTTCCTTGGTCAGTTCAGTCCGGCAGGCCTAGCCGGATCATTCCATTGCATAGTTGTTGCCAGGCCACGAGGGTCTGTGCCGGCTGCTCACACAGCCATTCACAGATCCTCGTGGGTTTACTATTGACCCACCAGGGAACAAGAACGGGGTGGGTCGATGAGCACGTTGCTCGGTCGTATGATCGTGATGGGAACATGGGCGTTGTGGCTCGCTTCCCCTCATGTGGTGGTGGTCGCGCTTGCGGCAGACGAGCAGGCAGACTCGGCTCCGGTTGAGATCCCAGAAGTCGTAGTGCAGGGGAAACCTCTTTCCCGAACAGACGTGACCGCTGACCCCGTGGGATTACCAGCGGCGACCACGATTCTCGATACCGGAGCGATCCAACGAACCCCGATTGTGAACAGTTATGTAGATTTATTTCGTCCCCTACCTGGCTTCAATGTGAACAACTTTGGGCAGGGAGGGATCGGGAATGGGATCGCCATCCGCGGCTTTACAGACCTCGAGCATGGCCGCGATGTGGCGTATTTTATTGATGACGTACCAATGAATGAGGTGTCCAGCATCCATACGCCGAACTATGCCGATCTCAACATCTTGATTCCTGAAACGGTGGAGCGATTGGAGGTGATCCGAGGCCCCGTCAGCGCCTTGTATGGAGACTCCAATTTGGGGGGGTCGGTGAATATCGTGACGAAGCGGTTTGACTCTACCGGAGAAGTGAAGGGCTACGGTGGATATTTTAACACGGGCCGCGGAATGATGACCTATAGCCAACCCCGTGCGAAAGAAGGCACGATTGTGCCCTATTTGGCGGCTGAGGGCTACACGAGCGATGGCTACCGCGACAACCAAGGGTATCAACGCTACAACTTCTTCGGCAAGGTGACCGCACCGACCAAGTTTGGAGATTTCACCATTCGAACGCAATTCTACGGCGGGGACTGGGGCGCGCCGGGGTATATCAGCCGAGACTTGGTGCAGTCTGGGGCGTTGAGCCCAAAGACAGCAGTGAATACATCGGATGGCGGCAATAAAGAACTCCAAAACGTGGTAGTCAACTATCTCTTGGGCGATCTAGACCAGGCCGTTACCGTAACGGGGTTTGTGAATCATGATGTCTTTGTTCGCTTTGCCGATTTCGGCGGTGGGCAACGGGAGCAGAACGAAGACCGCACGACCGCAGGATTCACCATCCGAAAAACTTGGACCTCTCGCCTGTTGGATCTCTTCCCGGCTCAAGTAATGGTGGGAACCAACTTCCGAAACGATTCAGTGGGAGTGACGCAAATGCCCACGGTGAGTCGCATTGCCAGCGGGCCGGACGTGGTAAATCTCAATTATATCGAACAGGGATTGGGAGAATATATTCAGGTTCAATTTCAACCAGTCTCATGGGTAAAGCTGACCGGAGGAACCCGCTACGACCACTTCTGGTATGACGTCAACAACCAGCTTGCCACCAGTTCAGTTCCAACAACTGACACAGGTGTCTGGAGTCCGAAAGCCGGGATAGCACTGACACCGGTGTCGTGGCTGGAAATCTTTTCGAATTACAGCGAAGGGTTCCGATCCCCCAGCGTGGTGAATGATGTTATGTGCTTATTACTTTGACTCCGGTGACATCAATTCGGTGAGAGCAATGGGGCTTTTCTGTGCCGAGATTCCCAGCACGGTTTGAAAGGCGGCCATCGGGGTCTTGCGCCGGTTGAAGCGAAAGACACACTCATCCAAATAGCTCGGAAGATGCTTGGGCTCAACACCGTGATGCGTTCCGTTCAGCCACGCCTTGAGATTGCTGAACACGCGGTGGATGTGGGGAAAGCGTCGAGGGGCTTGACTGGGATCACCGACGACGCGGACGTGATGTGTGTACTCTTCCAGGGCTGACTCCGAGTAACCACGCCACCCGTCGGTTCGTACGTTGCTGTCGCCTTCCACGTGGTGCGTCAGAAACGCGCCCAGCGCCATCCCACTGGCATCGGCAATCGGCTCTAGCCGGAGCCGGCCCGCGCGTTCTCGGCGCTTGCCCTGGACATCGGTGTAGACCAGAACTTCCACCGCTCCGACCACGAGGCTTTTATGTTTTCCTGCGGCAACTCCTCGGCCCTTCTTGCCTTTTACCGGTCCTCCGATGTGTGTTTCATCCACCTCGACAAGCCCTGAGATTTTTGTGCGGTTGTCATTGACCATCCCCTTGCGCAGCCGATGGAGCAGGTGCCAGGCGTTCTGATAACCGCCAATCCCAAGCTGTCGCTGTCGCGGCAATGCACTGATTCCAGGCGTGTGAGTCGAAACCAAGTAGGCTGCCCAGAACCACTCTTGGATCGGCAAGTGAGCACGGTGCATGATCGTACCAGTGGTCGGTGAAGTTTGTCGTCCGCATGGCTGGCACTCGAAGACGTAGCGGTTCTGATTCAGCCACGCTTTCTTACCCGAGCATGTCGGGCAAACGAAGCCATCTGGCCACCGGCATTGAACCAGGTATGCGCGACAGGCTTCGGGGGTCGAAAATCGCTGACGGAACTCCCGCATGTTCTTGGGATAACCCGGTCGCCCCATTTCGGGAGAGTGGCAAAAGAGCTAACCGGAGTCAAAGTAATAAGCACATGGAACCATTCATTCTCATGACTTGCGTTCAATCCTGCTGGGATTGGCACGGAGCGCGCGTTTTTTGGCTCAATGCTTTTGGACTTTTATTCTCGGAGAGAGACCACACATACCTTGGGTGAGAACATTGAGAAATGCCTCATTGATGTAGATTTGAGGCCCAGCAGGAGAGGGACAGAAAAATATATTTTCTCTGTTTGACTGCCTACACTGTGCCTACACGGAGACCGGCTGGAAGGGGGGAGCTATGTAAGTGGTTGATTTTTGGTGGGCCGTGTAGGGGTCGAACCTACGGCCCGCTGATTAAGAGTGGCAGACGGATAATGATTCGAACAGCTCGATGTTGCGAAGGTTTCCCCGTGTATATTTGAAAATCATTGGCTTGCTGGCATTCTACTGATTCCATTGCTTCTATCTAATTCGGTCGTTTGTGAGGATTTTGAGCACAAATTTAGCACATCACTTTCATGCTTCGCGTCCTGTCTGGCTCCCTGGCCCTCACGAACCTGGGCACTGGAGGTGCCTGGTTCGGATTCCATGCGTGAGAAAATAGGACAGCTGAGGACAGTTTGAGGAGTTGTGAACAGATCGCGCCCCAAGCGGGGGGCGAGGACTTCTTCTAAGGACGTACTGTATGCGAATGCTACACAGACGCCACCCAGTTCAAGTATCGACTAGGAGTTGACGGATGCGTTCAGGCTTTGGTGCGAGACCGCGGAATGCGGATTTGGCAGATGGCCAGAGGTAGCAGAACACAGAAAAATCCGCCGATAATGGCAATCCCCCAATCATCCCAGTGGAGTGGCTCAAGATGGAGCCACCGGGCCAGATACGGGGTCTGGACGAGCAATATAGAAAGCCCGAAAGATCCTAAGGTCATCAGCCATGCGTTTAGCGTCCGCAGGCGGCTTAACACCGCGGTCAGTGCCGCGCTCGCGCAGGTGAGCACCACCAAGGC
>PLBR01000063.1 GCA_003135435.1 Nitrospira sp. | reverse complement strand
CACTCACCAAGGAGAAGAGCCAAAATTTATTTGAGCTTCATCGGGATTGATTAAGTCGCCGGCTTGGTTGACCACATAGTCGCCCATATATGCAATGGCTCCGGGATCGACTCTGACTGCTGTACGCTCGACGACTTCCTGGGTAAAAAATGTCTTATAGTGATAGGTGGTTTTCCTTGATTCTATCTTGTGGTGGGCCGCCACAGCCACGTAGTATCCCGGTAGCGCATTGAGCAGCTAGGCCCGATTGAATTTGACATAGTTGGATTCGACTATCCGGCCTTGGGTATAGAGATCTTCTTTTCTCTCCGCCGTCACGAAATACACCTTGTCGGGTCTGAAGCGGAACAATGGGACAGGCGCTGTGACTCCCATAGAAATACCAATCGCCGCACTTTGAGAATCTCGAATCGTTGGAGGAGGCACACAAGCCGACAGCGCGAATAGCATCAAGACAACGGAAGTAGTTTTCGCGACATGCATAGTTCCCGTCCTTTGCTCACTCAGATCGAAGACAACGAATTGCCACCGTCGTTTGTTCTGAAACCTGTGGAAACCTTACGCTGAACGGCCTGGTAAATCGAGATGCCCCATAAGAGGGATTTGGGGGCAGGCATGAGTATTGATTTATGAGGACCACGGAGAAAATACAGAAACCATTTCGCAGCGCGTGGCGGGAAGCTGGTTCATCTGGTTTCTTCGGTCTGTCTCGTGTGTGTGGTGCGACAAGCGAGAAAGACCCGACAGACCCGCGCACCAGATAGACTGCCTCTGGCCTCGCGGTCTTGGCAAGGGGGAAACCTGTTTGCAGCGACCCTTCAGAAGAGTATACTGTGATCCCACTCTTGCCTGAAGGAATCGTATGCCTCTCGTGATCGATCAAAAGGATCTGGACCGCCTTCCCATTACGATTGATCCTGAAATCGTCAGCGGAACCCCAGCTTTTCGTGGAACGCGTGTGCCTGTCGATGCCTTAATCAGCAACCTCGAGGCCGGTCTCACTCTTGACGAATTTCTCGACAACTTCCCAAGCGTGACACGAGAGCAAGCGATTCAAGTTCTTGAATTCTCCAAGACCACCCTCCTCAAGCTACGCAAGACAGTGTGAAAATTCTTCTCGACGAATCCGTTCCACGTTTGATCAAACTACGCTTGCCTCAGTTGGACATCTCGACCGTTCAAGAGATGGGCTGGGCAGGCTTGCGGAATGGGAGTTGCTGCGACGAGCCGAAGAACACTTCGATATCTTTGCCACCGCCGATCAGAATCTCCGGTATCAGCAAAACCTTTCAGGACGCAAGATTGCTATCCTCGTGCTACCCAGCAACCAGGTACCTCTTGTCACCCAACTTGTGCCGGTCGTTGAAACGCTGTTGGCGATGATTCAACCGGGAACCGTCGTGGACGTGCCGTTAAATTAGACACCTTGGGACGGGCCTACCATCGGAGCGCGAAGGCAATTATGGCACCCACACGGAAATTCAAGAATACGGTAGCGGCACGCGTACAACGCGACCCGCGATTTCGCGAGGCGCTTTTCACGGAGGCGCTCAATGCCTATTTCGCAGGCAACACTACGGTGGGGAAGGCGATCTTGCGTGATCTCGTCAACGCCACCGTCGGGTTTGAAGAATTAGCCATGACACTCAAGAAGCCGAGTAAGAGTTTGCACCGGATGCTGGCTCCGCGCGGGAACCCGAGCACGGAGAACTTTTTTAGTATCGTGACCGCTCTCCAGAAAAAGGCCCACGTGAAACTGCGCGCGACTGCAAAAGCCAGCTGAGCGTAACGGGACAGGAGCCATTTCGCGGCGCGTGGCGGGAAGCTGGTTCATCTGGTTTCTTCAGCCTGTCTCGTGTGTGTGGTTCGACGAACGAGAGAGACCGGACAGGCCCGCACACCAGATAGACTGCCTCTGAATCATCCTTCACTCCACGGCGCAGCCATAGACCCGCCAAGCCAGAAAAAGTAGAATGACCTGGTTTCGTCAATGTGTGGGGAAGCAGGATGCAAGAAGCTCGCGCCATCGAAGTTTTGGAACTTCTGGTCTGCGCGAGCGGCGCCGCGTATGGCGCAGTGTTGATCTATGGACTCAAACAGCAATGGCGCTGGCTCACCGATCCACCAGAATGGACATCTGTGATCTATTTTCCCACAGTCGTAAAAATGATTTTGGGTCCCAAGCATGTTCGTAGCTCTGCATATTTGACGGCCTACGCCTCTCTCGTGATGAGTCTCATTTGTCTTGCGCAATCAGTAATTGGTTCGTTCTAAGAGACTCAACCGCGAACCGGCTCTGTAAAACATTTCGCGGCGCGTGGTGGGGATCTGGTTCATTTGGTCTTTCTGCTCTATCTAGTTTGTCTCGTTTATTTGGTTTGACGAACATGAGAGACAAGACAGGCCCGCGCACCAGATAGACTGCCTCTGAATCGCCCTCCCTACTAATAGACCAGGCCATCTTGAAAACCTAGAATGTCCCCGTTCACGCGCTCCTAATGTCACAAATTACCATCGACATCATATGAGCTCCGGCATTGCTATCCATAAGAATGATCACTCGTCGCTTCCTGCATTTTCAATTGGACTTCCAAATACCTTGGCGCTTACCATGAAAATGTTTTTGCCGTCACTGTGGGAAAGGAGAGATGCCTATGACACGATTCAGGAAATCAATGGCCGTCGTGCTGACAGGGGTTCTGTTCGTCGCAGTAGGCGTCGCACTGCCTCTCCAACCGGTATTTGGCGAAGGTGGTGCGCGGCGGGACGTTGTGCGTCATGCCGCTGAGCTCGCGCCCGCAGAAGGTGCAGGGCCTTCCTCACTTTCCAAAAACGCGACGATCATGGATTGGGATGAGACCGTGCTTCGCAAGGGCACAAATGGTTGGACGTGCATGCCCGACAATCCCAACACTCCAGGCAGGGACCCATCGTGCATGAACGAACCGTGGCTCAATTTTAGGGACGCGTTGAAGAGCAAAAAGAAGCCGACTTACACACAAGTCGGTATTGCGTACATGCTACAAGGCGACACTCCGATGAGCAATACGGATCCATACGCGAACGGGCCAAAGCCGGGAGATGATTGGGTAGAAGGGCTTGGCGCGCACATCATGATTCTCGTACCTGACGTGGCGGCGCTGAAAAACGTGTCAACCAATCCGAAAAACGGCGGACCATGGATCATGTGGCCTGACACACCCTATGCTCACTTGATGCTCCCGATCGATAGTTACCCATCACACTAGGCTGACGCCAGCGGATTCTGTTAGGAAGGATGGGCCAGCGCGAAAGAAAGAGGGTCTGGTCTCGCAATCCAACATTTCCCGGCGCGTGGCGGGGAGCTGGTTCATCTGGTTTGTTTCGTTTGTTTGGTTTATTTAGTTTGTCTTGTTCAGGGGGCGAAATAAACAAGAACAACCAGCCGATCCCCTCGCGCTCTTGCCATCAGCTATAGGCCATACGCCATTCGCTCCTCTCTCTCCCCCTCCCTCACTCAAGGCTCCCACAAAACAGCTGTCGTCGTTCGATCACGACGAAGGCATGGCCCGGACGCCCTCTCTGTAACTTTGAATGTGGTCGCTCAGAATGCCCCCGTTGCTTTGTTAGAAACCACTCTATTTCTAGGTCTATTGACATCTCCTCGCTATACTCATCCCCAGAATGCCCTAGTGCTGTCCGGATATCGTGGGAATGCCTATGGAAGCCACAACCAGTATCGTCCTGCCAGATTTCCTCCCCTACTTGCTGGCAATTTTCGGATTGCTCATCCTGTGGCAATACTATCAACTCCGCGTGATGAAGGGGCGAATCCTGGCCATCGATATTTTCGACCGATCGGGCATCCGCATGTATCTCTATGCCGTGACTGACGATCTACAGGCGTGCGAGGTGTGCCGCTCAGCTCATGGAACGGTTTTCCCTCCCAGCGAAGTCATGAAGAGCCAGTTCTCGCCGATCAAGGGCATATGCGAGAGCCCCACCCCTTGCATCGGCTTCCTCGTCGGTTTGTACGGTGCATGGCCCGAAGCGAACCGGATCGTCGAGCGATTACGATTATCCCGCAAGCGCGAACCGATACAGTTGGACCAGGATGAATTGAGGGAGATGATTCTTGGTCCTTGGGAGCGGAGCATCAGCGCCAACACCGACCGGTTCGCTATCCACGTGCTGGAAGCTGTCTTAGGAGATTGCACGAATCCAAGTCCCGCAATGGAAAAATACCGCGATACGCTTGAATATGCTAAGGAGGTCCGACATATGCCGCTGATCGTGCCAGCGTATTTTCGCCTCGTGGAACTCTTGACTAGGCAGGGGCAAACAGCTGAAGCGCTCCATTTCATCGAGCAGTTTGAGAAACGTTACAAGGGGAAAACATCGGGGCCCTATGCGCCGACCGAGACGCAGTTAGGCCTCATGAAGACCAAGAAGTCCCACCTGAAAAACGCTGCACGATCGACCGAACCCGCTCCAACAACTTGAAATATTTCCGCACACGTCTCTCTTGAGGCAACGGGGGTCGAACGCAGCAATCAGTATTCATCCAATTCTTCCGTTTCATCGATCAACTCGGCCGTGATCTCGGTACTCTCGGTCTCCCACTGAGTCAATGGGATACCCCCGGCCTTCAAAATCGCTTCCTGTTCCGTGCCTGCGGTTATCATCAGATCATAATGAATGCTTTGTCGCACCTGAAACGTTTTCATACGGTCACCTTTTGACGCCGATCCATCATTATCTCCATGCCGTTGAAATAATCGACAGCCAACCGAAATTCGCCGGTTACCCGTTCACTTACGTCGGTTCAACGCCTCGGGTGACTTGTGGATACTAGCATTGAATATGTACCACCGGCTACTGGGAGATGTGGCGCTTCCTGATGGACGCATGCTCAATCGAGAGCTGGTTCGGAGGGGCTGGTGCTGGTGGTATCGGAAGTAAGTGTCTGGAGATACGGTGCTGAATGTGAGAAACGGGGTTGGGTCTCACAATCCAACATTTCCCGGCGCGTGGCGGGGAGCTGGTTCATCTCGTCTGTCTGGTTTTTCTGGGTTATTTAGTTTGTTTAGTTGGTTCGCGGCACGAAATAGACCAGACAAACTGGATAGACTGCCTCTGAATCTCCCCTCGCACAACGCTCCCACAATCCAGCAGTCGTCGTTCGATGCATGCCAAAGGCATGGACCAACCCGACCTGAAAAAGTAGAATGCCCTGGTTCCCTCATCAACTAGCGAAGCAGGGCTAATGCCGGCAACCAACTCCATAGATGTTATTGCAGTTTTCGCAAGTCTAATCGGCATAGTTTTCAGCGTGCTGTTGGTCTACGGACTTCAACAGAAATGGCGCTGGATAGTCGATCCACCCGAATGGATGTTTATGATCTATTTTCCCGCAGTTGTGAAGATCGTTGGGGGCCCAAATATGTTCTGCGCGTTGCATATATCACGGCCTATGGCTCTCTCATAATGAGTCTCATCGGTCTCATCCAAATATTGATCCATTTGCTATAAAGAAAGGGAATGATGCCAGGTCCCATTTCGCGGCGCACGGTACAAACCAGCATCCATTGTTCCATGCATCTCTCAATTGTCATTCCGGCGTTTAATGAAGAGCGTCTGATTGCGCGCTGTCTGCAGTCAATTTCTGCGTCACTCGTCGCAAATTCCAAGCCCTGCTTTACATCGGAAACTATTGTGGTCGACAATAACTCCACCGACAACACGGCCAATCTGGCAAGGCAGGCAGGTGCGCAGGTCGTTTTTGAGCCCATCAATCAAATCGGTCGGGCCCGCAATGCCGGCGCAGCTGAGGCGTCGGGAGATTGGTTGCTGTTTGTGGATGCTGACAGTGTGTTAAATCCAGGATTGCTTGCTGATATCTTGCGGTTGATTGAAGACGGGAAGAGCGTGGGTTGTGGCAGCACCCTACACATGCAAGGATTGCCATGGTGGGCGAACTGGCTATTGCAACTGTGGACAGGCATGTCAATTTTGTTTCGCTGGGCGCCGGGTGCGCTGGTCGTGTGTCGCAGCGACGCGTTTCGTGATGTCGGTGGTTTCAACCAGGAACTCTACGCTGCTGACGAAATAAACTTAAGTGCGCATCTCAAGCAGTGGGGGCGACAACGCGGCCTTCAATTCATCATCTTGACACAGCATCCGCTGGAAACGTCACCGCGCAAGGTGGCACTCTACTCCGGGCGAGAGATTGCCGGTCAGATTCTGCGAGTCATTCTACATCCACGTCGGACATTGCAAGACAAGAAACAGCTATCGATTTGGTATGACGGAAGGCGTTGAACCAACGCATTATCCAGAAGCTGCCTGACGTCATAAAAAAGGGGGTATGAAGAATGATGGTCAGGTTCTGCAATCCAACATTTCGCGGCGCGTGGCGGGGAGCTGGTTCATCTCGTCTGTCTGGTTTTTCTGGTTTATTTGGCTTGACGAACGAGAGAGACGGGACAGACCCGCGCACCAAATAGACCGTCTCTGAATCCCCCCTCACCTCACACACCACCGTCCCATCGCCTCCAGAGTGGTAGACTTGCCTCAACACACCTTCAAGGGTACTCCTCAATGATCACGGGAAAAGATGAAGGTATCAGAAACCATTCGCCGCGTATGGCGGGACGCCAGGAATGATACTTGGCCTGTTCCTGGTTCGCCCCGGCGTAGTGGGAACGCGATGCAGATATGACGAGGGATTGCCCATGAAGAAGGATTATTGGTTTTACGGGTTAGCCGTCGTGACTGGAATCGTGGTGTGGGTTGTCGTATCCACGGTCTCCGGCAGGAGAGAGGCGTGGGATTCCGAGTGGTATTTTCTCATTGGCATTCCGGTGGTCTGCGTCGTATCTGCCGCACTTGGCTTTGTTGAGGCGAGCAGGCCGTGGCGATGGGGAATCGCTCCTCTTATTGGCCAGTTTTCCTGGATGCTGTTAACCCAAGGGCCGGGTAATCTCTTGCCGCTTGGCTTGGTGGTATTCGGTGTGCTCTCCGTGCCATCGATTATGACGGCGCGGATCGTCGCATTCTTTGGGAACAAGCGTGCGAAATAACATGCAGCCCAATGCCGTGTACTGGCTGGCCGCCGCCTTCGTAGTCAGCTTCTTTGCCGTGGGTTTTCCCTATTGGCAGATCCCCTACGCGAAGATCTCGCTGCCGAGCACCTTGTATGCACGGGTCTGCTTGTAGTCGGTATTCTAGCCGCTGCCGCGCGCGCATTTGGTAAAGCCCGCCTCCTGGCAGTGATTCTTGCTATAGATGGCGCCGTGCCCGCTCCGATACTCGCCCGGATCGCTGTTGATACTGCGAAAGATCCCACCTCACATAATCTGTGGCCGTTCGAGTTCATCATTGCAGCGGTGCTCGGAGTGCTTTGTTCGTCGGCAGGGGCGCTGGTTGGAAGCTTGCCCGCACGTCTCTCACGCCATAAAGACACAGCCTAACCCGCTCTGGAGCCGACCGCAGCGATGGGAAGAATTTGGTGTTCGTGGAAGAATGAGTGTCAGGTCCTGCAATCCAACATTTAGTGGCGCGGGGCGGGAAGCTGGTTCATCTGGTCTCTCTGGTCTATCTCGTATGTGTGGTTCGTTTGGTTGGGGAACGAAACAAACCAGATAAACCAGAACAACTAAACAAACAAGAACAACCAGCCGATCCCCTCGCGCTCTTGCCATACGCTATCAGCCATATGCTCTTCTCTTCATGCCCTCCCCCCACACAAGGCTCTGGTACACTCCCGCTGATCAATACCGCCTTGCGGTTTCCTCAGGCCCCTCCTAGAATGGGTCTCCCTGCGAGGCCCCTATGTCCTTCTCGATTCGCCCCTTCCGTCGCTTCCCCGTGCACTGCTCCGTCTCATACAACGCTGGCCCCTTCCAGGGCCAAGGCACCGTGTGGAATCTCTCCTGTACCGGCTGGCGTCTCTCTGGCGATCTGCCCATGCGGCCAGGGGAAGCCCTTTCGCTGACTGTCACGCTCCCGAATGAGCAACGGATAGACGTACCTGTGGCGGTCGTGCGGTGGTCGAGAGGGCAGGAGTTTGCGGTGGAGAATCTCGTGATCGAGACGCATACCCACGCACGGCTCCAGCATTATGTGACGCGACTGGTGCAGGAACCAGCGGAGAATGTCCTGTGAGTAACAATCGGCCTAGGCCTCTCCGATTCCCCATCGCCCTTGTGCTCTCGCTCGTCTGTCTCGTCGTGCCTGCATGGGCGGACTATCAAGCTGGCATGGATGCCAATAGCCGTGGAGACTATGCAACAGCCTTGCGTGAGTGGCGACCGCTCGCCGAGCAGGGAGACGCACGTGCTCAGTTCGATCTCGGTTTGCTGTATGAAAACGGAGACGGCGTCCCGCGGGATTACGCGAAAGCACACCAGTGGTACGAGAAATCCGCCGCTCAGGGGGGAGCGAAGGCGCAACTCTACCTCGGGCTACAGTCTGCCTTCGGCCAGGGCGGACCCGTAGACATAGTCCAGGCCCACATGTGGTACAGCCTGGCGGCAGGAAACGGACATGTAGGCGCGGCAGTATACCGCGATGATCTCGCCAGACAGATGACGCCAGCCCAGATTGCCGAGGCGCACAAGCGGGCGCGGGAGTGGAAACCAAAAACGCCCTAACTCCCTGGCTAGGCACGCGGCTCCGATACATCCCGCCTTGCGGTTTGATCGTCCCCCCTCCTACAATACGCCTCCCTGCGAGGCCCCCATGTCCTGCTCGATTCGTCCCTTCTGCCGCTTTTTTATCTGTTGCCCTGCGACCTACCACGCGCGACCATTCCTCAAGCTGCCTCTGGCCTCCTGTTTGGGTTTCTGGTTACTGTTCACGCTCCTGGCGCTGAGCAATAGTCCTGCGTATGCGGAGTGGATGTCGCTTGGTGAAAGCGAGTCAGGAACGACTGTACATGCGGATCCAGCCACCATGGGCCGCGAAGGGGATTTGGTGAAGATGGAGGTACTGTTCGACTTCAAGACGATACAAACCAAGGCGGGCGTCTCATATTTGTCGGCAAAGGCGCACATGGAATATGACTGCGCCAAACAGCGCTTTGAGGGGCATGCGGTCCTGTATTTTTCGGGCAATATGGGACATGGTACTTTGCTTGATCGCAGCTCAGGCAAAGGCAAGTGGCTACCAGTTTCAGCAGGCAGTCTTGACCACGCTCTGTGGAAACTTGCCTGGGCCAAAAAGTGATCGCCAGTCTCCTGCAACCTTCGACGTAGACAAGGTCACGCAATGAGTAACCAACGCCCCACACGCGACAGCATGTCCCTCGAAGAAGCTACATGTCTCCAACATGTGGGAGAGTGCGGCGCGGGGCAGGGCGGGAATCTGGTTCATCTGCTTTTTCGGTCAGTCTCGTGTGTGTGGCTCGATGAACGAGAGAGACATGACAGACCCGCGCACTAAATAGACCGCATCTGAATCGCCCTCCCCTCACACAAGGCTCCGACATCGTGTGCGTACATTCCGCTCCTGTCCATATTGCCTGACAGCCCGTCGCATGCGGGTAGGAGTTTCAGCTGACTGTCTATGCTCCTCGATAGCCTTCGGCGGAGCGTTAGGCCTCGCTGCGCGGATTCGATGAACTATCCTGCCTTGAATGGGGCAACGACCACAGCAGGCGAGTCAGCGCTTTCGACTCGTGTTCAGGCAATTCTTGGAACTGCACACCGAATGCGTAGCCCGTTGCCCAACGCACGACCGCGCTGGGGACATAAATGGGGGCGGCTTGATGAGGCCGAATCTGAAGTTGAATCGCTGTATCGGGAGGCATGGGAGTCGTGCTCGCCACCCGACACCCTCCCAGGGAGAGATCTAGCACAATAGCTTCCTTGACCTGCACTGAACCAGAGGAATAGACCCCTTGGAAATTGACGGAATGACGTCGGTGCTTGCGTTGTTCAACGGTAGGTTCCATATCACCCTCCTCATGTCCCTACTTATAAGGGAGCCGGAATTGGCGGCGGAGCACTGTGCCGAGCAGATCACGAATGGCTGTTCATCACCCATGACCAGAACATTGGCCATCGTGCCTCCATGAAAAATGGTGACTGGCCAACACTACCACTTCGACGCTCGCTAAAGCACCTGGCGAAACCGCCAGGTGACAACTCATTAGGAATGTCTCTCGAAAAGACGACCGAGACGAAGCTACTCAGCCATCCCCGGGGGAGGACTTCAGCAACCCCGCGTGGGGTCATTGCGTGACCTTGTACCTCGGCTTGGACCGGTCGAAATGAACAAACACTCCGACCCATTTCGCGACGCGTGGCGGGGACCTTGTCCATCTGGTCTTTCTGGTTTCTCTGGTTTCGCTCAACAAGAGAAACAAGATAAACTAGTCGGTCCCCTTGCGCGCTTACCATCAGCTATAGGCCATCAGCCATACGCTCATCTTTTCATGCCCTCACTTCACACGCTCCCTTGTTACAGTAGTCGTTGTTCGATGTATGACAAAGGCATGGCCTAGGCCATCCTAAAAAAGTAGAATGTCACGATTTCTTTGCCTGCGTTGTATCGTCGGGTCGGACAGAGACCTCATGAAGGATCTGAATGATGAAGGGTGAGTCACAGGTAGAACACTCCCTGCGCCACATTCCCTCGGGGATCTGGGTGTTGGGTTTTGTCAGCTTGCTCATGGACATCTCGTCGGAGATGATCCATAGCCTGCTGCCATTGTTCATGGTTACAATATTGGGGACCAGCACAATGGTGGTCGGCCTTGTTGAAGGGCTTGCTGAGTCGCTGGCGCTGGTCGTCAAAGTCTTTTCAGGAACGCTGAGCGACTACTTAGGCAAGCGGAAGGGGCTGGCCTTATTCGGCTACGCTTTGGGCGCATTCACCAAGCCTCTCTTTGCCGTAGCCTCTGGCGTCGGCCTCGTCTTGACCGCTCGCCTGCTGGACAGAGTCGGGAAAGGTGTGCGTGGCGCGCCACGGGACGCCATGGTCGCGGACATCGCCCCGCCGCAGCTCCGGGGTGCCGCTTTTGGCTTGCGGCAGTCTCTCGATACAGTCGGCGCGTTCCTCGGCCCCCTGCTCGCGGTCGGGTTGATGTTACTCTGGGCCAATGATTTCCGAGCCGTCTTCTGGGTCGCCGTCTTTCCGGGATTGATGGCCGTGGCGCTCTTGTTGTTCGGTATCCATGAGCCTGAGCATCGGCAGGCATCTAAGGGCAAGAATCCCATTCGATGGGACAATCTTACCCGCTTAGGGTCGGCCTACTGGTGGGTAGTGGGCTTCGGGGCACTCTTCACGCTGGCTCGTTTCAGTGAGGCCTTTTTGGTCCTCCGCGCTCAGCACGGCGGGATTCCCGTCGCCTTAGTTCCCCTCGTCATGGTTGCGATGAATCTGATCTATGCCTTATCAGCCTATCCTTTCGGCAAGCTCTCCGATCAAATGAGTCACATGAAGCTGCTCACACTTGGTCTTCTGGTTCTGATTGCAGCCGATTTGGTATTGGCTACGAACGATCACTGGAGCATTGTCCTATTGGGCGTCGGGTTGTGGGGCCTTCATATGGGCATGACGCAAGGCTTGCTCGCCACCATGGTAGCCGACACAGCACCAACCGATCTACGAGGGACGGCGTTTGGCTTCTTCAACCTCTCCAGCGGCCTGGCGATGCTGATTGCCAGCGTACTAGCAGGATTCTTGTGGGATCAGTTTGGCGCATCATTCACATTCTATGCAGGAGCCGTGTTTTGCGGGATCGCTGTCATGGGACTAACCCTTTACCAGCTGAAGAGCAAGGAATGAGTGTCAGGTCTTTCGATCCAACATTTCGCGGTGCGTGGCGGGGATCTGGTTCATTTGGTCTCTCTGGTCCACCTGGTCCCTCTCGTTTGGTTGATTCAAGGAACGAGAGAAATAAGATAGACCTGCGCACCAGATAGACTGCCTCTGAATCGCCCTCACCTTCACGAAAGAGTGGATCGAAGACTTGAGGGCGTTGGGGTTCGAACCATTCAGAAAATAAATCCTTGGAACTGCCCCTTCGCCCTAGCGGAGACACACGTCACCGGACCCCGAGGCGCCAGAGGGACGTGAGCTCCGCCGCTCGCGCGGCATGGAGCGGGTCGGCTTGGTCGGAGGCGCGTGGATGATTCGGCCGGACATCGATCTTGCCGATCACGCTGAGCCCCGCTTTCTCAAAGGCGGCGAGTAGTTCTACCCGCGGCCGCAGTCCCAGGTGCTCGGCAAGATCCGAGAGCAACAGCCAGCCTTCTCCCCCCGGCTCCAGGTGCGCGGCCAGGCCGTTGAGGAATCCGCGCAGCATTCGGCTCTCGGGGTCGTAGATCGCCTGTTCGATGGGAGAGCTGGGCCGCGCCGGGACCCAAGGCGGGTTGCAGACCACAAGCTGAGCCCGGCCTTCGGGAAAGAGATCAGCCTGCACGACCTCCACTCGATCAGTGAGTCCCAGCCGCACAAGATTCTCACGAGCGCAGGTCAGGGCGCGAGGGTCTTGATCGGTGGCTACGATGTGCGAGACGCCGCGACGAGCCAGCACCGCGGCCAGCACGCCGGTCCCTGTCCCGATATCGAAGGCCCGAGTATGTGAAGGCAACGGGGCCTCGGCTACCAGACCCACGTACTCGCCGCGAATCGGCGAGAACACGCCATAGTGCGGATGGATGCGCCCGCCAAGCGCAGCGATCTCCAGGCCTTTTTTTCGCCACTCGTGCGCACCAATCAGCCCCAGCAGCTCTCGCAGCGAAACCAGAGCGCGTCCTTCACCAAGGCCGTAGGCCTCCGTGCAGGCAAGGCGCATATCGGGCGCCCGGCGCAGGCGCACGGCGTAGCCGTCATCGAGTGTCACCAGCAGCATCCCCAATATGCGTGCGCGACGGGACTGGGCCTGTCGATGAAAATGGAAGGCCTCAGCCAGCGACGAACCCGGTTTCGGGGGATTGCGATCGGCTCGTTTCGCCATCGCATTCAGCAACTGTCGCGCATTCTGGAAGTCGCCCCGCCAGAGCAGCGCGGTCCCCGCGCAGGCCAGGCGATAGGCTGCGTCGGCGGTCATGCTGTCGTTGGCGATGGCCACGCGCGTGGGTGGTGGCGATCCCCACTCCGAGCGCCAGCGCGCGGAGCACGTCTGGCCCGCCTCGATCCAGCTCACAAGTGGTAGCCCGCTCACGACCATACCTTGCATACGATGATTGGGGGCAGAAGGGAAATCCCTGAGTTCATTTGTTCTCTGTGCATCTGGTCACGAATAGTACTCAGAACACTCGGCGATGAGTAGCCGTCACAACAAGCTGAGATGCCCCACCTGCTGGCGGTATCCTCACACCCTGGTCGAGCAGGGTGCCTTTTACGGAGGAAGCCGTGAATCTCTGTTGAGACCGGGTGAGGCTGGTGCATTCTACCGAAAATGCATGTAAGAACGGGAACATTCTGAATTTCAAGAAATCAAAAAACCCCTCCAACCATGTCGCGGCGCGTGGCAGGGAGCTGGTTTCTTTGGTTTCGCTCAACAAGAGCCACAAGATAGACTAAACAAACAAGATAAACTGCTTGAGTTCTAGCTCCAAGTGCAACACTTCAAGCCCTAATGGGCTACGGTGTTGCCCTGCGAACGAGATCCTATAGACACATGAATGCCGAAGAGCGTGAAACCTTGAGTCTGGGTCTGGCCATCAGCGCTTACCTTCGCCCATTTACCTACTATGGGACCCGTCCCTATCCGGTGCCTGCCTCCGCAGGGCCTGGGCTCCCTGCTCGCGCAACGCGCAGCCTCAGAAGGCCCTCGTTGAACGCGCGCAGTGAAGAGCAATCTGGCTACCCTGCTGAGGAGAGGATAAGAAAGAATGATCGAACAGAATGCTCGGTCAACGCAGCAGGTGGGATTGCTCAGTTCTGAAAAGTAGAATGTCCCTGTTTATTCTCAAGAGCGCTATCTTTCGCTGCCCCAGTTTCTCGCCATCAAACCGGACAGCAAAGTGCTCTGCACCGGCGCGGTCTATACCATTCAATGGTTCTGGCAGGCCATGAACAAGCCGTTCAGCGTGCAAGCCTAAACTGAGAAGGAATTGCAGCAGGCCCTGGGCGACATGCTCCTCAACTCCACGGCTGCCGCTACCACGCCGTCGCAGATCCTGCCTGGTTCGGCCTCCTCGATTTCAAAGTCTTGTTACTCGAAAAACCAGGCGGGGCCCCGAAAACCAGCTTCACGGAACAAAAAGGCGATCGGTGATACTCGCAGCGGCAGCAGGGCCGATTATCTTTCCGCAACAGTCATCGTGATATTTTAGTTCCAATCGTCTCACATCGGACACAAGGGAATTGCCCAGATAAACCCATCGCCGGACTCTTGAACTCTGCGAAATCGTGACTAACTAAATTAGTGGCAGGTTTTATGCTGGTATATGTTTCTAGATATCCCTGGTGATCCTAGGAGGCACAAGTCATGAAAAATCGTTTCAACATTCTGGGGATTATTTCTCTTGCTGTTGCGTTGGTATTGATTCACTCCGACAGAACTTTCGCTGCCTCCACTCTCGCAGGCAAGAATGCCGGCATCCTTTCTTTGCAGGAGAACACCGGCACTGGTGTTACTACACTACCTGTCACGCCCTCTACCGGCTCAGTGTTCCGCGATGTGCCAGCACTCAGTGGACGCTATTCTATTGGGGACATGACATTTCTTCCATATATCGGTTCGGGCTTTGGTGCCGGCTATACCTCCGAACTCGATCGTACGTTCGCGCCGAATTTGCAGCCTCAACATAACCTGAATGCCGGCGGTCTGCAGGGCCAAAGCATGGTTCCGAATGAATTCCAAATGGGAATCCGAATCCCGTTCTAGGAACCTGAGCCGGCAAGCATCTGGGCATCAGATTCTCAGGAAAATAAATCTCTACTTCTTCACAGGCCAATCGTTCAACGTATTGTTACTCGAAAAATTAGGCGGAGCCCCGGAAGCCAGCTTCACCGCGAACAAAGGAAAGAGAGCAGGGCAACCAGACCGCCCTTTGTGCTCGCGCAACGCGCGGCCTAGGAGGGCCCTCGTTGGACGCGCGCAGTGAAGGGCAATCTGGTCACCCTGCATTAGGAAAGGGACAGGAATGGGAACAGCTCCTCCGCCACCCTTAGACAACGCAGGCATTCCCCGCTATAATTCCAACCATCATGAGCACACGATCTTCTGCGCGTACCAGATCCCCAAAACGTGGCAGCCTAAGCCGCCGCTCTCCCAAGGCCAAAAAGCCTCGCCCTATCTGGGAGGAATTGCTGCGTATTGCCCAATCTATTCCTGAACCAGACCTCCACAAACTCCCTACGGATCTCGCAGCCCACCACGACCACTACCTCTATGGCAGTCGTGGGACGTGAAACGACTCTTCGCAGACACAGTCTACTGGATCGCCCTCACGAATTCGTTCGACCAATACCACGCCAAGGCTGTCGAAGTGTCTTCAGCCTTGGGTAACTGTCGTCTGTTCACAACAGAAGCCGTCCTCACCGAGTTCCTCAACGCCTTGGCCGACAAAGGACCTCTCGTCCGTGCCGCTGCAGTTGAAATGGTCGAGGCAATCATGAGCAATTCACAGGTCACAGTGATTCCACAAACCCTGCGCACATTCAGCCGAAGTCTGGCGTACTACAAGGCCAGACCCGACAAGGGATACAGTCTGACTGACTGCGGCTCTATGCTACTCATGCGTGAGCGCCGTCTGTCAGAGGCACTAACGACAGATCGCCATTTTGAACAAGAAGGGTTTGTGGCGTTGCTTCGCACCCGATAGATACAGCTTCTCCCTACTTCCCTACTTCCTATACGATCCAGAGATATGGCCTGGTTCAGCCTCCTCGACTTCAAAGTATTGTTACTCGAAAAACCAGGCGGGGCTCCGAAAGCCAGCTTCAACGAGAACAAAGGAGAGAGAGCAGAGCAACCAAACTGCCCTTTGTGCTCGTTGGACGCGCGCAGTGAAGGGCAATCTGGTCACCCTGC
>PLBR01000039.1 GCA_003135435.1 Nitrospira sp. | reverse complement strand
TGAGGACCTCCTGGGGTTGGGGTACGGGGATCTTCACCTAGTTCATCTAGGCCGACGAAAACCCTCGGCATCCGACTGACTGAGTGTATTACGGCTAACTGACTCCTTGACAATCACCCCTCACGCTCTCCTCGGTCCCCCGAGCACATCTTTCACCGGCGGATCGCGAAGATTCGCCTCCTTTGTCTTAGAGTCGCTCTTCTATTGGGTTTGAGACAGCCGCTTCGTTATGGATTCGTCGACCGCATACATTCCTGTGCTTCGTCGTTTATTCATATCCGAGGCGTCCAACATCTCGGGCAGCCTTTTTTCACGACACATCTGTGTGAATCAGCAAACTCTATGCCATTTGAACAAAAGGGCGGAGTTCCGGATAGGTACGGATTAACAGGGTGTTCGGCGATGGAAACGTCGGTCTCGCTTTGTCATGCCTACGAGAGTGGGGAGTCTTGCAACAGTAAAGGCAGGAAACTGAGGCGAAATGCAACTACGAAAGAATCCAGGGAAGCAATGGAATTCGGAAGTCATCGGGGACATCACGGCTTTCACACCAATCCCATAAGCATAGACCAGCTCGCCACCCCAATAACCAGTGAGAGCCAGGATGACGATCCCGGTCACACCAAGACCGAGAGTCAGAGAACGTATTTCTTTGAGCCACCCCCACTGCATGGCGAGACGCAACCCCACCAGCGCAACAAAGACGACCAGCGTGACCGTGCCCAGGCAGACAAAGGCCAAAGAATCAGCAGCACGAGTGCTCGGAAGACCGTCCATTAGCGCGCTTCGGGAAACAGACAGAGATCGGTCAGTTTGACGCTCATGAACAATGCGGCTTTCTCTTGGAGACTCGCGTGCTGGGCCTCTTCATTAAGAGACGCATGGACCAAGAGCAGGCCCAGCACGACAACTTCCACCATCATCGTCGACAGAAAGAGTATGGACTCTCTCATTCCCGTGGCTCCCACAGTCATTCCCAGTGATGAACCGTCCGCTTCTCCGTTGTTCGGCGCAGATCATTCATCCACTGATGGGAGACTGCGCCATCCTGAGGCCGGGCTGATACCTAATGTTGGTGCTCAGCTGCCCCCTCTTTCCCAGCTCCTTCACCTTTCCCATGCCCCCTGTCTTTCATCCCACTCATTCCACCGGTATGCTGGTCCTCTCCCCCCTTCATCTTTTCCATCATGTTTTCCATCATTTTATCCCGCTGTGCGTGTTCTTTCTCGCGCTGTTCGGGCGTCAATATCGCCATCGCGTCGCGCCTCGACTTGATCGCCGTGAACAGAAGACCGCCTTCCGCCTTCTTGAGCTGGTCCACCTTGGCCTGAATCGCTGCCGAGTCAGCCTGCTCATCCTCGACCAACGCATGCAACTCGAGTGTTGCCACTTTGATGTCGGCCTCCGCTCTAGCTTGCGCGCGACTCAGGTCGAGCTGCATGGTTTTCAGCTTGCTGATCTGCTCCGATGTGAGGCCGATCTCCTTCCCCTGTTTGAGGAGCTGCTTCAGGTCTTGGCTACTGTGTTCGTCCTCCTTGTTCTGATCGTAGCCTTTACACATTTCACACATGTGGCCACCCATCATTCCTCCATGGTCTCCGTCCGCTCGAACAGTTTGGACGTTAGCACTGAGCAGTACTACTGACCCCCATACGAGGATGGCTGCATATCGAGAGGCATTAATCATGACTGGTTTCTCCTTCATTCGTTGTGTCTTGCATTGACCTCGCCCTTTATCTCATTCGGACTCGTCCCTCCTCCTTATCTTCATCTTCAGACAAGTTCATATCGCCTGGTGCCCAACAGCCCAATAGAGAAATGGACCACGATCGGATGATTTTGGTGCATGGAATTTTTCTGTAGCCTGTTACAAATCCAGCTCCACCATCTTGCGGTGGAATCGAGTGATCACGTTGGGATCCGGCGCCAGGCGGACCGGGGCTTCCTCTTTGCCTTTGTACGGCAACAAGTTCAGCATGAACCGGAGGCTTTCCAATCGTGCCGCCTGCTTGTCGTTGGCCTTGACGATAATCCAGGGGCTGAATGTCGTGTGCGTCTTGCTGAACATCTCCTCTTTGTAGCGGGTGTAGGAGTCCCACAGCTCTTGCGCCTTCTCATCGACCGGGCTCAGCTTCCATTGCTTGAGCGGATCCTGCCGGCGCTCTTCGAATCGCTTCGCCTGCTCTTCCTTCGAGATCGAGAACCAGAACTTGATGATGGTCACGCCATCTTCGTAGAGCATATGTTCGAATTCCGGAACCTGCTGCAGAAACCGCTGGTGTTCTTTCTTGCTGCAGAATCCCATCACCGGCTCGACCACCGCGCGGTTGTACCAGCTGCGGTCGAAGAACACGATCTCGCCCTTGTTGGGTAGCTGGCGGATATAGCGTTGAAAGTACCACTGGCCCCGTTCTTCATCCGACGGTTTGGCAACGCGACCACCCGCATGGCACGAGGATTCAAGTGCTCGGTGAACCGGCGGATCGTGCCGCCCTTCCCGGCCGCATCGCGTCCTTCAACCAAAATCGCGATCCGTTCTCCGTTGCTCTGAACCCACCGTTGAAGCCTGACCAATTCAACTTGTAATTGTCGCAACTCTTGCTCATACAGCAGCGTCTTGCGCACCTCCTCGATATCGACGGCTTTGTTCTCAAGCAGCTGAATGAAGCCCTTTCTCGTATTGATCCTTCGGAGATCATCCTCGGTCAAGGTGCAGCCCGGTTCGCCGATACGTCCTAGCCCCTGTCCGACAGATCCACTGCGTGACAGTTGGTAGCCGTCCCCTTCCCGCGGCACCACCGTCGGGATTGTCTCCAGCTCATTGACATCGAGACGCCCGTCCTTTTCGACGGACTCGTCGATATCCGCCTCATCCCGCCGACCCGCTCGGCCTTTTGACTTCCCGGTCGATCCGCCATCGGCTGCCATACAGAGATTCCTTCCTTTGGTGAGGAATCAGAATGCCACGTTGCGGTCACGTTCGGCGACGGCCTTGATGTAGTCCGGCATGCCCTTGATCGTCGCGCCCGCGACGAGATCCCCGGCGCCGATCTGCCGCGCCACGGCGCAGGCCCCGCAGACCCAGATGGGAATATTGGCGGCTTGCACAGCTACCAGCAGATCTTTCAGCGGCGTCAGGTTCACCCCCGTCACGTGCTCGGCGGTTCCTTTGCGCCCGAGTGTTACTGCTTCATTCCAGAGCCAAAGCACAACCTCGTGCCCTTGCTCCTTTGCGACCTTCGCTGCCATGAACGGCAGCGTTGCCATCGTGGGATCATCCGTCCCCCGGCTTCCTGAAATAATAAATGTCGCCATGTCTTCATGCTCCTTAGTTCGCGTTTCCTTTTCCTCCCGCCCCTTACCCCTCACGCCCTATTTCGCCAGCGACCGAACGTAATGAATCAACTGCCACACCTGCTCATCCGGCAACCCGAGAAACGACATCATCCACGTTTCCGGCGAACCGTTCTTGATGATCCAGAACAGTTGACCATCGGGAATGTCCTTCATCATCGACCCGCATGTGAAGTTACGCGGAGGCGGGACCAACGCTGCCCCCATGATTCCCTTGCCGTCACCCTGTTCTCCGTGACACATTGCACAAGCAACGGGTTGAGCTGTCTTCAAGTAGAGTGTCTTCCCTGCCTGAATTGCTCCGGCAGATGCAGGAAACGGATTCGTCTTGGCCAAGAATTCGTCCGGCGCATTTGTCGTCTTGCGCGGTTGCACACAGGCTCCTCCGTGGCCCCCGCTCGGAGCGGCCGCCATGTCCGGCACCCCCTTAAACGTCGCTTTCAAGTAGGCCATCACATCGGCCACGCCTTGCTGACCAATCGTCAAATTCCAATACGGCATATTCGGCGACTTGCCCATCGTCGCGCCGCCATGGTTGATGACGTTGTAGAGATACTCGGTCGGGAGCTTTTCAAATGGAATGTTGGCATGAATCGCCGGCTTCGGATTCAGGCCGGAAACCGCCGGTCCGTCACCTTTGCCCGTCACGCCGTGACACTGCGAACAATATTCTTTATAAATCACCTTCCCGCGATCCACGCTGGCCATTTCGAACTCCTGGCTCGTCCAGGGCTCGTAGTACGTGAAGTCCTTCACACCCTGCACCATTAAGAACCCGATCACCGCGCGGAGCTGTGGCTCCGTCGCATCGGCCAGAAACTCGCCGCTGTGCGGCGTGAAATCTTGTGGATTTTGCCCGAAGCGAAAGAGCCAATCCTGGTCGTACCTCTGTCCTGCCGCTACGAGCGATGCGCTCTGCGGACCGCCGATGAGCTTACCGTTCTCTTCGATCACGTGACAACCGAGACAGGCGTGCGCCTTGTAGGCCATGCCACCGAATGCGGCCTCGAACTTCGTCACCTTCGAGAGATCAAACGCGCCGACCTTCACGCGCGAATCCTTGTTGTGCTCAGCAAAATAATCGGCGATGGCATTGGCCTCCGACTCGGTGATCATCGGGTGCTTGGACGGAACCTCGGTCAGATCCCATCGATAGCCCTTGGCATACAATGGCCCTTCCTTGCCCGTCAGCCACTGGATCAACCAGGCCCGCTTATACTTGCTGCCGGCCCAGATGAGGTCGGGCGCCTTCAGATTGAAGCGCGAATCCGGCTGACCTTCCAGCCGGTGGCATTGCACGCAGGTCTGCTGAATAATTTCCTTCGCACGCGACTGATCACTCCCAAATAACAGACGCGGGAACGACATCAGTCCCACCAACGCGATCACCGCTCCTCCAATCAACACCTCTCGCCTCCCCATCATCTCCTCACTCCTTTCATCAGTCGTGACCTCAAATGATCTCTCACCTCGTCACCAACCATGCATGAATATCGGCAATGTCCTGAGGACTCAGCACTGAACTCCACGCAGGCATCGCCCCTCGTCCATGCAGGACCATCTCCAAAAACAGTTCCTCATGTTTAAGAATCGGAGTCTTCACCAGCTTCGGGCCCATACCGCCTATCGCCATGGCTCCATGACAGGCCTGGCAATTGTGTTCGAAAATACCGGCTCCTCTGGCCGCGACCCCCGTGAGCGGACCTTCAGCCACCGGCTCCTGCGCGAGCGGCTCCGCCTTCCTGAATTCACTGTCGAGCGGCGGCAGTTGATCCGGTGCACCCGGGTGATACCGCGCCGACAGATACCGCACGAGCAGGTCTGCCTCGTCGTTGGAGATCTCCGCACCCCAATGTTCCATTTTCTCGACCGTGGCCTCCCACCGCGCACGAGGCAACCGCTGTTGCGCGATGAGATCAGCGCTGTGACAGACGGAACAGCGCGCGATAATCAGTCCCTCTGCACGTAGCGCAGGCGCGGCGCTGATCACGCCCAGGTCCTCCTTTTGCGCTGCTGTCACACCGGCCAAGCCTACGAGGCTGATCATTAATAAGAAGGCCCTGCTATGTCCGCTGATCGTCATGCCGCCACCGTAATGGTCACGCGATCCCATCCATTCCACAGATAGCCACTGGGATTCCATGGACTCGTCTTCGATTGCGTCTGACCATGGTCATCGGTCGCGCGGCAGAGAATGGTGAACGTACCGGCGGTCTTGGCCTTCCAGACCAGCTGCCATTGTCGCCACGCGTAAGGATGATCTTCCCCCACCAGCCGCGCTGTCTCCCACGTTTTACCCTCGTCGAGCGACACTTCGACCTTCGCAACCTTGACTTCTCCGCCCCACGCCACGCCTTGAATAGAAACGGGGCCGGACTTCAGGGTCTCGCCCTCTTGCGGCGCCGCGATGAGCGACTTCACCACCATGGCTTCCACCGGGATCGACTGTCCTCTCGCTGCTATGCCCTGTTCTACGGGCGTCGTCGGCACACGATAGGCCGTCTGCATGTAATAGCCCTTCGCCTCCTCGGCCTGCACTGTGATATCCGTCAGCCACTTGGTGCACGAATCCGCCATCCAGCCCGGCGTGATCACCCGAAGCGGCGCTCCGTGCAACAAAGGGAGCGGACGCCCGTTCATCTCATAGGCGAGAATCGTGTCCGGATGAAGGGCTTTCTCCAGCGGGATACTCCTGATAAAGAGCGGAACCGTCGCCACGACCGGTCGATCCGCTCCTTGGAACTGTACGTGGCGCCCTTTCGTCTGCATGCCCGCCTGCGCCAGGACATCGCGCAGCCGCACCCCCGCCCATTGCGCATTCCCAACCGCCCCACGCTCCCATTGAACGCCAGGGACCTTGGGCCGATGAAATACGCGACCATTACCGCTGCATTGCACGACAGCCGTGAGGGTGACTTCTTCGAATTGTTTCAGATCTTGCAGTGTGAACGTGAGCGGTCGGTCCACCAGACCACTCACACTCAGTCTCCAGTTCGGATCGGAGAGCGGTTCTGCCGGAGGCGGGCCGAAGTGGCTGCGGACAAAGAAGCGGGAATTCGGCGTGAGGTAGGAGACGAACTCTTGCACCGGGGTTTCAGCATCCAACGGTCGCGCCACGTGCACGATCAAGTGGTCGGCCTCATTCTTCGAGACACCGCCCGCCTCAGCCATCACGCGTGGGATCACGTGGCCCAGCGCGAACGTCACGCCCAGTCCCTGGATGACTCTTTTCAGCAAGGTCCGCCGCGACAGAGATCGGGAGGCCGGTTCTTCGTTCACGATGGCTTCTCCCCATGGTGAGGGGGATTGAGTTCGATCGCCACGCCGGCAGGCACCGCGAGGGATTGATGCACGGTGCAGCCATGCGCCACTTTAAGGAGTCGCTCGCTGTGTTCGGCCGTGACGCGATGCGGCAAGAGAATCGCAAGTGTGACCTGGCCCACCCGATGCGGCTGTTCCGCCATGGTCCATTCCGCCTCGACGCTCAATCCTTTGGTCGAGATCTGATGGCGGTCGCAATAACGACCCACGAAATATCCCACACAACTGGCTAGTGAACCGACGAAGAGTTCGACAGGACTCATGCCGGCATCCTGTCCCCCATCCTCGATCGGCTGATCGGTCACCACTCGGTGAGCACCGCTGATAATGTCATAGCGAGTCCCACCATGGTATGCGGCTGTGAGTTTCATGTCGCCCTCCTCGCAGAGGCCCTAGTCCGAAGAAAAGAGCATATAGCGTATGGCTTATGGCTAGGAATCAGAACTGGAACTGCCGAAACAAATGATCGACTCCTCTTCTCGACAAAGGTGCTTTTCCCGAGCCATCAGCTATAAGCCATACGCTCTTATCCCCCAAGATACGCTTCACGTTTCACGTTTAACCTTTCACGTCTCACGCCTAGTACGGTGCATCCGCAGGCTTACCGCCCTTCGGCCAATCGCGAATCTTCTCGGCAAAGTCAGGACGGGCTTGGCTGTTCACATAGGCGGCCACATCGTACGCATCATCATCCAACAGACTCCAACCCCAGCTACGCGGCATGTTCGATTTGATGAAGACAGCGGCGACAGTCACCCGTGCCATGTCTGCGGCAATATTGTAGGACTGCGGTCCCCAGACCGGCGGCGCCGCCGTCGTCCCCAGGCCGTCTGAGCCGTGACAGAAGGCGCATTTGTTCGCAAACACTTTCTTCCCGTTGCCTGGATCGAGAGGGCGCCGTGAGTCAATGAACTGGAGGCCCCGCCAGGGTAACGTCGCTCCTTGTGGTACTCCGCGCGAGAGCCAGGTGATATAGGCCACGATGGCCTGCAGCTTGGAACTGTCCGGTGGAAGCGCTCGCCCGTTGAGGCTCCGCTCAAAACACTCGTTGACACGATCGGCGAGCGTATTCGCCCTCGCGTTGAGGGCGCGGTACTCGGGATAGACTGCGGCAAGGCCGACGAATGAGGCAGCGTTCGGATTGAGCCCGCCGTCGAGATGACAGTTGGTGCAGTTGAGGCGATTGCCGACATAGGGCCTGGCATATTCCTGCGTATTGACGACAATCAGATAGCCAGGCCGGATCTGTTCACCCAGTTGACTACCGGGAATGGTTTCCGGGGAGGGCGGAGCGAATTCTATCGCCACACTGCCGGTTTGGTCGGCCTCCGGAGGCTTTTCGGTCTTGACCCGAGCGTTCTCGCCTGAACAGCTCACGAGCATAGCCATCGCAAGAATAGCCGACAAGAGCCACATCATGCCCCTCCCTTGTGCCAAGACCATGCCACTAACAGGGGTAACTAGCCTGTCATTTTACCTGTCAAATCACACGATTAGCCGTTAGATTCAGATCACCCTGGAGCGAAAAGCCACAGCACCGACCCCGTCATTGTTGCGGGATGCCACAGAAGCCAGGCGAGGGACAAGGGGCGAGAGGAGCGAGACTTGCGAGAAAAGCGGGNNCCGTCTCGCTTGAGTCAGGCATCGGCGATTGCAGCAGAAGCGCTCATGAATAATGCGGGCTAGGTGCCTCGGTTCATCTCGGTTGGTCCTTCGACGCGCGCTCTTCGTTGTACAACTCGACTCGATTCCGGCCCCTGCGCTTGGCATGATACATGGCCTGATCCGCGCGCGTAATGAGCGTCTCGACTTGGTCAATTTCCGGAGATAACATCACGACCCCGATGCTGACCGTCACCGCGGTCACATGGTGTTCCCACGCGAACTGATCCTGTGCGATTTTCAGCCTGATGCGCTCGGCAATCTGCAGGGCGCCAGCTTGATCGCACTCCGCCAAACCGATCACAAATTCCTCACCTCCGTAGCGGCCTATGATATCAGGCGGACGGATGATTCCCCTGGCCAACTGCACCACGTGGAGCAGCACATGATCGCCGAACACATGCCCGTGCCGGTCATTGATCTCTTTGAAGTGGTCCACATCGAGAAACAACAGCGCGAACGGGTGCTGATAACGGCGGCTCCTGTGAAATTCCATGGCCAGCGCCTCCATCAGTGCGCGCCGGTTGTACACCGGCGTGAGAGAGTCCCGTCGGGATAGGCCTTCAAGCTGCCGATGGGCGTCCTTCAGTTGACAGAGGCTGTATTCCTGACGCTGCATCGTTGCTTGGTAGTAGGTCTCCACCACAAAGATCTCGTCGAGCGTGATGATCTTGTTCAACGTGAGGACCAATGATGACAACCTGCCAGCGTCCCCCAAATAACGAACCGCGAGCCGTTGCAGAATCAACTCGAAAAGCTTGTGGTACGCGCCCAAGTACCACTTCTGCTTGAGCCCGACTCGTTCGTGAGTGAGTCCAATTCGAAGCCGTGCCTCCGCATACTCGACGCCATCGCCGAGTTGTCCAAGGCTGAGCAAGTACCGGCGCTGCGACCCCTTGAGTCGCTCCACGAGCTTCGGGTCGGACAAGATCCCGCACAATTCCTCGAATTGCAGCAAGTGGTCGTAGAATGCTCCGATTAACTCGTCGACGCAGGAAGAGATCACGTCACGGATCTCGACGAGATTCAGCCCGTCTTGTTCACCAAAGGAGAGAAACGCCAGCCTGGTCTGCAGCTCCTCCGCTGTGATCTGCAGTTGATCGCACAGACTTCTCGCCGCCTGCGTGCCCTGTTGTTCAGCCATACGGACTTTCAAGCGTGCGACGCGCAAGCCCTGATCCCACGTGTCTCGCCTTTCCCGCGTTAGAAGACCTAAAGGGTGAAACGTGAGACGTGAAACGTAAGAGGATAGAGATCGGTCTCGATTCATGCTCACTGCCCCTCTCGCTTTGTGCGATCCGCATAAGTCGGGAAGGATTCATTTTTCCGTCGCGCTTCTCGCATTTCACGTTTGGCGTTTCATCTTTCACGTTTCACGTCTTACGCTCTACGGAGAATTGATACAAATCATGACACGTCGTACAGCGGGCCGTCATGCTCGACAGCCGCTGTAGAATTTGTCGTGGGGTATCCTTCTGGACAACCGCATCAGCCAGAGCATCCATATCTTTGTGAACCGACATGCCCATTTGCTTGAACGGCAACGGCAGCTTCGCCATGAGCGCCGGGTTCACGTCCGCAGCCATGCCCATTCCAGCCGAGCGGGCCGCCTGTTCAATCTGCGTTCGATCCGCCTCCTGATCCTGGCCGGCCAAGCCTGTGACTACACCATGGACCGCCTTCAGGAGCATCCGCATCTCGCCCAGGATCAAGTCTCGCTCTGTCGGCGCCAACACGATTTGCATCCGTCCATCTGTGCCCGGCGTCGTCCATCCCTGCACGAAGAACCATCCAGCTGCCACAATCGTCACGATCCACAGCCCCAACGTGATCCGGCAGAGCGCCGATCTCATCGGAGCGCGCTGCCTATGCCGCCAGCTCCTTCGGGAGCCAGCGTTCGCACATAGGCGAGCGCATCCCAAATTTCGTCGTCTGAGAGTGCTTCCCTCCAGGCTCCCATCGCCGTATTCGGCTTGCCGTCATGCACGCTCTTAAATAACCTCGCGTCCAGCTTCCCTTGAACCGCCGGGGATGTGAGGTCGGCGGCCGGGGGAGTAAACTTCATCTGCCCATCTCCCTTCCCGTCAACACCATGACAACGGATGCAGATCGTCGAATAGATGACTCTGCCACTGAGCACATCGCGTTCCGGTTGAGACACGTTCAAGTCCTTCAGGCTTGCTCCCCCGGCAAACGCCAACACCGCAACCCCGACAAGTACAATTTTCATCGTGTCGCCTCCATAAAGTCGGATGCCCCTTCCTTCTTATTGCCTATCAAGCTGCTAAAAACTCAGTTTGTGCTCAACAATCTCCAGTGATCTTGCAACTGGTAACAACGCAAAAGCGGCTCGCAGGATGCTCAGAATGGCCAGACTTCTCAACCCGCCCAACCCCGGCGCGCCAAGACGCGCCATTCCGCAGGCAAGGCCGCAGCGAGTGAAGACCGGAGGCGTACCCTCTGGGGNNGGCGGCCGGGTCCCCGTTGAGGACCTGAACGATGCGAGAACGACGCTGGCGGACTTTTTCAGCATCCTGCTAGAACACTTTGCGAATGAGATGCCAAGCAGGCGTGAAAGTGTGCGCGGCTAAACCTCCGCACAAACAATACGTTAGGAGAGAGTGCCAAGAGGCTAGGCTGACAGATCGCCGCAAGTGGCGAGAAAGACCCCGATGAGAATCTGGTTACTGTCGCAAGACGCCACAGACTGCGGGGCTAGAAGTGCGGACATGCGAGAAAGGCGCGATCCGAAGTTCGAAGTTCGGGGTTCGAAGTTCTGAAAACCTCGAACTTCGGACCTCGAACCCTCGCGTCTCGCTCGTCCCGCCAGTCTCGCGCGTTTTATGTGGCTCCGAGCGCTTTGAGCTGTTCCGAAAGACGAAGGTTCTCGTTGTAATCCACTGGGCAATCGATCACGGCCGGCTTCCCGCACGATAACGCGGCGTTCAGCACTGGCCCCAATTCCGACGGTCCCTCGACGCGGTAGCCGACCGCTCCAAAACTCTGCGCCAGGGCGACGAAATCCGGGTTACCGAACTCAACACCGGAGGTCCTCCCGAACTTCATCTGCTGTTTCCATCGGATGACCCCGTAGCCGTTATCCCGCCAGATCAGCACGACGAGTGGAATCTGCAGCCGTACGGCTGTCTCCAGTTCCTGAACATTCATCAGAAACCCGCCGTCCCCGGTCACAGCCACGACGCGCCGCGTGGGGAACAGGAGCTTGGCCGCAACCGCCCCAGGCAGCGCCATACCCATCGCCGCAAATCCGTTGGAAATGATGCACGTGTTCGGCACCTCGCAGGGAAACATCCGGGCCATCCATAACTTATGCGCCCCCACATCGCAGATGACCAGATCGTCCGGTGCCAGCGCCTGTCGCAGATCACGAACGATATGCTGAGGTCGCAGGGGCCATCCAGGCGCCTGCGTCCACTCCCTTTCGTATGC
Source organism: Nitrospira sp. (assembly GCA_003135435.1). GTDB lineage: Bacteria > Nitrospirota > Nitrospiria > Nitrospirales > Nitrospiraceae > Palsa-1315. The sequence continues at coordinate 14,770 of PLBR01000039.1, read as the reverse complement.
GGTCTGCACGCGCCGGCGACTCTTTTCGGCCCAGGCAAGATCGAACGAAGCAAGCTGCTCCCCGATCTGATCGAGGGATAAGGCGATATCTCCCAATACGCCGACATCCACAATATAGTGCGCATCCACTTCGGCCGGCGACACATCCATATGCACGATATGCTTGTCGCGGTTCGGATTCCACAAGCAGGGGGCGTACTCCACAAAATCATAACCCACCGCCACAACGGCATCGCTCTGCTCGATCACCACAGCCGGATGATCCCGCATCTGCAATCCAATCGTATAGAGAGACAACGGATCGCTGTCTGGAACGACACCCTTGCTCATGAACGTGTGGACCACCGGCACGTTCGCCTGTCGGGCAAACCGCCGGACCGCCTCATACGCCTGTCCCCGGATCACACCATTGCCGACCAAGAGGATCGGCCGACGTGCCTGAGCCAAGACTTCGACGGCCCGGTTCACTTGGCGCGCCAGCGGCTCCGGCAAGAACGGCGCCTGCACGCGCAAGGGCCCATCCACATCAAGATTACTCACCGTTTCTGCAGCGACGTCCTCCGGCAGCTCCAGATGCGTCGAGCCGGGCTTTTCGGTCTGCGCGACCTTGAACGCTTTGCGCACCGTCTCGGCCATGGTCCGAGGGTGAAAGATCTCGGCGTTCCATTTCGTAACCGGCTTGAACATCGACAAGACGTCGATGAACTGATGCGATTCTTTGTGCATCCGATCCAGCGAGGCTTGTCCCGTGATCGCAACCAGCGGGGCGCGATCCAGATACGCGTCTGCCACGCCGGTGAGCAAATTGGTTGCACCAGGCCCCAATGTGGAGAGACAGACCCCGGCCTTTCCGGTCAGCCGCCCATGGACATCGGCCATGAAGGCCGCGCCTTGCTCGTGTCGGACGGCAATAAACCGGATCTGCGAATCCACGAGCGAGTTCAAGACGTCCAGCGTCTCCTCTCCGGGCACGCCGAAAATCCACTGCACTCCCTCATTTTCCAGACAACGCAGCAGTAGCTCCGACCCTTTCATGATAATCCCCTCCATCTGGTTTCTCTGGTGTATCCGGTCAGTCTGATTCAACCAAACAAACGAGACAAACCAAATAAACCAGATGAACCAGATGAACCAGATCAACCCTCGCCTGTCCCGCAGTCTCGCGTGTCTCGCTCGGCTTTCCTGCGGGAGTGTGCTCCCGTTGTGCCGCTCGACTGAGTTCGTCACAGGCACACGTGCGGACCACCGAAGTTCTCGCGTGCCAACATAGGGTAATGTGTACCCTGACCAGATAATCACATCATGAAACGGCGAAGCAATAAGAATGGGCCGGACCAGGCACAGCTCGATTGGTACGATGTCAAGAAGATGGACCATTACTACTTGTCCATAGATGCGATGACGCAGACGATGTCGGTGCGTGAGGTGTGATGCTGAGCACAGACCTTGCCGATCTCTATGCAGTCGAACCGCGTGTCCTGATGCAGGCTGTGTAACGCAACAGGGACCGATTTCCGGCCGACTTCATGTTTCAACTGACGGAGCAGGAATTCGACCACTTGAAATTTATTCTTTCGCCATCAACTCTCGTTTTTTCACATTCCTGCATTGTCGACCGGTCGGATAACTTGGTACTGGTAAAGGTTTGAATCATGAAGGGCTAGCGAAAGCCGAACGGTTCTGGCATCATGGGGACATGCTAAAGCCAAAAGCCAAGAAGCAGTCAAAAAAGTATCCCACCGATCCCAACCTGCTAGCCCGTTCCGAGGGAAAAGCGACGATCGGTTCAGCAATCGCTCCCAAGAAGCCCCTCAACAAACAACCTCGCACTCGAAAATCTAAACACTAGCGTTCATTCCCCTCTATGGGGTCTTCATGCGGATTGAAGACTATGCCCTCATCGGCGATACCCAGACTGCCGCCCTAGTTGGGCGAAACGGCTCGATTGACTGGCTTTGCCTGCCGCGTTTCGACTCCGGCGCTTGTTTTGCCTCACTTCTTGGCGATCGGCAGCATGGCTGCTGGCGGGTGAGTCCAGACGCGGAGGTGCGACAGACGCGTCGGCGCTATCGGCAGTCCACGTTAATCTTAGAGACGGAATTTGAGACCGATGACGGCGTGGTGCGGCTCGTGGATTTTATGCCGCCCCGCAAAGGGAATCCTGTCGTCGTACGGATTGTCGAGGGGCTTTCCGGCCAGGTGAGGATACGGATGGAGCTTGTGATCCGGTTGGACTATGGGTCCGTGATTCCGTGGGTCCGCACTCGCGAAGGCGTCCTCTCTGCGGTCGGCGGTCCTGATGCGCTCTATCTCCATACCCCAGTCGTCACGCGGGGGGAGCAGCTGTCCACTGTAGCTAACTTTTCAGTTTCGAAAGGACAACGCGTCCCCTTTATGCTGATCTGGCATCCTTCGCATGAGCCGGCACCTGAGCCTCTTGATCCGGAGGGGATGCTGCAAGAGACTGAGGCCTGGTGGCTGGATTGGTCGAGCCACTGCACCTATGAGGGGGAGTGGCGTGAGCAGGTGCTGCGCTCGCTCATCACCCTTAAGGCTCTGACGTATGCGCCGACTGGTGGAATTATGGCAGCGCCGACTACCTCGCTTCCGGAAGCACTTGGCGGAGTGCGCAACTGGGACTATCGCTTTTGTTGGCTGCGTGATGCCACCTTCACTCTCTATTCACTGATGGCTGCAGGGTATAAAGAAGAGGCTTGCAGTTGGCGGGATTGGCTGCTTCGAGCGGTCGCGGGTGACCCTGAAAAACTTCAGACCATGTATGGGCCGGGAGGCGAGCGTCGCTTGACTGAAATTCAGCTTCCATGGCTTCCAGGCTATGAAGGATCCTCTCCGGTTCGGATCGGCAACGCCGCTGTGCGCCAGTTTCAGCTTGACGTGTATGGAGAAGTGATGGATACGCTGCACCAGGCCCGCCGCGTCGGTGTGGGTATTGATGCGAATGAATCTTCCTGGGCGTTGGAACAACGGCTACTCGAATTTCTCGAAACTGGATGGAAGCAGCCTGACGAAGGCATTTGGGAGGTGCGGGGCTCCCGACAGCATTTTACTCATTCCAAAGTGATGGCGTGGGTCGCAGCGGACCGTGCAGTCAAGGGGATGGAGAGCTTCGGTTTGTCGGGGGACGTGGATCGCTGGAAGCGACTGCGGGAGGAGATTCATAAGGAGGTCTGCGAGAAGGGGTATGATCCGGAACATCGAACCTTTACTCAGTACTATGGTTCAAAGGAGGTCGACGCAAGTCTTCTCATGATTCCGCTCGTGGGCTTCCTCCCACCCGAAGACGGACGCGTTCGGGGAACCGTGGAGGCAATCGAACGCGAACTGTGCGAGGATGGATTTGTGCGTCGGTATCAGACAGAAACATCACGTGGTCTGGATGGTCTTCCTCCGGGGGAGGGCGCCTTTCTCGCCTGCACCTTCTGGCTGGCAGATAATTATTGGCTCCTCGGCCGTCATCAGGAAGCGCGACAGTTATTCGAACGTCTCCTGGCCCTCTGTAATGACGTGGGGTTATTGTCCGAGGAGTATGATCCGCACGCAAAACGTCTGCTCGGCAATTTTCCGCAAGCGTTTTCCCACGTCTCCTTGATCAATACCGCTCACAACCTTTCCGTTGACATAGGGCCAGCTTCTCACCGCAAGAGTGCGTGACCCTCCTCCAACAAGCAGAGCAACTGGGGGTTTGTTTGTTTTGTTTCTTTGGTTTGATAAACGAAATAAACCAGATAGACTAGACCAGCGAATCCAACCGGATAGACCGGTCCCCCGTCCCGCTTGTCGCGCTCATCTCGCCCTCTGCCCCATAGACCAGACCAACGAAACAAACCAGACAGACCAGAAAGACCCCCTCAGCCCTTTTCCTACATCTCATATTGGGGCAGACAACTCAGAACCCAGAACCCAGAACCCAGAACTCATAACTCAGAACTTCCCCAAACGGGCGGGGTGCTTTCTCGCGGCGAAAGGGGTATTCTTCGGCGAAATTCTAGGCCTGCCATCAGCGGTTAAGGCATGATCAACGAAGCTGATACCTGCCGAAAATATGTCCTCCCGAAGCTCATTGCAGCAGGCTGGGATAACGATCCACGCTCCTTCACCGAACAGAAAACATTTACAGATGGCCGGATCGTCTTAGTTGGAGAGAAAATCCGTCGTCGACCACAGAAACGAGCAGACTATCTCTTGCGCTACACGCGCGATTTCGTCATAGCCGTCGTTGAAGCCAAAGCCGCGTACAAATCAATAAGTGACGGTCTGCAACAAGCGAAGGAATATGCCGCGATTCTCGATCTCAAATTCGCCTACGCGACCAATGGGCATGGTATTGTCGAGTTCGACTTTTTCACTGGCCAGGAGCGGCACCTCGAAACATTCCCGGCGCCGGATGAACTCTGGAAGCGCCTATGCATAGGCGAAAAGCTGAAAGACGCGACTGCAGCGGACCGCCTGCTCACGCCCTATAATCATCTCTCCGGAAAGACCCCCCGCTACTATCAGGACATCGCCATCAATCGAACCGTACAAGCGATTCTCCAGAACAAACCCCGGATTCTACTGACGATGGCGACTGGGACGGGTAAGACGGTGGTCGCGTTTCAGATCTGCTGGAAGCTGTGGCAGGCACGCTGGAATCGGACCGGCGAATATCGCCGTCCGAAAATCCTCTATCTAGCCGACCGGAACATTTTGATCGACGATCCCAAGGATAAGATTTTTACTCCGTTTGGCGATGCTCGCTGGAAGATCGAGAACGGCGAGGTCAACAAGGGCCGCGAGATGTACTTCGCAATCTACCAGGCGATTGCCAAGGACGAGCGCCGCCCCGGTCTGTATAAGGAATATGCACGGAATTTCTTCGATCTGATCATCGTGGACGAGTGCCATCGGGGGAGCGCACGCGATGAGAGCAATTGGCGGGAGATCCTGGACTACTTCGAACCAGCCTATCAGCTCGGCATGACGGCTACGCCATTGCGAGAGGACAATCGCGATACCTATGCCTACTTCGGCAACCCGATCTACACATACAGCCTCCGGCAGGGTATCGACGATGGGTTCTTAGCTCCTTATCGAGTGCATCGGGTGGTCAGCGCATGGGACGCGGCCGGATGGCGTCCAAGCCAGGGCGACCTTGATCGCTATGGACGCGCGATTCCCGACGACGAATATCACACAAAGGACTTTGAGCGCGTCGTCGCGCTTCGAGCGCGGACGCAGGCCATCGCTCGCCACCTGACGGATTTCATGGAGAAGACAGACCGATTCGCCAAGACTATTGTGTTCTGCGTGGACCAGGATCATGCCTCAGAAATGCGAGAGGCGCTTAACAATCTCAACACAGATCTGACGCGGCAATATGCCGACTATGTCTGTCGGGTCACGTCGGAAGAGGGCGACATCGGGCGCGGGCATCTGGGACGATTTCAAGAACCGGAAACTACTACGCCGGTGATCCTCACGACGTCTCAGTTGCTTACGACCGGTGTCGATGCGCCAACGTGCAAGAACATCGTGTTGGCACGAGTGGTCAATTCGATGACCGAGTTCAAGCAGATGATCGGGCGAGGCACGCGCGTGCGCGACGATTACGGCAAACTGTACTTCAACATTCTGGATTACACGGGCTCCGCCACGCGCCTTTTTGCCGATCCGGACTTCGACGGCGACCCGGTGTTCATCACCGAAGAGCAGGTCAATGAAGCTGGGGAGGCGGTGCCAAAGACCTATGAGATCGTTAAAGAGCAGCCGGTCATGGCGGAGGAGCATGGACAATTTCAGATCTCAGATGACACAGAATGGGAGCGCCGGAAATATTATTTTGACGGCGGGCAGGTCGAGATTGTCGCGCATATCGTCCATGAGCTCGATCCGGACGGGAAGCTGTTGCGTGTGGTCAAGTTTATCGAGTACGCGGCAGATAAGGTGCGGACCCTCTACCCCTCTACGCCGGAACTGCGCGAGCAATGGGCTGATCCTGAGAAGCGATCGGAAATTATTCGGCGGTTAGAGGAACGCGGCATTGATTTCGATAACCTGGCGACGGCTGCCAATCAACCGGAGGCCGACCCCTTTGATTTGCTTTGTCATGTGGCGTTCAATGCGCCTTTACGGACTAGGCGGGAGCGAGCGGACCGGCTGAAGAAAGAAAAGAAGGATTTCTTCGACCAATACGGCTCCGAAGCCAAGACGATTCTCAACGACCTGCTGGAAAAGTATGCCGAACACGGAACGGCTCAATTCATCTTGCCGGATGTACTGCATGTCCCGCCGATCTCTGAACGGGGGAATATCGTGGAGATTGCCGGTCTGTTCGGGGGACCGGACCAGTTGCGCCAGGCAGTCACGCAGTTGCAGACGCTGCTCTATGCGGCGTAGACATCTCAAAGGACAGATTTCAAATCTCAAATGTAGGAGTTCTGCAATCTGAGATTCGACCTCCGGCATCTGAAATTTGAGATATGAGATTCCCCCAGGGGTACCATGAAGTATAAACGCTTCGAAGATCTTCCCGTTTGGCAAGCGGCCATTGAGCTAGCGAGGAGAACCTACGCGTTCACCAGTCATGATGCCTTCCGTCGCCACGCAGGTTTGCGCGACCAGATGGAGCGCGCCACGCACTCCATCTCGAATAACATCGCCGAAGGATTTGAACGCGGCAGCACGAACGAACTTCTCGCCTTTCTTTACATCTCCCGCGGCTCCGCCGGTGAAGTGCGATCCATGCAGTGCCTGCTCGAACGCGTCCCAGAGTTCTCTCCTCTGCAATCTGAAATCTGTAATTTGAGATCAGCTGCCGAGAGTATTTCTCGGCAGCTCTATGGCTGGATCGAGCAACTCAAGAACGCCGGCATCACCGGCCAGCGGCATCTGAACGACAACACCCGCACACGCACAGCAGCGAAGAAGGATCAGGATGCCTTTCTCCAAGAACTCGACCGCATTCGCCAAGCAGATCCAAAACAATCTGAGATCTGAAATCTGAAATCCCCTTTCTGAGATAGGAAACATGAAATCTAAAGTTCCCCTCACGACCGCCCAGCAACTTGGCAGCCTCATCAAATCCGCGCGCGACATCATGCGCAAGGACAAGGGGCTGAACGGCGACCTCGACCGCCTGCCCATGCTCACCTGGATCATGTTCCTCAAGTTCCTGGACGATCTGGAACAGATCCGTGAGACCGACGCCAAGCTTGCCGGCAAACGCTTCCGTCACACCATCGAACCGCCCTATCGCTGGCGCGACTGGGCCGCCAAGCCGGACGGTATCACTGGCGACGAATTGATCGCCTTTGTGAACAACGAAGAAGCTCGCGGTCCCGACGGCAAAAAAGGCCCTGGCCTCTTCGCCTACCTCCGCAGCCTTCAGGGTGTGACCGGCGGCGACCGCCGCGACGTGGTCGCTACCGTCTTCAAGGGCACCGTCAATCGCATGATCAACGGCTACCTCCTCCGTGATGTCGTGAACAAAGTCCACGGTATCCACTTCACATCCTCCGGCGAAATCCGTACCCTCGGCCATCTGTACGAATCCATGCTCAAGGAAATGCGTGACGCCGCCGGCGACTCAGGCGAGTTCTACACTCCGCGCGCTGTCGTCCGCTTCATGGTTGCTGTCACCGATCCGCGATTGGGCGAAATGCTTCTCGATCCGGCCTGCGGCACCGGCGGCTTCTTAGTCGAAGCCTTCGACCATTTGCGAAAGCAATGCAAGCGGGCCGAGCATTATGCCGTCCTCCAATCCGAAAGCCTCCTGGGCGGGGAGGCTAAACCGCTTCCCTATCTGCTGGCGCAAATGAACCTGCTCTTGCACGGTTTGGAGACGCCCAAGATCGATCCCCTCAACAGCCTCCGTTTTCCGTTGAAGGAAATCGGAGATCGCGATCGTGTCGATGTTATTCTGACGAATCCCCTCTTCGGCGGCGAAGAAGAGCGCGGCATCCTTTCCAATTTCCCAGAAGACAAACAGGCTTCCGAAACTGCCTTGCTCTTCCTCCAGCTCATTATGCGTAAGCTTCGCCGCCCAGCCAGCCAGGCCGCGCCGGCGTCGTCGTTCCCAACGGCATCCTCTTCGGCGACGGCGTCTGTGCCCGCATCAAGGAAGAACTGCTCAAAGACTTCAACCTCCATACCATCGTTCGTCTCCCCAATGGTGTCTTCGCTCCCTACACGGGCATTCCGACAAATCTCCTGTTCTTCGATCGATCCGGCCAGACGAAAGATGTTTGGTACTACGAACAATCGTTGCCTGAAGGCCGAAAGAACTACACCAAGACCCAGCCGATTCAGTTCGAGGCGTTTTCAGACTGCATAACCTGGTGGAAGAGCCGGAAAGAAACCGATCGCGCCTGGAAGGTTCCTGCTGCAAAAATTCTCAAGAACGGCTGCAACCTCGACATCAAGAACCCACGAGGCAAAGAGGATTTCGAACATTTGCCTCCTGAGCAACTCGCCGACGATATCCTGAAGAAAGAGCAGCGCATCGCCGAGATCATGGGCGAGATTAAGGATCTACTAAAGAAGGGTGGGGTATGAGCAAGTGGCCGATGATGCCGCTTAGGGAAGTGCTCTGTCCTTACCAGGAGTACATCGATGCTCCGGAGGCAAAGGAGTATCCAAAGCTGTCCGTAAAACTCTATGGCAAGGGAGTGGTCCTGGATACTCCAGCCGATGGAACCATTCTAAAGATGAAGCATCACCAGATTGCCAAGAGCGGACAAGTGATCTTGTCCGAAATCTGGGGCAAGAAAGGCGCGATCGGGTTTGTACCTCCAGAAGGCGATGGCGCTCTCTGTACCAGTCACTTCTTTCTTTTCGATATTCGTCAAAACCGGTTAGAGCCGAAATATCTACAAGCAATCTTCACCGCTAACTATTTACAAGATCAGTTAGATGTTGAAGCCAAAGGCACCACCGGGTACGCAGCGGTAAGACCAAAGAATCTCCTTGCAGCAAAAATCCCCCTCCCTCCGCTCGCAGAGCAGCGGCGGATCGTGACACGGATCGAATCTCTATCCGCCAAGATCGATGAAGCCTGTAGTCTCCGTGAGGAAGTCCAGAAAGACCTTTCGAGTTTGCTTAACGCTGCTTATCATCAGATTTCCGATAAGGCACCGAGAAAGCCATTGGGTGAGCTAGCTCCTCTTGATTGAAGGCCAGTGACTGTCGATTTTGAAGCGAGCTATCCGCAGGTAGCGGTGCGGTCTTTTGGACGAGGCACGTTTCATAAGCCTCCACTCATTGGTAGCGAGGTTACGTGGGAAAAACCATTTCTGGTTAAAGTAGACGACATTCTTGTCAGTAACATCAAAGCTTGGGAAGGTGCGATTGCTGTAGCCGGGGCAGATGATGATGGACGTGTTGGTTCACACCGTTACCTCACCTGTGTTGCTACGCTGGGGATAGTGACAGCTCGGTTTGTGTGCTTCCACCTGCTAACACCGGAAGGATTGTATGGAGTTGGCGAAGCTTCACCTGGGAGTGCAGACCGAAATCGCACACTAAGTTCTAAGGCCTTCATGCAGATTCCTGTTCCTATGCCGGAGTATGGAAAACAGCTATGGTTCGATGCGCTGTGTGGGAAGGTAGATGCGATTGCAAAGGCACAGTCCGAGTCTTCCCCCAAACTCGCCGCGCTCCTGCCCGCCATCCTCGACAAAGCATTCAAAGGAGAATTGTAGCTGAAATGCCGAAAGGTTCTAGGACCGAAAGAGAACCTACTATCCTCAGTTACGAGGAAGTACGTCAACGCTGTGCGTCTGGACGTCCATCTCTTCTTCTCGGAAACGGTTTCAGCATTGCCTGTGATGAGGTATTCACTTATCGCAGCCTATACGAAGCAGCCGTTAGGGCCGGGTTAAGTAGCCGTGCACAGGAAGTCTTTCAGCGCCTTGGGACTAATAATTTTGAAGGCGTAATGCGATTGCTGGAATTATCACATTGGGTAGCGCATACATATCGGTTAGTTCAATCAGGCAATTCTGAGATGCTTGGCGACCTGGAAACCATAAAGCGAGCGTTAATCGAGGCTATTGGCGGTTCTCATCTCCAGCACCCTGGTGAGATTTTGGAGGAGCGTAAGGAAAGGGCTGTTGAGTTTCTTAAGCAGTACCGCAGCGTTTTTACCACCAACTACGATCTCCTACTGTATTGGATCACTATGAATAGCGATCCTCCACTTTTTGATGATGGATTCCGGTACGATCCAGACGATCAAAGTCGGTTGGTGTTTTCTTTCTATTCCGGTGATCGGCAAATGTTCTATCTGCATGGGGCCTTACACCTTTACTTGGAAGAGGGCCGGCTCTGTAAGCATCGGTCCGGCACGGATGGACTGTGTCTAACTGACCTAATCCGTGAGAGCCTTGATCGTGGACAATACCCATTGTTTGTAGCTGAAGCATCGGCGGGGCAGAAACTACGTCAAATCAGCGAGAGCACTTATTTAACTCGCTGTCGAATAGAATTCATTAGCTTGAAAGGAAGCTTGGTCATCCTGGGGCATAGCCTAGGCGAAGCAGACGGACATATCCTAGATGCGATTATACGGAATCGCCGCCTTTCGAATTTGTATGTCGGTCTCCATGGGGACCCGGAATCACCATCAAATCAAGTTACACAAGCAACCGCTCGAAGGTTACGTGTCCAGCGCGCTCAACTAGCTCAACAATACCCTCTTGAGGTTTACTTCTATGACAGTGAAACTGCGCGAGTTTGGGATGATTATGCTTCGTAAGATCGACGGGTTTGTGGGGAGAGAAAACCAGGTCTTTCTATTTTTCGCGTTTGGAATCAGAAGCGTGGGCGGTAGGTGAACTTGGCCTTACTGCGATGTCGTGAGCGGGTCCATGGACCGTGACGCGTGAACGGCGAGAACCGGCTGGTCTCTCTTGTTTATATAGTCTGTTTGGTTTGGTTGAACGAGACTAACCAGATGAACAAGACAGACCAGATGAACCAGATCAACCCTCGTCAGTAGAGGACATGCCGGTAAAAGACTTTCTTCGCCACCTCAGCCGCAGCGACATACCCGACGACGATGCAGAGCAAGGCCGCCAGGAACAGCGGCGGCAACGGCACGAACCCCAGCGGCCCGCGCAGCGGCGTATAGGGCAACAGCAGCGTCAGTCCTACGACCGCGAGCGTCGCAAGCAGCAGGCCACGGCTCGGTCGGCTGCGAGTGAACGGCCGACGAGTCCGAACGACCAGGACGATGACCGAGGCGGAAATCACCGACTCCACAAACCACCCGGTTCTGAATTCCTCGACACCGGCTTGAAAGAACAAGAGCAGCACACCAAACGTAATATAATCGAAAATGGAACTCACCAGACCGAATGTGAGCATAAACTTCCTGATGAAGGCGATGTTCCACCGCCTGGGCCGGTCGATCAGCTCCTCATCCACGCGATCACCGGCGATGGTCATTTCCGGAACGTCGGTCAGGAGATTGGTCAATAATATTTGCTTGGGCAGCAGGGGGAGAAAGGGCAAAAACAGCGACGCCCCGGCCATGCTGAACATGTTGCCGAAGTTCGCGCTGGTCGCCATAAAGACATACTTCAGCGTGTTGGCGAACGTCCTCCGCCCTTCCAGCACTCCTTCGACAAGGATGCCAAGATCCTTTTCCAGTAACACGATATCCGCCGCTTCTTTTGCCACGTCCACCGCGCTCTCGACGGACACGCCGACATCCGCCGCATGCAATGCCGAGGCATCATTGATGCCGTCGCCTCCATAGCCTACGACGTAACCTGCCTTTTTCAACGCCAGAATGATCCGTTCCTTCTGATTCGGCTCGACCTCGGCAAACACATGGACGTCATTCACGCGCGACACCAGCGCTTCGTCGCTCATCTGTCGCAAATCCTCGCCGGTCAACAGATTTCCATTCGACAAGCCTATCGCCTGTCCGACATGAGCCGCGACGAGTCGATTGTCGCCGGTCACGATCTTCAAGGTGACGCCCAGGCCCTTGAGGCGGCCAATCGTCTCCATGACATCGGCCTTGATGGGATCTTCGAACACCAGGAATCCCAAGAACGTCATGTTCGCCTCATCGTCCTTGGTCATGCCCTCTCGTGTGCCCATCTCGCGAGAAGCGAGCCCGAGTACCCGCAACCCCTGGCCGGACCACTGCGCCATCTGCGATTGGATTGCATCCCGCACGGCAGCCAACTCAACCAAGGTGCCGTCCGCAGCCTCGGCGGTGGAACAGACCGCCAGCATATTCGCCAGGGCTCCCTTGGTGACCAAGAGATGGGCTGTCGGCGTCGCGACTAACACGGACAACCGTTTGCGGACGAAGTCGTAGGGCTCTTCATCCAATTTCCGATAGAGGGAGAGATCGAACGAGCGAGCGGTACGGATGGCTTCGTCGATCGGGTTATGAAACCCGGTTTCGAAACTCGCATTGAGCGTGCCGTGCAAGAGCACCCGTTCGCTCGGATTCCCCGTGATATCGCACGCGGCCTTCAGCCGGACGAGCCCTTCGGTCAGTGTCCCTGTCTTGTCGGAACAGAAGACGGTCATGCTCCCGAAGTTTTCGATCGAGGATAATCGCTTCACAATCACTTTCTGCTGGGCCATACGCTTGGCCCCATGGGCCAAATTGATGCTGATGATGGCCGGCAGCAGCTGCGGGGTGAGGCCGACCGCAAGAGCGAGGGAGAAGAGGAAGGCTTCGAGCACGGGCCTGGCCAGATACACGTTGACCGCAAAGATGGCGACGACCAACACGACGGTCACTTCCAAAAGCAGATAACCGAATTGTCTGATGCCTCGCTCGAACTCCGTCTCCGGCGGCCTGAGTTGCAACCGGCCCGAGACCTTCCCGAACTCCGTGTCCGACCCAATGTGCACCACAACCGCCGTACTGTTTCCGCTGACGACATGGGTCCCGAGAAAGAGACTATTCGTCCGTCGAGCCAGTGGAATGTCGTCCGGCAGGACGCCGCAGATTTTCTCGACCGGATAGGTCTCGCCCGTAAGCGTCGCCTCGTCCACGAACAGGTCTTTCGATTCAAGCAGGAGACAATCGCCGGGAACCGTGTCGCCCGCTCTGAGTAGGACAACATCGCCCGGCACGACCTCCTCAACCGGCACAGCAGCCGGGCTTCCGTCGCGCCACACATCCGCTTTGACTTGCACGATCGCGAGCAGGCTGGCCACCGCTTGGTTCGCGCTCCGTTCCTGCCAGAACCCGAGCAGGCCGCTGGCGAGGACGATCAAAAGAATGATCGCCGTATCGGTCGGATCCGCCAGAAAAAAGGCCAGCCCCGCGGCCGCCAGGAGGATGAGGATGATCGGGCTGGTGAATTGCCGAAACAGCAGCTCGTAGGTGGACAGCCGGCTCTTCGGTTTCAAGAGAAGATGCGCATCGTGCAGATGACGCCGTCGCGCCTCATCGCCGGAAAGTCCTTTGGAGCCTGAGTCGAGTTGTTTAAGAGCCTCAGCCGATGGGCTGCTCCAAAAATGCCACTGGTCAGACGACTCCTGTCGCATCAAAACATGCCCTCTCCTCTTTGCAGGCTCCGGATACTCGCCGGTCATCCAACCGGCGTTCCGGACGTGCTATGCACCATTCTCTGGGTTTTATGAAGGCACCGTTCAGCTCGCTCCTGGACTGCAAGACAGTTATGGCTCACAAGCCGAAGCGTCGCCTGCGCCGACAAGCTGAGGAAGATCGTACCGGAGCATATCGCCGATGCGGTCGATAGTCACGTCCGCCGGCGGGTAACTCTTGAGCAGGTGCGGATCGCGAGCATAGTGTCCCTGCCGCGGGAACACGGTGGTCACTCGCGCGCCCCAGACTTTCTTGACCGCCGTGAGGATTTTGAGCTTGTCGTCGATGACCACATAGTGATCGCTCGAATACCGCCGCTCGACATCGCCGAGTTCTTGCTCTTTATGAATGTATATCAGAACATTGCCCTCCACAGCCTCGAAGAGACCAGACCGTTCGATTTTCCTTGGTTGGAACACCACATCCCCATCCGACAAGATGACCGCCTTTCCCCATTGCTTCACGTGCTCCACCGCATCGAGCGCATTCGGGAACACTCGATTCGCAAATGGATAGTTCACCAGAAAGTGAGAGACTGTCAGGACCTGTGGATCGCGGGGATGTTCGATCCGATAGCGCTGGAGCGCCCCCAAGTAGTCGGCATAGCCGAGTTCCGTTCGCAACCGCTCGAAAATCGCCCAGTAATTTTCCTGCCGTTCGTGCCCTACCGTCTGTTCAAGATGGCGTTTGAGGTCGGTCGTCACCCGATCGTTGTCGAGGAGGGTGTTGTCGACGTCGAACAAAAAGACGACGCTCGGTGTTGTCATGGGCACACCCACTGGCCTGTATCAAATGCGTGGATCTGCATGCCCTCAGAATGTTCTGTATGAGACGGGCCGAAGACGGCACTCGTCGCACCCATCAAGAAAAAGCTCAGACTGTTCCACTCCATCGCCAGTTGCGGATCTCCGGCAGATCATCGCCATGCTCCGAGATGTATTGCCTATGCTCGATGAGTTTCTCACCGAGCGTTTGCTTGGCATAGGCAGCGCGAGCCCCCAACTGGGGCAGGCGGTCGATCACATCGCCGACCAGATGGAACCGGTCGAGATCATTCATCACCGTAATGTCGAACGGTGTGGTGGTCGTACCTTCCTCCTTATATCCGCGCACATGCAAATTCTTGTGATTCGTCCGGCGGTAGGTCAACCGATGAATCAGCCAGGGGTAGCCATGGAAGGCGAAGAT
>PLBR01000104.1 GCA_003135435.1 Nitrospira sp. | reverse complement strand
TGCTGCAAGCGCCGATGCCTGGCTCAAGCGAGACGGGCGAGACTGGCGGGAGGAGAATGTAGCGGTCTGTTTCCTGGCAAGCTCAACTCGCGGGGATTTCCGAAAACGGCTACGGCCCATGCGCCACTCGCTCGGCCGTAAAACAAAGACTCCCGACCCATTTGTTTCAGGTGAGTGAGGAAAGCGTTACCAGTGGCGGCCTAAGGCAAGGAACGAGGACACTTCCGCGCAGGGCAGCGGCTTGGCAAACCAATAGCCTTGCCCGTATTCGCATCCGAGCAAGCGGAGAATCGTCAGATGTTCGGCAGTTTCTACCCCTTCGGCGATCACCTGCCGCCCCAGCTGATGGGCAAGGGCGATGATGGTTTTCACGATGGCGAACGCATCGTCGTCGGCCCCCAGTCGCTGCACGAACGACTGATCGATCTTGAGGAACGCAATCGGCAGCTGCTGCAGATAGCTCAAGGACGAATACCCCGTGCCAAAATCATCCAGGCACGTTTGAATCCGCTGCGATTCGAGTTGCTTCAGGACCTCGGTAACCGCTTCAGGGTTCTGCATCATGTCCGATTCCGTGATTTCGATCTTGAGGCTCGACGCATCGACCCCGGTGGCCAGCAGAACATTGGTGACGAGCGCCGCCAGATCGGCGCAGGCAAATTGCTGGAGCGAAAAATTTACGCTCACGGTCAGCGGACGAACTGTCGGGAACTCAGCGTGCCAGAGCATGAGCTGCCGGCAGGCCTCTCGAAGGCCCCACTCGCCGACCTTCGGCATCAACCCCATTTCCATCGCCACCGCTAGGAACTCATCCGGCCTGGTGAGCCCATGCTCAGGATGCTCCCAGCGAAGCAACGCCTCGAACCCGGCGACATGACCTGACTTCAAGGCTACGATCGGCTGATACTCCAGCCGGAACTCCTGCCGCTCCAGCGCCTGTCGAAGATCGGATTCCAGCTTCAACCGGACCATCGCCTGCTCATGCATGGCCGTATCGAAAATCACGAACCCTGTCCGACCGGAGGCTTTTGCCCGATGCATTGCGGTCGTCGCATCACGTAGAAGATGTTCACCGCTCTCATACTCCGCATTGCAGCACGCGATGCCCATGCTGGCCGTGAGCAGCACCTGCTGGCCCCCCACTATAGACGGCATCGAGAATTCCTCCTGGAGACGATCGGCCACACGCATGGCATTGCCGACCGCTTTCAGGTTATCCAGCAGGAGCACGAATTCGTCCCCTTCCATCCGGGCGACCGTGTCGGCCGAACGCACCCGACGCAGAATCCGTTGACTGACTTCAATCAGCAGGCGATCAGCCGCTGAGGGCCCCAAGCTGTCGCGGACCACGCGGAACCCGTCGAGATTGAGACAGAGCAGGGCGAACAGATGGCTGGGTTGACGCCGGCTCTGCTGGTAGACCCGATCCAATCGGTCCAAAAATAGCGCGCGATTGGGGAGGCCGGTGAGCGAGTCGTGAAACGTTTCCAGAAACAGTCGCTGCTCGGCCTGGCGCTTTTCCTCAATCAACCGTTTTCGATCAAGCGCCTGTGACACGGAATGACCGAGGCGGGTTAGGCGGTCTTTCATCAGATAGTCGGTGGCTCCGGCCTTCATGCATTCCACCGCCATCTCCTCCCCGATGCAGCCCGACACGACAATGAACGGAATATCCAGCCCCCGCTCCTTCATGAGTCGCAGCGCATCGTGCGCAGTAAATTGCGGCATGGAGAAATCAGACAGAATGAAATCTGGAGGCTGGTCGAGCTCGCGAAGGTAGTCGGCTTGGGAATCGACGCGGCGGGAGGCCAGCTCAAACCCGGCTTCCTTGAGCACGTCGAGAATCAGCTCCGCATCATTCAGCGAGTCTTCGAGGAGGAGGAGGTTGAGGCTCATTGGCATCGTCGTCCACGGCTACTACAAGGCCTTGGCTTTCGTCCGTTAAAATGCGCGAATGCCGACCGCGCTCATGATATGGCTCAGTATAGGATGAGACCCGCCGACGACCAACCAAATGTTAAGAATCGTGCATCGAAGCAAGAGAGAGCAGAGGATGGGACGCTCTAAATGATCTTCGTCGAGTTCGATCGCATCATCAGCCAGGTGAATACGGGAGGAGTTGTCAGTATCACGAAGGTTCTTGCGCAATGTGGCGTCTCATGGCACACCAAACATATGAGCGTCATGCGTAAAGGGGCCTGGCGTAGCCTAGGAATTGGGCTGCTTGGGGCCATCGCCCTGAGCGGTTGTGGGATACTCCACCCCTCGTCCTCGCCGCCTCCCGCCTCGGTGGCGAATATATGCAATCCAGCTGTGGACTCAGGCTTAGTGCCGTCTCTCCAGAAGCAAATACGAGAGCGAAATAAGCGCATTGCGGAGTTGACGTCCCAATTGGACACCTTAAAGGTGATTGATCAAGACATGCAGGAACGGAGAACGTCCAGCCGACCGCCCGCGTCGTTGAGACCCTCAACGACTGATCGTGATCGCTAACCAGCTTTTCAAGGTACTGCTTTTAGGTCTAGTACTCCTCAATCCTTCGAGATAAAGTTGCCGTACAGGATCTTCATCTTCCGTGAAAGTAGTGAGACGGGGCCCAAGTGAATTCGTGCTCGTGTCGTCGTGCAACGGCGGGTAGTAGATCGACATGACGGAGGGCAGGGCGATGAGATGCTCATGAACCTGTCTCTGCAGGGCTGTCGGATCAAAGGACCGTCCCCCTTCTCGTGTGAGACGCGTCTGAGGCTGCAGCTCTAGCTTCCCGACCAGACACAGCCCGTGAAAGTCGAGCAGACAGTCATTCGATGGGTCAAGGACGATCAATTTGGAGTAAGCTTTCTGTATGTGCCCCAGACGCTCGGACGTGCGTTGAACAGGTGTTTCAGTTATTCCATGAGGCTCAGTGACAATGAAGAGCATGTGATTCCCGTGTCCGCGTTCTTACGCTCTGACAGTAGTCAAAGAGCAGTGGTGTCCGATCAGGATTCGGGATTTCAGCAAGACTCCTAATCTACTTTCCGACATAACTGCTACCCCGTTCCGCTCCTCTCCTCTCCTCTCCTCTCTCCTCCATGTGGTAGTTTTCTGCTTTGCCAGATGCTAAAACATTCTCAGGCACCTCCTGTGGTGCCTTGAACAAGAGAAGGATGGTCTATGTCTTTGCCGATTGAGAAGTCGTCGTCTGATGAATTGGCGCGAGAAGTGGCCCGGCGGCGCACGTTTGCCATTATTTCGCACCCGGACGCCGGAAAAACCACACTGACGGAGAAGCTCCTCCTCTATGCCGGCGCGGTGCACCTGGCCGGGGCTGTGCATGCGCGGTCGCATCAGCGTGCATCGAAATCGGACTGGATGGAGCTAGAGCAGGCACGCGGGATTTCCATCACTTCCACTGCGCTGCAGTTCGATTATGAGGGTGTGCGGGTGAACCTGCTCGATACGCCGGGCCACCAAGACTTCAGCGAAGACACCTACCGCACCCTCATGGCGGTGGATAGCGCGGTCATGGTGCTCGATAGCGCCAAAGGCATCGAGCCGCAGACCAAAAAACTCTTTGCCGTCTGTCGCAAGCGCAACATCCCGATCATGACCTTCATCAATAAAATGGATCAGCCGGGGCGCCATCCGTACGAACTGCTGGAGGAGATCGAGCAGACATTGGGTATGACGGCAGTTCCGTTCAATTGGCCCATCGGAGAAGGGGCAGGGTTTCTCGGTCTGTACGATCTTCAGGAACCTCAAGTCCTGTTCTTCCAACGAACGCTCCACAACCAGAAACGGGCGCCGATGCGGGTGGAGACGTTCCCCCATCCGAGCCTGGCAGAGACACTAGGAGAGGCCTATGGTCCGCTGCAGGAAGAAATCGCCCTGTTGACCGGTGCGGGGACGAAGTTCGATCGCGACCGCTTTCTCGCCGGACAACTCACGCCGGTCTTCTTCGGGAGCGCGCTGACGAACTTCGGCGTCGAACCGTTCCTGAATGCCTTCCTCCAGCTCGCACCCCCGCCAGGACCGCGCATGAGTTCGCAGGGGCTCATGCAGCCGATGGACGACAAGTTTTCCGGCTTCGTGTTCAAGATTCAGGCGAACATGGACCCGCAACATCGCGATCGGATGGCGTTTCTGCGCATCGTGTCGGGCCGCTTCGAAAAGGACATGATGGTCCATCATGCGCGGCTGGACCGGAAGATCCGGATGACGCGACCGCACCGGCTCTTTGGCCGTGACAGGGAGACGATTGAGGAGGCCTACCCAGGCGACGTCGTCGGGCTGGTAAATCCTGGCCTCTTTGCCATAGGCGATACACTCTGCTCCGGCAGTCCCCTCGCCTTCGATGCGATTCCGCAATTTCCCCCTGAATGCTTCGGCGTGCTTCGAAGCCAGGACCTCACGAAGCAGAAGCAGTTCCAGAAGGGACTCCAGCAGCTCGAAGAAGAAGGCGTCATGCAAGTGTTCTATTCACCCGATCATGTGCGCCGGGAACCGGTCTTGGCCGCCGTGGGAGAACTCCAGTTCGATGTGGTCGCCTCGCGCCTCGAGACCGAGTATGGGGTCAAGACTCTCGTCGAGCGGATGCCATTTGCCCTGGCTCGCTGGGTGACGGGCGATCCCGACGTGATCGCCCGCATTTATTGGCCGCAGGATACGCGCCGACTCGTGGATCGGGACGGTCGCATGGTCATGCTCTTCGGCTCCGAACGGCTGCTCGCCTACTGTATGAAAGAATATGGCTCCCTCAAGTTTCAGTTGCGGGAAGAAGTCGGAAAAGCAGAAAGCTAGCAGTTTTATGGTCTCTACAGGATGCTCAAAAAGGCTGTCAGCAAGGCCGCAGTCGAGTCAAAACCGGAGGCGTACCCTCTGGGGTACGTTGAGGAGTTTGACGACCCGAGAACGACGTTGGAGGAATTTTTCAGCATCCTGTTAGGCTCGCCCGCCGTCAAAGCCAGTGTCTCGCCACTTCTCCAGTAGCACAATTCGGCGCTCCAGTTGCGCGACGGTCGCCTGATCGACCCGGCCGCCGGTTCGCTTGATGAGTTCTGCATTGAGTTGGCGATGATCGATTCCGGCCTTTCGCGCCACGATGCCGACGAGGGCGCGATGCTGGTCTCGCAATTCGTTCTTCTTGTCATGGAGCGCCACTACCGGCTCTGCTCCGCCCTTGCCTCCGCCGACTGGTTCCGCCTCATCTTCCCCGATCAAGGTATCCATCCGGGCCACCCCATGCAAAGGGATGTACTCTTTCAGCGAGGTGGCAGCCGTACCGAACAACGTTCGCTGCACAGAGGGCATGATCTCTTCCAGCACATGGTCTCGTTCCGCCTTGATCTGTTTGGCATAGTGGACGAGGGTGGCGTCCTTCGGCAGATACAGCCAGGCACGCTGCGGTTTCGGCAGTCCATCCTGCATCCGGACGAATCGCCCGACAACCTGGCGGAAATACATCTCGGTCAGAACGTTCGTGGCGTAGACGCCGACACGGAGCCTCGGGATATCGACGCCTTCGCTCACCATGTTCACTGCAACAAGCCATTGCTGGGTCTTATGATGCGCGAACGTGGTAATCGTCTTCGAAGCCGACGGATCGTCGGACACGGCCACATGCGCGCGGCTGCCCGTGATACGCCCGACCAGCTCCGCCACCTGCCTGGCATGGTCCTGATTCATCGCCACGATGAGCCCGCCGGCATCCGGCTGTTCCTGCTTGCGGAGTCGGCGTAACTCGGCGTGGGCATCCGTGATGACCGGGCCCAGCCAACTGTCTTGCAATAGTGCGGTTTTGAGCCGTTCACGCTGCAGCTCGAAGGTGAGTCCATCCTCAAACGTCGCCCGATGTTCACGACCCTCCGAGAGCCACGTGAGTTCCCCCTCGTAACTCGGAAAGAGGATCGGGCGGCAGACACTCTCGCGAATCGCCTCGGCATACCCATAGGTGAAATCGGCCTGGCTCTCGCCCTGCTCATACCGTACGTAGGGAATCGGATTGTTATCGGAGCGAAAGGGGGTACCCGATAAGGCCAGGCGAAAGACCGCCTCTTCAAACGCTTCCCGCAGCGCGTTGCCCCAATCCTTGCCCTCGCCCGCATGGTGCAACTCGTCGAAGATGAGCAGCGTGGGTCGGCTCCGGCAGGCGCGCTGAAACACGTCCGGCGCGAGACAGACTTGTTGATAGGTTACGACTGCGCCATGGTAGTCGCGCGCTTCGATGGCCTGCTCGTTCGTCAGCGCCGGATCCAGGTGAATCCCGACCAGTCCGGCAGCGCTCGCCCACTGCGCGCGCAGATGATTCGTCGGACAGATGACCAGCACACGGCTGGCCACTCGATCGGCCAGATACTGATGGGCAATCCGCAGCGCGAAGCGAGTTTTCCCAGCAGCGGGTGTCGCCGTCGCAAGAAAATCAGGACGCGTATGGGTTAAAACGCCCGACACAGCGCGAGTCTGCCACTCACGCAGCTTGGCCGTCCAGGGAGACAAGGTCACTGCAGCCTCTTCTTATTGGTCATTATTGTATGGCCATGGACACGACAACGAGGGACTCGGCTTCATTACACGCCACACTCTCCACACGCATTGATTCTTTTCTCACAGAACGGGTGGCCCGGTCGATCCCCTGCTGCGTATGTTCCACAAGGGCCACAAACCGTGGCGCGTGAGGTGCGAGAGCCGGATGGTTTTTCTTGTGTATCTAGTCTATTTGGTTTGTTTGTGTGAACGAGACAAACCAGATGAACCAAATGAACCCGTCCCGCAATTCTCGCTTAGCAATCTTGCAAGACCGTTCTCCTGCTGTGCCACCTGGCGGACCATCGAGGTTCCATTATGCCGTAACAGCCGCTTCACGGCTTGTTAGGTCAAGGAAAGCTCACCCCCTCATTCTCTCGCAGCATCATATGGTATCCAGAGGCGATGTGGCATCTTAATCGCAGCGGCAATCGGAACTTTTCTTGCTTCGCCTGTTTCTTACTTTATGATGAATGCAGTCACCATCAGAACGTCCCGAAAAAGACCAACATTTGGATGGAAAACCAGAGCCACATCGCCGGCACTCCTGACCCCGCCAGGGTTTCGCCTGCTCCCGTGAGTACCGCCGTTCACGTCTCATTCACATCAGACCGATTCCCTGCGTGGATGGACCGTCGTCAGACCTGGATTGTTTCCGTGGTCTCCATCATTGCACTGCTCACGCTGCTCTGTCTGGGATGGGCCGTGCGCACCGTCCAAGACAGACTCGTCCAATCCGCCGGCCATAGCCTGGTGCAAGCGGCCACGGATGCCGCCAGCAAATTGGACATGATGATCCTGGAGCGATACCGCGACATCCAGCTGCTCTCCATTGCCCCGATGACCCATGGTCAGAACCCTGAGACGCTGACAAAACATCTCCGCGAACTGGTGCAGGCCCACCCAGCCTATCGGTGGATTGGCGTCACCGACTCACGCGGGAGGATCATCGCGACCACCGACACGTCCACTACCTTCCTTGATCGGAGCCAGAGTCATTGGTTCCAACTGGCACGCACCATCACTGGCGTCAGGATTCTCGATGCGCAGGTGAGTGACGAATTCGGAGGGACCTCGGCGATCACTATGATCGCTCCCCTGCACAGTCCCGACGGACGATTTCTCGGAGCGATTGCGGCCGTTGTGGGCGTCCCCTCACTGATGCACATCCTTGACGACACGATGCAGGTGCTCAAGAACATCGAGTGGACAGAAGAGTCGCATATTGAATATCAGCTCCTCAACGAGAAGGGCGACCTGATTGCCGATTCGACGCTGGGCCAGGAAGGTAACTTCAACTTGAAACAGCTCGGCCTTCCTTCCACACCACTTGTGGGAATGAATGCGCGGGGCTTCGTCGAAGAGACTCATCTTCGCCGCGGGGCCTCCGTCATCACCGCCTATGCGCAAGTCACCATCGCCCATGCCGACCCGCCCCTACGCTGGAGTATCTTGATTCGTATAGACCGTGACAGCATCCTTGCCCCCATTCGGTCGTTTCTCTTGAAATTGTCGTTTTTCGGTATTCTGATTCTCCTCCCCTTGCTTGGTCTTGTACTCGTGATGGTCAAGGCCCTTCACGGAGAATGGGGTACTGCAAAACGGGAATTCGAGCGAGCGACCGACGCGGAAACGGCGCTCAAAAACCGAACGGAAGCCCTTCATGCGTTGGTCGTAGCCGCACAGACATTCTCCACACAGCAGGACCTCGACGGACTGCTGCACCAGCTCCTCCGTCTCGCAAAGGAGAACACCGGTGCGCGCTATGTGGCCTTAGAGGTCTACAACGACAACTCGCGCGAGGCGACACAGTTTTTGGCCGCCGGAATCGATGATGCGGCGGCCCACGCCATTCAGACACTCACGCTCGAACAGGGGTCGCGGGAATCCCTTGGGCAAAAGGGCGGCGTCCTCCGCCTGGCTCATCTCACGGAGCACTGGACCACCCTCGGATTTCCAGCAGATCATGCTCCCATGACGTCGTTCCTCGGCGTCTCGATTCGATACCAAGGCCAATTATTCGGGCGGCTCTTCCTCGCCAACAACGTGACAGCACAAGGCCTCGCGACCGACTTCAGCGAACTGGACGAACAGGTTGTGTTGACCCTTGTCGCCCAAGCCGGCATTACGATTCAGAACCTACAGCTTCTCGACGCATCCAAGGAGCAGGCGAGGCACGATCCGTTGACGGAGTTGCTGAATCATTCGGCGATTCTGAACGTCTTGACGCAGGAACTGTCACGGGCGGAACGAAACCGTCACCCCGTGGCGGTCCTCATCGCTGACCTCGACCATTTCAAGCATGTCAACGATACCTATGGGCACCCGGTCGGAGATACCGTCCTTCGAGAAACCGCGCAGCGACTGCGTGAGACCGCGCGCCATTACGATCACGTCGGGCGCATCGGCGGAGAAGAGTTCTTGATCATTGTTCCTAATTGCAATCTGGATGCATTACGAGAGTGCNNGTGCGCCGAACGCTTTCGGACGGCTATCAGCGACATGCCATTTGACACACCGAGCGGCTCGCTCACCATTACGGCGAGCATCGGGGCGACGGTTGGGTTCCCCGAATACCAATTGAGTTCTGAACTCTTACGCAAGATGGCCGACTACGCGCTGTACCGCGTGAAAAGCCACGGCAGGAACGGAATAGACATCGTCTCCCACCCCCACACATTCGTGACGGAGCAGATGAAGAAAGCAGGGTAACAGCCTCCTCCGCGCGTCCAACGACGACTGGTTCATCTGGTCTATCTG
>PLBR01000066.1 GCA_003135435.1 Nitrospira sp. | reverse complement strand
CTTTTTGAGCATCCTGCGGGAGGGTTCTCTTGTTGGCCAGCCGTGCGGATCATCGACGTGATCACGTGCCAAAATAGCTTTTCCGCAGTCTGCTACGATGCAATCTCCGTCCCGATACCTTTACGCGTGAACACTTCAAGGAGAATGGCATGGGGTATTCGACCATCGATGATATGGGCTTTGCCGACGCCGCCACCGAGCGCATCCAAACAGGCATGCACCTTGGGCAACATCCCTTCGCTGATCGTGCCCTTCTTCACCATTCGCTGCACGTCCTTGCGTGAGACCGTCGAGAGATGGCGCCCCTTCGCATCGCGAATGCCTTTCACATCGGTCATCATCACCAGTTTTTCAGCTCCCAGCGCGGCGGCCATCGCCCCGGCCACCAGATCGGCATTGATATTGTACGTATTCCCTTCCCGGTTGGTGCCGATCGGCGCGATGACGGGAATGTAATGATCCTGCTGAAGTTTCCGCACCAAAGTGGGATCGATAGACTGGACTTCTCCGACAAAGCCAAAATCCTCGTCCCCCTCGCCGTCATCGAGATCCTTTTCCAGACTTGCCGCCCAGGCTTTGGCCGTGAGCGGTCGAGAGAGTATGAGCCCGCCGTCCTTCCCACTCAAGCCGACCGCGAGGCCGCCATGGCGATTCAAGAGATCGACGATTTCCATGTTGATCTTGCCGGCCAGCACCATCTCCACGATTTCCATCGTAGCCTCATCTGTTACCCGCACCCCATGGCGAAACTTGGCTTCGATTCCCACGCGCTGGAGCATCTTATCGATCTGGGGTCCCCCGCCATGCACAATGACCGGGTTGAGACCCACATATTTCAAGAGCACGACATCCTGGGCGAACTTCTCTTTCAACGGCGCATCGGTCATCGCATGCCCGCCATATTTGATGACAATCGTCTTGCCCTTGAACGTGCGAATGTAGGGCAACGCTTCGATCAGGACGTTCGCTTTTTTAATCAGTCTGTTCATATCTTGGCTCCCATGGCGAGAAAAGCGCGAAAGGCGAGAAACGCGGGACGAGCAAGTTCGTTTCTCGTACGCCTCGCGACTCTCGCCTGACACAGAGGGTCGTCGGCAACCGTATGATGATCATGGCTTGCCGTCTTTCACAACACGCACACCGGTCGATCGACCGGCTCGCGGGTGCGTCTTATCGTACACGGCCAGGAGTTGATCCGTCGCCAGGTGCGTATACTTTTGCGTCGTGCTCAATGAGGCATGCCCAAGCATTTCTTGAATCGATCGCAGATCGGCCCCTTCATCAAGAAGATGGGTGGCAAAGGAGTGACGCAACGTATGCGGACTCACGGAACCGCCGGCAAGCCGGTTCGAATAACAGGCCACGATGCGAGCCACACTCCGAGTCGTCAACCGTCCCTCTCGGCTGTTGCGAAAGACCGGGGATGGGGCGCGCTTCGTCGTTAAACCTCGAGAGCCCATCAGCGGCCGCTGATCCAGATATGCCTGGATGGCCTGCAGGGCCACATCTCCGATCGGCACGATGCGCTCCTTCCGACCTTTTCCTCGCAGATGGACCAGTCCCTGGGACGCACGGAGATCTTCGAGATTAATCCCCACGAGTTCACTCACGCGAGCCCCGGTCGAATAGAGCGTCTCCAGTAACGCACAGTCTCGGAGCGACGATCCTGTTTGGCCGGCAGGAAACTCCATCAGCGCTGCTGCATCGTCCTTGGTCAAGACACGCGGAAGATGTTTCGGTTGTTTCGGCGTCCTGATGGTCTCGGCAGGATTGAGGCCGACCATGCCCTCTCGTTGCAGATAGCGATAGAAGCTGCGGAGGGAGGCGAGCTTCCGGGCCATCGAGGTGCTTTTCTCGCGCTTGCGGTCCAACCAGTGAAGGTAGGCCCGAATGGACTCCGCCTTCACTGTAGCAGGATCGAGAGCGGACTCGCCTGGACGCTCAGCGCTCATGAAGGCCTGAAACTGTCGGAGATCCGAACCATAGTTGCGCACTGTTTCATGCGACGCATGACGTTCCAGCTCAAGGAACGTCATGAAAGCTCGAATTGCGTTATCCATGCCGTCAGGTCCTCAAGTGCCCGTTGTCCCGTCAGTCGCCGTTTGCGCTCCTTATCTCTCGTCGGTATCACAAGAGGAGGAAAGAGTCCAAAGTTCGTATTCATCGGCTGAAAATGACGAGGATCCGTGGTCGTAATGTATGACAGCAGACAGCCATGTGCTGTCGTGGGCGGAGGCGTGACCAACGGCAATCCTGCCAGACCACGGGCAGCGTTAATTCCTGCCAGCCCTCCCATTGCGGCGGAATCCGTATAGCCTTCGACACCGACCAGTTGCCCTGCAAAGAAGAGGGTGCCGCGCGCCTTGAACTGGAGGGTGTCGCGCAGCAGTTGGGGGGAATTGATGAAGGTGTTGCGGTGCAGGCTGCCGTAACGGAGAAACTCCGCCTGCTCAAGACCAGGAATCATGCGAAATACCCGCTTCTGCTCCCCATAGGTCAATTTAGTCTGGAATCCCACGAGGTTGTAACACGATCGATGGACGTTTTCCGTCCGGAGCTGCACCACAGCATAGGATCTCGTACCCGTCTTGGGATTCACAAGGCCCACCGGCTTCAACGGACCGAACTGCATGGTCTGGCGGCCTCGTTCGGCCATCACCTCGATGGGGATACAACCTTCGAAGTAGGAAGTCTTTTCGAATTCTTTCGGTTGAACTTTCTCTGCGGCAAGCAACGCTTCGTAAAATGCATTGTAGGCCGCCTCGTCCATGGGGCAGTTGAGATAGTCATCCCCGCCCTTGTCGTAACGGGATGCAAGGAATACGACGTCCATATCTATGGAGTCGGCATCCACGATCGGAGAGACTGCATCGTAAAAATACAAATGCTTCGTATGGGTCAATTGCGCGATTGCCTGAGACAGTTTGTCCGATGTCAACGGACCGGTCGCCAGAACACAGAGACAGTCTGTTGGGATTTCGGTGATCTCCTCACGCAGAATGCGAATGTTCGGGTGCTCTTCCAGCGCCTGGGTAATCTTGAATGAAAACTGCTCGCGATCGACGGCCAAGGCCGATCCTGCTGGAACCCGTACATCATCCGCCACCCGAATAATGAGCGAGTTGAGATGGCGCATTTCCTCTTTCAAGATACCGGGGGCATTCAGTAGATCCGCGGAGCCGAGCGAATTCGAACAGACCAGCTCTGCCAAACCACCGGTCTTGTGCGCTTGCGTCATCTCTTTTGGACGCATTTCATAGAGCGTCACTTTCGCTCCACGATTGGCCGCCTGCCAAGCCGCTTCAGACCCGGCCAGCCCCCCCCCGATAATGACAATGTCGTCGCGCATGCGAGTGAAACTCCGTGAAGAAAAAGTGAGAGACGGGGCATTGTAGGAACCGTGTTTTGGGGATGTCAAGGCGACTTCGTTATGCATGCCGCATCGTGCCACGGTTGATCCGATTTATGACCCCATGTTAGACTTGATCTCCTGTGGGCGATTAGCTCAGGGGTAGAGCGCTTCCTTCACACGGAAGAGGCCACTGGTTCGATACCAGTATCGCCCACCATGTTCTCCACCTCCCCCTTCCTGATCCATACCCCTCGCCTAAACTGACGGTTTTCATGATGTTGCCTGAACCGCTCCAATCCTGGACAGAATCCTGCCGGTCGGCTACACTTCAGTCTACCGAGAGACCGTCAACTCTGAACCGTACGAGACAAGTGAGGTCATCTATGCGGACTACAGCTCTTGCCGTGGGAATTCTCCTGCTGGTCACCACAGTCGGTTGTGCCGGAAACCGCCAACAGCAGGCGTCGGCCGATGCAGATGGAGGCTATAGTCCCCCGGCCAGTATTTATAGTGTGATGGACCCCACATCCTTGGTCTACACCGATGTGGCGGCCGGCGCAGCCCCTAGCGATAACCCCTGGCGCTGGACCGGTTTTCTCTTGCACCCAGTCGGGGTCGCCTTGGATTATGGCTTGAACCGACCAATTTACACGCTCACCAGCCAGATGCCGTACCTCTTCGGGTACACGAGTGAGGATTCGATGCTGGAAAGCCAACGGCGATAATCTCCGCAGACACATCGTTCTCAGATCCGACGCCCACTTTCCTCACGAGAGCGGGCGTTGCCTTATCACATCGTTGGCAAACCCTTTCCAGTTTCGTGTATGCTTCCTTCGTGAGTCGGAATCCACGTGATATCCAAGCACCTCATGCTGTGCCCTTTCGACTGTTGGTGGTCTGCGGGCTAGGACTGAGCTTCTTGCTGAACGCCTGCGAAACTCCAGCTCCAAAACCGAACCTCCCACCGTCTGAAAGCGATCTGGCCCTCCTGAAGTCCACGACCCTCTGCTCTTCGGAGTCCGACTTCCTGAAGAAACATCCTGTCTCTACCCTCAAGGCGCAAGCCTGGGGCGCCGGACAAGAGTTGGTTCTCCCTGCCGATCGAAGCCCATCACATGGCGACGAGTCCTACTTTTTCGATGAAGATTATATGCTGGTCGGAACTCTCTTTACCTTTCCGTCCGGGCTTGATTTGAATCCCTACCCAGTCCTCCGCCACACCTTATCGCTGCTGAAGCCGGCATTGGAGTTCTATCTCAACGTGGCGAATCTGTCCTCAAAGACGAGCATGGATTCCAGCGCCCTGTATGAAACCGGCGACGAGAAAACGACGACACAGTACTTGGTCCTTGGCACGCGTGAGCAGCCGGTGTTGCTCCAGGCTTCTGTGACGATCGACCCCTATGTACGGCTGTTCTCACCCTATCGGCACGAGTTCTTGGAACGGTTGCGCCATCCAAGCGGCCAGAAGCCCGGGCAACAGCTCGACAGTCAAGGCGCGGAGGACAAGGAACCCTTCCTCTCGCTCCAGCAATTTGCGCGCGGCCAAACCGCACAGCTCTCCTACTGCGGCACCCAGAACTACGATATTGCAGCCACTGCCTATCAGAAAGCGATCGCAAGTGGCTTTACGAATAAAGTGTGGCTGGCAGAAGCTCACCACAAACTGGGCCTGGCATGGGAAGGGAAGGGACAGCACGAGAAGGCCAAGACGGAGATGCTTCAGTCGTTGACCATCAGACCCAACACTCCAGAAATTCTGAATAATCTCGGCACGGTGTACACCAAGTTGGGAGACAAGGCGAACGCGCTGGCCTCATTCGAAAAAGCCGTGACGCTCCGCCCCAACTACGCCATTGCCCGCTACAACTTGGCTGAGGCCTACGAGCCCACAAATTCCAGGCGGGCCCTCTCGGAGTACGAGACCTATCTCGCGCTGGTCGAAGGTATCCCCGATGAAGCCAGTCGCATCGCCCTCGTTCAACAACGCGTCAAGGCGTTGAAACACTAGCCTCCCCCCATCAATCTTCTTGTTCCCTTCACAAGGTGTCGAATATGTGACTTTGTTAAACGCCGCCCGATCTCGCGGTAGGCTTCTCCCATCACTACGCATGGAAGGATGGGAGAACGACATGGAACAACCTATCTAGACTGGTGTTCGAGCAATCGTCTTGGCAGTTACGGCTTTGTTCCTCCTGCCGCTACAGGTTCAACCCGAAGGGAACCGGGAGTTTTCAGTCGGCGCGTTCGGAGGGAAAGCCTTTCACTCGAACTAAGACATGAAGGTCAATTCTGGGGACAACGGTGTCCCCTTTCATGGAACGGTGCACGGTGTGACGCTGAACGACTCTGGAGCATTTGGAGGCAAACTCACCGCATGGTATCTCCCAAGGAAGTATAACTGGCAGCCACAGGTGGGATTCGAGCTTAACTTCACAAGACTCACTGCGGATCTCCATCCCCCAGTAAGGGGCGATGACGGCACAATAACTACATCCGGCTTTTAGCTTGGATCATTCGGCTTCGGCTTTGTTCGGGACGTGAGTGTCAATACCTTGGCTGCCAACTTGCCGTTTCGCTACCCCGTCTGGTCAACCCAAAATCTTCCGCAGGGGCGAATCGCGTCGTACGTCGGCATTGGTGTTTGCGCACAACGAGCCGCCTTATCGGTCCAAATCAATGGGCATCGAGAAGTGAGTTATGCTTCGGCTGGACAGGTGCTCGTGGGGATGAAGTTCTTCGTGATGAGAAATCTTTCTGTCTTTGGAGAAGACAAACGGATCTGGTCCTCCCATGAATTCTCCTACTCGACAGATATCAAGCTCACTGGATACAATGAACAGTGGGCTCTTGCGACCATTGTGCTCGTAGGAGGCGTGGCTTTCCATTTTCAGGAAGTTATACGGAAGCTCTATGCCCTTAGGAGTATATTACCGGCGGACTTTCTCTTCTTGTTCTTCCAGCGTCTTGCAATTGATGCAGAGGGTGGTCACGGGACGAGCTTTGA
Source organism: Nitrospira sp. (assembly GCA_003135435.1). Classification (GTDB taxonomy): domain Bacteria; phylum Nitrospirota; class Nitrospiria; order Nitrospirales; family Nitrospiraceae; genus Palsa-1315. The sequence goes on along the minus strand of PLBR01000066.1, from coordinate 22,504 downwards.
GTCGGGGATAAGGAATCTCTTCTTCGCAGCGCTCACAGACGCCATAGGTCTTCTGGTCCATCCGATCAAGCGCCTCATCGATCTTCTTGATCAAGCGTTGCTCGCGCTCACGGATACGCATCGAAAAATTCTGTTCGGCCTCCGCAGACGCCTGATCGCTGACGTCCGGGAATGCCGCCTGACCGTTTGGATTGGAGAGGCCCTCGACCGCCTCCTCCAACATGGCCTTGCGCTGCCGCTCCAGGTCACGACGGATAGCCGCGTACTTTTTCCCCTGGGACGATGTCTTGGCTCTGCGCTTGGCAGTGACAGATTGCGCCACTGATGGAGTGGGCGAAATGCGCTTGGCGGAAGGGCCTGCTTTCATACCGCAACATGCCTGAGGAATAAAACCATCCGGAACGAGCGGGACTATAACAGGGGCCTGGAGGGGGGGTCAATGGACAGCGTGGGCCTGTCTCGCTCGCGTATGTGGCGTCCGCTAGAGATCCCGACGGCCTTCGATCGACTTGAGCAATGTCACTTCGTCGGCATACTCGATATCCATCCCGACTGGAATCCCATAGGCGATACGCGAGACCCGAGCTCCGAGAGGTTTCAGTTGGTTCGTTAAATAGATAGCGGTCGCCTCGCCCTCAATCGTCGGACTCGTCGCGAGGATCACTTCCTGAATTCCCCCGAGCTTCACCCGATCGACCAACTCTTCGGCCCTGATATCGGACGGTCCGACGCCGTCCAACGGAGACAAGGCACCGAGTAACACATGGTACAAGCCGCGATAGGCTCCAGCCCGCTCGATGGCATAGGTCGTACTCGGTTCTTCCACCACCAGGATTCTCGTCTGGTCCCGCTTGGGATCAAGACAAAACTCGCAGAGTTCTCCCTCGGCGATGTTCCGGCATTGTCGGCAAAAAGAGAGCCCGTCTTTGACGGCACGAATCGCCTCCGCCAGGCGGAGCACGTCTTCGCGCTCGGCCTTCAAGACATGGAACGCCAATCGCTGCGCCGTCTTTTGGCCGATGCCTGGAAGACGGACTAACTCGCGCACCAACCGTGCGAGTAATCCCTGTTGATCAACTGCCATGACGTGACAGTCCGTTAGCAGCGTTCTCGACACCCGTGAAGCGTGAAGCGTAAAGCGTCTCTCGTGAACATGGCGCAGCCAGTTCTGGAACGAGAGACGAACGACGCTTCACGAACGATGTACGAAGAGGATGGTCTTTTTGAGCATCTTGCGGGAGTGTTCTCCTCTTGTCCCAGTCGTGCAGGCCATCGGAATTCTCACGTGTCAACATAGTTTTCCCGGAACCGACTAGAGCAGTCCGGGGAGGTTCATTCCACCGGTGACCGATTTCATCTCGTCCGCCATCATCTCGCGAGCCTTCCTGAGGGCATCGTTCGACGCAGCCATGACCAAATCTTGCACCATCTCCACGTCGCCACTTTTCACCACTTCGGGATCGATGACGATGCCGACAAGCTGCATCGCCCCATTGGCCGTCACGGTCACGCTGCCACCGCCGGCCGTCCCAATCACCGTCTTCGCCGATGCCTGTTCCTGCACCTTCGCCATTTGCGCCTGCATCGCCTGCGCTTGCTTCAGTATATTTCCCATATTACCTAACGGGTTCTTCATTCCTCGACCTCCTTCTGATTCGACACCGGCCTGACCTCTGCGAGTTCTACGCCGAACATCTCCAGCGCCTGTTTGACGGCCGGATGTGCCCGCGCCTGTTCGAAGAGAACCAGCCGTTGCTCTTTTTCCTTCGCCTCCCTGAGCTGCGCCATCGTCTGTCCTGGAGGATCCGATTCTGTCAATTCGACAATCCGCAGCCGAACCGTCTGCCCGCTCAATCGTTCACATATCGATGTGAGCACCGCCATATTATCAGGGTTCTCGATCATCCCTCGGGCTCCCGTCGCCTGTTTGCCAAATCCAATCGTCACAACATGGCCGTCCACGCCCACAAACCGTCCTCTTTCTAGGAAGGCGGCAATCCTGGATGAGGCGTTGGCCACTTCCTCTTGGACCTGTTCCCAATTGAGCGACACCGTAAGGCGTCCCGCATTAGTCGGAGGTGATGCCACAGGCGTCGAAGCTTTTACCTCCCCAGCAGTGCCAGAGAGCCGGACGTTCGGAGGATTCGTCGAGAGGGCTCGTGGAGGCGCCGTATTCCCGACAACAGAAGACCGCGACGGCATCGGAACGGTCGGTACAGGAGCCGTCGATTGAGGAGGCCGCGGTGGAGAGGAGGGCGTTGGATCTGCAGAACGAGCCAGCGAGACCGGTTGGCCCGTGTGCGCTGGAACCGATAGAGGAGGGCGCGTCGTCTGGGCTGGCTGCACCGCTTGGGGTGACTTCCCATCCGCTCGACGTAGCAACCGCGTCGCACGCACGGCGGCCGTTTCGAGCACGAACCGAGGATGCGCGCTGAGCCTGAGCGAGTCCTCTGCTTGCGTAAAAATCGCGAACAGTTCTTGGAGTGGTTCTGGCGAGAACGAGCGGGCATCAGCTGCCATCTGCGCAAGGTCTTCTGCGGAGGCCTCAATCAATCCCTGCCATTCTTGGGGTGAGGTCACCACCGATACCACCAGCATGTTGCGCAGATACTCGACAACCTCCGCACAATAGGCCCGGAGATCATGTCCTTGGTCCAACAGCTGGGCCAGCACGCGAAGCGCCGCGGCACTCTCCTGAGCCGTAATCGCCTGAATCATGGCACGAACGAGTTCTTGTGGAACCGCTCCCAGCAGGGCTTCCAGATCCGCATGCACGATCGTCTTGCCGCCGAACGCCACCGCCTGGTCGAGCAGGCTCAATCCATCGCGCATACTGCCTTCGCTGGCCCGGGCGAGCGCCATCAGGCTCCGTTCCTCGATCACGATCTGGTCTTGATTGACCACATGGCGCAGCCGCTCGACGATCTCGGTTCGCGCAATGCGTCGAAAGTTGTAATGCTGACAGCGGGAGAGGATCGTCGCCGGAATCTTGTGAATCTCGGTGGTGGCAAAGATGAACACCACATGCGGCGGCGGCTCCTCCAGCGTCTTCAACAGCGCGTTGAAGGCAGAGTTCGACAACATGTGGACTTCGTCGATGATGTAGACCCGGTACTTCCCACGAAAGGCGGCGAACTTGACGTTCTCGCGGATCTCGCGCACATCGTCCACGCTCGTGTTGGACGCCCCATCGATCTCCATGACATCGACGGAAGTTCCCTGCGCAATTTCGAGGCAGTTGGAGCAGGTACCGCAGGGCGTGCCGGTCTGCCCTCGTTCGCAATTGAGCGCCTTGGCGAGAATCCTTGCGACCGTGGTTTTCCCCACGCCGCGGGTTCCGGAAAAGAGATAGGCTTGGGCAATTCGTTTCGTGGTGATGGAATTGACCAGCGTCTGGACGACATGCGGCTGCCCGATCACGTCATCAAACGTGCCCGGCCGGTATTTCCTGGCAGAGACTTGGTAATCCAATGTCGCTACGCTCCAATTATGAGTTCTGAGTCATGAGTTCTGAATTGTCAGTCCTGGGGATGGAAAAGGTCTTTGTTCTCAACTCCCAACTCAGAACTCAAGACTCAGAACTNNCCGTTGCTTCCTTCCGGACCTGGCGGGGTTCACAGGGTTCTGTTGCACAGGGCCCAGCCCCTATCCTCAATTAGTTCTGAGTTTTGAGTGCTGAGTTATGAATGCGAAGCTGTGTTCCGTCTCCTTATCCTCCAACTCAGAACTCAGAACTGATAACTCAGCACCTCTTTGAGTGGCGGAGAGGGTGGGATTCGAACCCACGGTCCCATTGCTGGGACGCATGCTTTCCAAGCATGTCGATTCGACCACTCTCGCACCTCTCCGCACCGATTTTCGCGAGGCGGCATCTTAACACGCGGTCTGATGACCGGCAAGGTGACCACCAGTGCTCATCGCCATGCCATTGATCCTCCCGCGTCCACTTCCTATACTGCAAAGAACTCACGGGGAGATGTGGCGATGAAGATTCTCATCGGGCTGGGTATCCTAGTCGTTTTCTTGGTGGCAGCCATCCTTTCGCTGCCCTTCATTATCGATATCAACAAGTATCAAAACCGCTATAAGCCGCTGATCGAAGAGGCGCTCAATCGTAAGGTTCAGCTACAAGACATTCGCCTGACGATCTGGCCGCGGATCGGTGCCCGCGTGGCCGGGTTTGCCGTACTGGACGACCCAGCGTTTGGTGCAAGCCCATTTACCTCGCTCACGTCGCTGGACGTTGGGGTCAAACTCATGCCGTTGCTCAGCGGCAAGGTCGAGGTCGAAGAAATCACGATCCGGGATCCTGTTATCATGGTCATCAAGAACAAGAACGGTGTCCTGAACGTCTCGACCATCGGTCGTGCAGGCGTTGAGTTGCCTGAAACTCCATCACGGGCGCCGATTCCATCGACCGAAGGCCCGCTCAAAATTCTGGCACTGTTGGCTGTGGATCGAGTCTCTATCGTCGGCGGAAAACTGACCTACCGTGATCTGTCAGCTGCCAAACCGACTGAGTATGTGTTGCAGGACATGAAGTTGCTGCTCCAATCCATTCGTCTCGGCCAAACCCCGAGCCTGCATTTCAGCGCCCTTGTCCAACCGTTCAATCTGCCGGTGACGCTGGACGGCACCTTCGGTCCACTGAAAGAAACCACGGATATTGACGCGATACATCTTCAACTTGGCTTGGGGAAAACTGATTTCACCATCGCAGGGAAAACCGTTGGCCAAAACGCGACTGTGAACATCAGTTCGCCGGTGATCAATACGGCTAATCTACCGATGACGCTCCCGCTGAATAAATCGGTCGACATCAAGGATCTCCGGATCGCTTTGGAGGTAAAGGGACAAGAGGCCAAACTGAATGCCCTTTCATTCCAACTGTTCGACGGACAGGTGAAGGGACAGGGCACACTTATCGCCGGTTCCGACGCACTGCCATTCAATAGCACCATGACGATCCAAGGACTCCAGCTTGGTCCTGCCCTTGATGCCGTCGCGGCGACGCAAGTGTCGATCAGCGGGACAGCAGGAGCCGACCTCGCGCTGCAAGGCCGCGGCTTCTCCNNAACCAAGTCCCTGGAAGGGACAAGCCACGTCGCCGTCAAAGATGGAAAGATCAAGGGCGTGAACCTCCTCCAGGAAGCGGTCTCGATACTCAAAGTTGCAGGCATCTCGCTAGACAATGCCAAAGCCACTGCGTTTTCGACGATCGAGACAGATCTTGCGATCAAGCAAGGGATCGTCAATGTCCAGCACCTCTTGATGGATAGCCACGACTTCCAGGCCACGGGGGGAGGCACCATCGGGTTTGATCAGACACTAAACCTCACCATGCACCTCAACCTATCGCAGGACTTGAGTCAAAAGATTGCCAGCGCTTCTCCTGTTGCCAAGCTCGCAATGAAAGAAGGCCGATTGAGTCTACCGCTGATCATTACCGGGACCATGCAAGCACCGTCGTATGGGTTAGATTCGAAAGCCTTGACAGGCAAGGTTCAGGAACAGGTGAAGGAGAAAGTGAAAGAAGCGTTAGGCAATCTATTCAAAGGCTCGACCAAGCCGGATGACCTCAAACAAAAAGGTCAGGACCTTTTGAAAGGACTCTTGGGACGATAAGAGGAGCGCAAAGGAGAAACTGTCTGATCAGCCCCTTCTCACAGCCATCATGCTCTCTGCATCCACCTTCCCTCCGTATTCGAACTCGTTCCGATTCTTTCGCCGCCTGTCTGTGGCGGAATAGCCTCTCTCCACACCAAATCAGCCACAGAGATCCAGGACAGTACCTTCGCATTACCTGTCTACCAGCCATACATCTGCAAAGATATTTAGTGAAAGGGGCCTATCCCTGTCAACGGCATTGACTTTGCTTACCTTCGGCAACCATTGCTCCACACGCGATGCTCGCGTCGCTCGCATCAGCATGTATCGTAGTGTTTATGCTTGCCACCCATGATGATTTCAGCTATATGGCTAGGGGTTTTTTAGGGCTGATTAGCCCTACGGCTCTCGCCGTATCCTCATGAGCATGGGGGAATGGAATCATGGGCATTCACTCATTCTTGCAAGGAGAGTTCGATGAAGAAAGGGTTCTGGTTTATTGTTCTCTTGACTTGTCTGATTACGCCACAGCTTGTCGTAGCCGCTGATGCTCCAGCGGTAGTAGATGTTCCACCTCCTGCTCCTGCGCCGCTCGACATCGTGACGCTGAAGGACGGGAGCATTCTCTACGGTGAGGTCATCGGAATGGAGGGCGGTATCCTACACCTCAAGACTCCGGCCAGCCCTGACAATCAGGTGAAGGTGAAATGGGACAGCATCGCCAAGCTTGCCATCAACCACCCAATCCCGTTTCATCTCAAAGAAGGGTCAGTGCTGATCGGCACGGCCACCGAAGGCCCCAACGGAACCATCAATGTGCGAGCTGAGCCGCTGAAGGGAACGATAGAGATTCCGCTGGATTCGATCACCGCTCTGAATCCAATCGTCCAAGCCCCGGTCATCTATTCAGGCACCCTGACCGGCGGCTACACGCAAGCAACCGGGAATAGCCATCTGAGAAATGCCAGCCTCCTCGGAGACTTCGTGGCTCGGAGTGAGCAGCTCCGCCTGACTCTCAACGGTCGGTACGTCTACGGTGATAAAGACAACACCCTCTCTGCTCGAAACGCGCGCGGGTTGATTAAGATGGACTTTTTTATCACCAAACGCTTGTTCTGGTTCGCGTCCGCTTATTTCGAGAGCGATCACTTTCAGGACCTCAAATTGCGAACCGCCCTTTCCTCCGGTCCCGGCTATCAGATCATCGACCGGGGCGATTATGAAAGTCCTTGGCTCAAAGACATGACGCTCTATGTCGAGGCCGGGCTTTCCTACTTCAATGAGGACTATACAAATGCTTCTGATCAATCGTCCCTCCGCGCCCGGTGGGCAGTCAGGCTCAATTGGCCGATCTTTGATGATCGCATGACGTTCTACCACTACCAGGAATTTTACCCTTCGTTACAGAATACCAAGAGTTATTATATGACGATGGACAACGGCGTCCGTTTCAGAATATTCGAGGGCTTCGTGAGTGGCATTCAAGTGACGACCCGATATAACAGCACTCCTGCGCAGGGCACCGGGGATACGGACAACTTGTACCTCTTAACTCTTGGGTACAACTTCGACACGACCAAGAAACGATAGGCGCGCAGTTCACCTATTTCCTCTAGAAGGAGGAAGATTTATGCTCAAGGAATTCAAAGACTTCGCCATGAAGGGCAACGTGCTCGATATGGCGATCGGTGTCATCATCGGCGGAGCATTTGGGAAAATCGTCTCATCGCTGGTCAGCGACGTGCTGATGCCGCCTATCGGATTATTGATGGGCAAAGTCGATTTTTCGAGTCTCTTCCTCAATCTGTCAGGGACGCCACAGACGTCTCTCACCGCAGCCAAAGCGGCGGGAGCTCCCACCATCAATTACGGGGTCTTCCTTCAAGCCACATTTGACTTCATCATAATCGCTTTTGTAATCTTCATTTTGGTGAAGCAAGTCAACCGGCTGAAGAAACCTGAGCCGACCGCGGCTCCGACGACCAAAGACTGTCCGCAGTGTTTGTCAACGATTCCGCTCAAGGCCACGAAGTGCGCACATTGTACGTCCAACGTCTAAGGTGCCACGAGCAGTCACTGCACAAGAAAGGGAGATCATGATAAAACCCATTCAGACGTCAATCATTCTGGCCCTCGGCCTACTGGCCCGGCCGGATGCTCCTCCTGGCAATCTATGTGCCCCGATTTCGTTAAATTGAGTCCCGCTGACAGCTTGCAATACAGCAACTGCCCCCCCCCCGAAGAGGAGTGCCTCGCTGGCGGACCAACTTGCCGCGGCACAGAAGCAGAACGCCACGCTCAGCAGCCGCGTGAGCGACGTGGAACGACAGCTCGCCGATCGGGATCGAGAAATAGCATCCCTTCGTTCAGGGGCCGGCGATTCTTCCAGATTGGCCAGTCAGTTGTCCTCTGCGCAGGGAGATCTGAATCAGTCCAAAGCCCGTACAGCCGATCTGGAGCGACAGCTCGCAGCGTCGATGGCACTGGCCGCCGGCCTCCAGGCCGGGGCAGGAGACAAAGACAAGCTTGCAGCCGACCTTGCCGCAGCCAGGCAGCGAATTGCCGAACTCGAGCAACAGTTGGCCGATCGAGGCAAGGAACTCGCCGGTCTGCGCGGCGAACTCTCTGCCGAGATGACTAAACTGAAAGAAGCTCAGCGTGGATTGATCCGGGCGCTTCGTCCTCAGATCGAGAAGGGTGATATCACCGTCGATCTCAACAACGAGCGCCTCTTGATCAACCTGGCCTCCGGCTATCTGTTCGGTTCCGGCCAAGATGAACTGAAACCGGCGGGCGCCGATGCGCTGAAGCAAGTCGGCGCGGTCTTGAAAGATTTCCCTGAGTATAAGGTAGCAGTGGACGGTCACACCGACAACCGGCCGATCCAGGGCGCACTGAAAAAGAAGTTCCCCACGAACATGGAACTTTCTGAATCCCGTGCGGCAAATGTGGCGAAGGCGCTGACTGAAGGTGGCCTTGGCGCCGCAGCGACGCATGGTTATGCAGATACCAAGCCGGTTGAACCGAACACGACCGCTTCGGGTCGGGCGAAGAACCGCCGCGTCGAAGTTCGCGTTACGAAGTAGCGCTTCGCGCAGGAGAACGACGACGGGGGCTTTTCCATACCGGAGAAGCCCCCGTTGCCTCGTTAACTACTCTCTACAACTTAGCAGCCTGCAAAAAAAACTATTGTGGCACACGAGAACTTCGGTGGTCCGCACGCCTGGGACAACCCCGGTCTGTCGGTTATCTGGTCTGTCTGGTCCATCTGGTGAGTCTCCTGCTACCAAACAAACCAGACAGACCGAACAGACCCAATGAACAAGACAGGCTGGCGGACTTTTTCAGCATCCTGTTTGAGCGTGATCCGCTCTAATGCGTTGCGAGATTGAGGGGAAGGATGCGAAGAAGGGGAACTGTCCATCGTGTTATCTCCGAGCCGGCTCTCGACCGGCTCGGAGGACGATAAGTAGCTCACAGAGGATTGTCAATTAGCTGAACTGATCCCACGTATCGCACTGTTTGATCGCCCAGAACACCGCTTCTTTGAGTTTCTTCAACTGCACATTCTCCGGATCGCGCATGGCTTGTAGTTTCTTGTCGAGATCGTAGAGTGGCTGGATCGATCGTTTATCCGGGATCTTGCCCAGCGACCAGGCAACCTCCGTGAGCACGGACCAGTCTATCTTAGGATCCTTCAGCTTGGCCAGCAGCGGCGGCACGACCGAGGCATCCCCGTGCAGTCCGCCGAGTTGGCCCAACCCCTTGGCTGCTGCGGCTTGTACCTCGAGGTCCGGTGACGTATTCATGATCTCAACCAACAATGGAATGCCCTCCCTCCCGAGATTGCCCATTGCCCCAATCGCTTGCTTCGCCAGGTCACGATCCTTGAGCACCTCTTTCAGCTTCGGCAAGGCCTCGTCGGCTTGCATCTCGCCTAAGAGAGAAATGATTTTGAACTTTCTGGCCTGCGGCGTGTCGGATAGATCGAGCAACTTTAGAAGGCGCTCCGGCTGACCCCATTCAGCGGCCAGCAACAAGGGAAAATCGTATTTCTCGAGTACGTCCCTCAATTTGCCCATGGCATAGGTTCCCGGATCTCCCGCGTTGGCCGATTGCGCGGCTTGTACCGCATCTTCAAACTCGGTTCGGACCTCTTTCTGCCATTTGACCTTCATGTCACCGAGGAGATAGGTCATCTGACAGGCGGGGCCTTTCCACAGACGAGACGGGGCATCGGGCAAATCCGCATCGCCTCCTGCTGCAGTTGTGCCTTCCCATGTTTTTCGCTGTTCGCATTTTACTTTGAACGCAGCGTCATGGGGTTTACCAACCTCTCGCACGACCGTGTACCCCAATTCACCCATCCGGCGAGCTACGAGTTCGGTAAGCGGGACGGCGTCAGCAGTGCCCTTATCCGTCAGTGCAATCGCATCGATGCGCACGGTTTGAATCTTATCCAGCAGCGCTTTCTGTTCCGGCGTGAAATAGTCCCGGTAGGCCCATGCAGAAGGAGAGGAAAGTGCCACAACACTGAAAGCCAGAGTTGAGAGCAGTAGGGCAACGCGCATCGTCCACCTCCTAACCGGTATGCTGACGATGAATTACGTATGCTGCCGGATTATAACCGCCATTCGAGGCTGAGGCTACCCTAGCCCGCATTATTCATGAACGCTTCTTCTGCACGCTGCTGCGACAAGCCTGGACGCGGCGGGCACGGCGTCCAGGCAGGTGGGCTCGCCGTTCGGTCGGTCGACATACTGCTTCAAGTATGCCTCCCTCCCTCGCGGCACCGCGCGCCTGTCTCGCTTGGCGACTGCGCGATTTCGCCACGAACCGTCATGAATAATGCGGGCTAGGCTTGATGAGGCCCTTTGATGACTTCGACAATGGGTCAAGTCGAGGCGTTACCCATAACCTACCTTTCGATGACAGCCTCCTCCTGGCCTGAACTTGCAGTATTGCTATCTTGTAATATCTATCAGGCTGCGGAAAAACTAAACTGGGCAGAACGGTAGTTCGATGGTCCGCACGTCTTGGACAACAGGAGAACCGCGCACAGGATGCTCAAAAAGGCCGTCCAGCAAGGCCGCAGCGAGTGAGGGGCCGAGGCGTACCCTCTGGGGTACGTTGAGGGTCTGCACGATGCGAGAACGCTGCTGGCGGACTTTTTCAGCATCCTGCTATCGTGTAGAAATGGATGCTAACCGTCCCATGGGCACGCAAGTGAACACACTTCTATCCCCGCAGGAGTATGGGTTGACAGTGGGATACATCCAACGGTACAAAATACCCACAGGAACGTGTATTTTTGTTTGTGTGTTCATCATGCTGGAGTCGGCTCCTGCATACCCCACCATGCGAGAGTGGCGGAACTGGCAGACGCGCGAGACTTAGGATCTCGTGGGTAACCGTGGGGGTTCAAGTCCCCCCTCTCGCACCAGACCACGACCGGGCATCCGGCGACGGCTTGGCGGCCCGTGCAAGGCTTCGTATAAAGAAAAAGGCATGCACCAGCTATGAAAATGGAAGTGACTGAACTAGGACCAATGAAACGCGCCCTGAAGATTGAGGTGCCGGCCGATGAGGTCACTCAACGGCTTGCCCGCGCCTACGTCGAGCTAAATCGCCAGGTCAACATCCCAGGATTTCGTCCTGGCAAGGCACCATTGGCCTTGCTAGAAAAACGCTATGCCAAAACCGTGGAAGAGGACGTAATCCGAAGCCTCGTGCCGGACTTCTACGACAAGGCCGTCCGCCAAGCGGGGATTGTGCCGGTCTTCGTCGAAATTCCCCCGCTGGACCGGGTCAAGATTAAGAAGGACGAACCCTTTACATTTACCGCGACCGTCGAGATCAAGCCAAAAATCGAGTTGCGGGACTATAAAGCGCCGAGTCCGATCTCGCTCAAGCCCGACAAGCGCACCGTCACCGACGAGCAGCTCGACCGAGGACTTGAGGTCTTGCGCCAACAGCAGGCGCGCCTGGAAGCCGCACCGGCAGGCCATACCATCGTGGACGAGGACTATATCGTGCTGGATGTACAAGGCACTCTCGATGGAGCACCGCTGGAAGGAACGAAGAAGGAAGGTCAACTCCACAAGGTCGGATCACACGCGTCCGTCTTGGGCTTGGAAATTGATTCGCATGTCGGGGGGAAGAAAGAGGCTGACGTGCTCGAAATTTCCCAGCCGTACCCAGCCAGCCATCCCGACCCTCGCGTCGCCGGCAAGACGGTCGTGTTCACGCTGACGATCAAGTCCGTTAAGGAAAAGAAGCTGCCGGCCTTGGACGATGAATTTGCCAAAGACTGTGGCCCCTACACCTCGCTTCAGGAAATCAAAGACAAACTGCGGAGCGGGATGGAACAGGCGCTGAAGCGAGAGATCGAGGACACGTATAAGGATACGATCATCAAACGGCTCGTGGAGACCCACCACTTCGACCTCCCGGAAACTCTGGTGGAGCGTGAGTTGGAGGCCATCATCCGCCAGCATGTGCAGCAGCAACAGCGGAAGGAAGGCGCCCAGGAAGCGCCCGGCACGGAGGATCTCACAAGTCTTCGCCAGGAGCATCGGGACGAAGCGGCACGCCGCGTGAAGCTCGGCCTCGTGTTAGAAACGATCGCCGAGAAAGAAGGGCTGACGGTCACGCAGGACGATTTCAATGCCGAAATCATGCGGCTGGCATCGGAACTCAAGATGCCGGTGGCCGATCTCGTCAAGATGGTCAAAGCCGGCGGACAGGAGTCCATCGATGAGTTACGCGCCCGAATTTTGGAGGGGAAAGCCTTGGATTTCGTTTACCGCAATGCGGTGATTCAGGGATAGTGCCAAGCGGTGTAGGGCCGGCCTTGCACTTCGGCTTCAACAGGCTGTAAGCGGAAAGGAACGACGTGCATGCTAGTCCCCATTGTTATCGAAACGACTAACCGAGGCGAACGCGCCTACGACATTTATTCTCGGCTCTTGAAAGACCGGATCATCTTTCTCGGTGCGCCAATCGACGACATCTTTGCCAACCTGATTATTGCCCAGCTCTTGTTTCTCGAAGCAGAGGACCCTGAAAAGGACATCAATCTCTACGTCAACTCCCCCGGGGGAAGCGTCACGGCGGGATTGGGGATTTATGACACCATGCAGTATGTGAAACCCCCGATCAACACCATCTGCCTCGGCCAGGCCGCCAGCATGGGGGCCTTTTTGCTCACCGCTGGAACCAAAGGTAAGCGATTCGCCCTGCCGAATGCGAGGATCATGATTCACCAGCCCATGGGCGGTTTTCAGGGACAAGCCACTGAAATCGACATCCATGCCAGAGAGATTTTGAAAATCCGCGAACGACTCAATGAGATCATGGCCAAACATACCGGCCAGCCTCTGGAGAAGATAGCCCAGGACACCGAACGGGACTACTTCCTGTCCGCAGAGGAAGCCAAGCGGTACGGTCTCATCGACGAAGTCATCACGCGGCCGCCGAAGCTCCTCAAGGCCGTCATTGGCGACGCAGGGAAAGACGCGATCAAGGACAAGTAATAGGGGAGGATGCATGGCTAAGCAGGATAAGATGGATCGACATCTCCGCTGTTCGTTCTGTGGAAAAAGCCGCGACGAAGTCCGCAAATTGATTGCCGGGCCCACCGTCTACATCTGCGACGAATGCGTCAACCTCTGTAACGACATCATTGCCGAGGATTGGGAAGAAGCGAAAGAAGAGATTTCATCGAAACTCAAAAAGCCGGTGGAAATCAAACACCACCTGGATCAATACGTCGTGGGACAGGAGCGGGCCAAGAAAATTCTCTCGGTGGCCGTTCATAACCACTACAAACGAATCTCGGCCAAGGACAAAGACGTTGACGACGTGCAGCTCCAGAAGGGCAACATCCTCATGCTGGGGCCCACAGGCACAGGGAAAACGCTGTTGGCCCAGACTCTCGCGAAATACTTGGACGTCCCCTTTACGCTGGCCGATGCCACCACGCTCACAGAAGCAGGGTACGTCGGCGAAGACGTGGAAAATATCATTCTCAAGCTCTTGCAAGCATCGGACTATGATGTCGAACGGGCCGAGCGAGGCATTGTCTACATCGATGAAATCGACAAGATCAGCCGCAAGAGCGATAGCCCGTCCATCACCCGAGATGTCTCGGGCGAAGGGGTGCAACAGGCGCTGCTCAAGCTCATCGAGGGGACCGTCGCCAACGTGCCGCCTCAAGGCGGGCGCAAGCATCCGCACCAAGAGTTTATTCAGGTCAATACGAGCCATATCCTGTTCATCTGCGGCGGAGCGTTCGTCGGGCTTGAACAAATTATCGAGCAACGTCTGAATCAAAAGACGATGGGATTCGGATCCGAAGTTCGCGGGCGGAACGAGATTCGGCTTGGTGAGCTGTTCGCGAAAGTTCAACCGGAAGATTTCCTCAAGTACGGCTTGATTCCTGAATTCGTCGGTCGGCTGCCGGTCGTGGCCACCTTGGATGAGCTGGATGAACGCGCCCTCATTCGAATCTTGACTGAGCCGAGAAACGCGCTCACAAAACAGTATGAAAAATTGCTCTCCTTCGAGAAGGTGAAGCTCAAGTTCATGGACGGTGCACTCGGGGCGATTGCGCGGAAAGCGTTTCTCCAGAAAACCGGAGCTCGAGGATTGCGTGCCATCCTCGAAGACGTGATGCTGGACGTGATGTACGATGTCCCTTCGCAGAAGCAGATTAAAGAAGTCCTCATCACCGAGGATGCCATCCTCGGCAAGCACCCTCCCATCAGAATCTTCGAACAAGACAAGGATGTAAAGACCGCCTAAGTCATTAAAACTGTAGCTTTTTTTGCTCGCTCCACAGGACGTCTACTCAGACTTCTCCAGGCCAGGATCATCCTGGCCTGGTTCTTCTTTCACAACTTTCCTTCTCGGATACTTGCGGCGCTCTGCTCCCTCTCCCTCTCCAGCCTGTGGCGACGCTCATTGCTCTAAACTTTTCCTCGACAAGATGAAATGCTGCGCTATACTTGCGGTACAGTCTTGAACGTGGAGGACGTGTGAAATATCCCGTGTCTTCAAGCCTTCGACACAAAGGGAAAGCCCTCGACCTTGATGCAAACCGTGAAGTGATCACCCTTCTGGGGGTCAACGGCGAACCCATGGGCAACATGTCCTGGGACTTCGTCATCGACCAGATTCTGGCCTATCGTAAGCCCCCGGCAAGCCGAGAAACCAGGAATGAGCCGCGCGTGACGCTTACCTTCCGTGTCAAATACAAAACCCCGGAAGGTCAGCAGTTTGAAAGTCGCGCAGGCGGGATCGGCGGAGGCGGGCTCTTTATCGAAAGCCTGAGCCCCCTACCGGTCGGCACCAAGCTTGCGCTTGAATTTTCGCTGCCAGAGCAGCCGTCAGAATGGATGCCGGCGAAGGGTCTCGTCGCGTGGGTATGCCCTAAAGCAGACCAATATACGTTCAGTCCTGGGATGGGTGTGCGCTTTACGGAGATTAATCCCGATATTCGTAACCGCGTGCTTGAACTGGTGAAATCCCTCCAGACCGTCGGACAGCAGGCCTAGGGGCTATCCATCTGCAACCGAATCGTCCCGCGTTCAATCCAAGGACCTGACCATGAAGTTATCTGTGACCACGACGGAAGGGCATAAAGGAAAAGTCCTTGAGATGAATGCCGAACAGGAAGTGGTCACGCTTCATAGTGCTACTGGAGAACTGCTCGGCATACTATCGTGGGAAGCGGTCATTGAACAGATTCTGGCCAGCGACGACGACGCCCGATTCGCCCATGCGCGCTCTCATCCGAGAGCCCCCCTCGCCGTGAAGGTTCGCTACACGACCCCGGAAGGTAAACAGTTCGACAGCTTAACCGGCGGCATCGGTGCAGGCGGGTTGTTCATCGAAAGCAGCGCCCCGCTGGCTCCTGGGACCGAGCTGTCCGTCGAGTTTGCGCTGCCCGATCGTCCTTGGGAAAAACACAAGGCGAAAGCGAAGGTCGCCTGGACCCGCAACAAGCCTGAACGGCATCTGCTGTTCCCCGGGATGGGCGTCCAATTTACCAACATCGATGAAAAGGCCCGCAAAGAGCTTGACGAACTCGTCGAGGCGTTGAATCGTTCCCGCGTAGCGATTTAGATTCCCCGCTTTGCCCAGCGCCGCACCCCACTGTCAGCATCCTTCGCGACCGCCGTTTCAAGCGCGGCCCTCGTACCTAGATCACTGAGCATTCCCAGACGATAGGCCGCTTCTGCTCGCACCCCAGGCGAGGGATCCTGAGCTAAACGCTCGCTGAGCCACGGAGAGACCGCCGCCCCTCCCCATTCACCCACTGCCGCCACAATCCCCTGACGAACCTCCGCATCAGAGTCATGTCCTGCTTCGATGAGCGCAGGAAGCCATTGGCTCGCATTAATTTGCAGCAATGCCTGCACGGACGCCCTTCTGATTGTCGCATCCGAAGATCGCAGTAAGCCTAGGACGGGCTCCAGCAATCGGGAGCCCGGTTCGATCTCGCCGATTGCCACCACCGCAGCCTGCCGGACCGATTCGGTAGGATCCTCCAGTGCCTGCGTCAACAGGGCAACCACTCCATCAGTGGCTATGGGTTTCAATCGTCCCATGGCCAGCACCGACGCTTCTCGGACTACTGCTGTCGGATCGTGTATGAGGGGGAGAATGGAGTCTGTGGCTTGTGGGTCACCGATCTTGCCTAGGCATTCTGCTGCCGTCCGCCGCATCTCTGGCCTCTCATCGCGGAGCAACTCCAGCAAGAACGAGACGGCGCGTTCCTTCGATGAAGGTGGAGAATCCTGGACACAACCGGCGAGACAGAGGACTGACAGGACGACTGAATACCCTATGGTACGAAAGGAAGTACGACAGAGTTGGGTACAGGCATCAGGCAGGCTGATGAAGGCCGCGCCCCAGCTCACGCTTGCTTAGGCGGCTCTTCGTGCAAAACAGGCAGTTCTTTGGCCGCCTCGATGGATTGCCGGAATTCCTTCTGGGCAGAATCCATCTCAGCTTGGATTGTGCGCATCTCGGGATCGACCGAATTTCGGACATCGGCGACGGCCTGCTTGAACGTCCGCAACGCATCGCCAAGTCCTTCTCCCAGGCTTTGCATGTCGTCAGGGGAACCACCGGTTGGCTGCGCGGCCTTCGCCTTTATCGCCGCCTGCTGCGCCTGCACGCGGGCCACGGCATCCTTGTTGACGATGGCCGACGGACGTTTAACTACTGGTTTTGCCTGGGCGTCCGCGGGAAGCGGCGGATACTGCGCCCGCATCATCGGCGTCGGAGCAGCCGCGCGTTCTTCCATCGTGGGAGGCTGCTGACCCTGTTCCGTTGATTGGGCTGAGACTGACGGGGTTGCCGTGGATGTCGTCGGCCGAGCCGGCTGCGGAGGAACAGCCATGTTGTACATCAAGGCGGCGGTGGTCCCGGGAGTCAGTTCCGGTCCAGGCGTATAGGGTGCCGTGGGCTTCGAAGCGGCGGGAGTCTGTCCCGGCGTCATCGCCGGTGCCGGTGTAGCCTGGACCGTTGACTGGACCTGCATGGGTGCCGGTTGATTCGCCTCGGGCGGTACTGCCTCCGGCGAGGGAATATCGTTGACTTCTTTCTTGAACCCTCTGAGCGCTTTGCCGATTCCTTCGCCGATTTGTGGGAGCTTTCCCGCCCCGAAAATGATGAGGACAATGACGAGGATAATGATCAGTTCCGAGATCCCCATGGTACCAAACATGGCGCGGTTCCTTTTCCCTTGTTCCGGTAAATCGCCGTCGATCCTGCTTTAATGAGAACCGAATCAACTTTATAGGTCAGTAGGAGGCACTGTCAAGGAAGGGACAGAGGGCTAACAGGCTGCAGAAAAGCCATTTCGGCACAGCGGCATTTCAATAGCCTGTACGTCTGGGACAAGAGGAGAACAACCCCTCAGGATGCTCAAAAAGGCCAGACTTCTCACCCGCCCAACCCCGGCGCGCCAAGACGCGCCGTTCCGCAAGCAAGGCCGCAGCTCTGCTGCTGAACCTCGTTTCACGTTTTACCTTTCACGGTTCTTGAGAGCGAAGCGAGAACGATGCTGGCGGACTTTTTCAGCATCCTGCTAGAAGAGCGGTACGATCTCGCTCTGCAAGGGCAAACCGAACACCAAGGCCTCGCGCTCAGCTAGGTACACGTCCAGTTCACTCCTGATCCCAAACTCGCCGGGCAAGTAGATCCCTGGTTCAATAGAAAAGCAGGTTCTCGGCATCAGACGGCGGGTCTCCTGCGTCTCCAAACCATCGATGTTGGCTCCGTTGCCATGAACTTCTTCGCCGATCGAATGGCCCGTGCGATGGACGAACTGATCGCCATAGCCGCCACGTTGGATGACCTGCCGGCAGGCGTCGTCAACCTCCCAGCCGAATGGGCGATGGCCTGCAGCTATTTCTGCCTGGACAAAGATCAAGGCTGCGTCCCGTCCCTGCCGGACCAAGTCGAAGATCTCGCGATGTTTCACAGGTGCCGTCTGACCGACATAGCCGGTCCAGGTAATATCGGCGTAGACCGAACCGGCCTCCGCTCGTTTGGCCCAGAGATCGATCAAGAGCAATGCATCGCGGGTGACCTCGGCTGACCCCGTCTCTGTCGGACCATAATGGGGATCGGCGCTGTGAGCATTGACGGCGGCGATCGGTGCACTTGACGTGACCATCCCGGCCTCACGTATACGAGCCAAAATAAACTGCTGTATTCCATATTCAGTGAGACCCCGCCCTTGCGTGATCGCCTCATGCACATGACTAAATGTCTGATCAACGATGCGCCGCAGCGCCGCCGCGGCAAACTGATGCGATTCGAGTTGACGGTCCGTCCAGCGCGCTTCAAACGTCTGAATCAAATCCGCTGAACTGACCACCTCGACGTCGTAACTTCTGATCAGTTCGATTGTGCCGGCATCCACGCGCGACACATAGGGAACTGCGTTCAGCGGGGAATACTGCATGGCCACACGAAGGCCACCGGCGAGCAGGCGCGCAAGGATCTGCCGTTGCTGCTCCCACGACACATAGCAATCGGCCTGTCCCGGCAATGTATCGAGCACGTGCGGCTCGATGCGATGCAACAGCTTGATAGGAACCCCCTGCGCCGGGATCCAGTAGTACCATCGCCTCGTCACATGGAGTGCAGGATCGAGCTGGAGTATGCGATAGGCGAGGGGGTCGCTCCCACGAAAATCATAGAAGAGCCAGCCGTCGACACGGGAGGCGACTAAATCGGTTTGCATTGCTTGAAGGTCGATACTCATTTTGAAATTTCCGCTTTCGCTGACGGCGGCGATTTGAGTCTCAGGCGTCCTGCATAAATAGCCGTTCGATCTGCTGTTTAGTTATACCGCGGATTTCGACGCGTTTTATGCGGCTGCGCTCACCGTTGAGGATTCTAACAGCGGCCTTGGGCGTTTTCAAAAGCTCGGCAAGGAATTCGATAAGCGCTTCGTTGGCGCGGCCTTCTAGTGCGGGGGCTTGCAGACGAATTTTCAGGGCGCCGGCGATTTCGCCGGCGATTTCGTCCTTGCTGGCGCGGGGTTGTACACGCACGGCAAAAATGACGGTGCCGGCGGCGATATTTTCAATGATCTCAAGCACCCGGTTAGCCTACCAAGCTCGCTGGTATTGCACTGGTGGCGTTAATTTGAAATTCAGTTCTTGAGCGGCGCGGCGTGGCCAGTATGGATCGCGCTGAAGTTCACGAGCAAGCACCACGAAGTCGGCTTGCTCGGTTGACAGAATGGTTTCGGCCTGCACGGGATCGGTGATCATGCCCAGCGCGGTGGTGGGGATTTCGGCTTGTTTTCGAATCGCGGCAGCGAAAGGAACCTGGTAGCCGGGGCCAACGGGAATTTTCGCGTGCGGGAGGTTGCCGCCGCTGGAAACATCGATTACGTCCACGCCAAGTGGCTTTAGCCGGCGTGCCAATTCGATTGACTGTTCGAGGTCCCAGCCGCCTTCTTGCCAGTCCGTGGCGGAGACGCGAAAGAATAAAGGGTTGCGTGCGGGCCAAACTTCGCGCACTGCCTGTGTGACGCGCAAGGCGAGGCGCATGCGGTTTTCGAGTGCACCGCCAAATCGGTCGGTTCGGATATTGGAGAAGGGCGAGAGAAACTCGTGCAGCAAATACCCATGAGCGCCATGGATTTCGACGAGCTCGAATCCGGCGGCCAAGGCGCGCTCCGTGGCACGGCGAAATGCGGCAATGATTTCGTCGATGTCCGACAGAGACAATGCGCGGGGAGTTTGGTAACCAATATCAAACGGCAGAGCGCTCGGACCGACAATTTCCCACCCGCCGTCACCTATGGCAACGGGCTTACCGCCTAACCAAGGCACCGCTGTGCTGGCTTTACGGCCAGCATGGGCCAATTGAATTCCGGGGACGGCACCGGAAGCGCGAATAAATTCCGCGATTGGTTTCCATGATGCGATGTGGGCATCGTTGTAAATTCCGGTGTCAGCTGCCGAAATTCGGCCATGCTCTTGAACGGCGGTGGCTTCGGCGATCACCAGGCTTGCACCGCCCACTGCCCTGCTGCCCAGGTGCACCAGGTGCCAGGTTTGAGGATGACCGTCTTTAGCCGAATATTCACACATGGGTGAAACAACGATGCGATTCTTGAGCTCGATTTCGCGGATCTTCAGAGGAGTGAATAGTTTCATCTTTTCCCATCTGGTACGAGGTGTATTGCGACGCGACTATTCGATGCTCGCAGCGGCGCGGTCGTTAGCGCGAAATGGTTTCCGTCCAAAATGAAACACGACGGCTAGTAATTTGGGCATCCCTGGTAGGTTCCAGGATAAAACACCAATGTCTTGGGCCATACGCTTGCAGTCTACGTTGCAGGGAAAGCCACTGCGGGAACGTCGTGCCGGACGGGCGGATGAGCCGGGCGCAACGCACGAGGAACAGAAATGGCGAAAGTGGGAGCTGCGCCCGGGACAAAACCCGCCGGGCGCTCTGACAACGCAGCGGGGGGATCGGCGGGCATTGAGATCGTGGGCTTTCCCCAGATGCTGTACACGCGCACATTTGGAGATCCGGACACGCTATTTGTGCCGTTACTGGAGGCGGCACGAGATGCAAACAAGATGCTCACGCGGCTCACCGGGCTGGGTGAGGAGCGGGCGAATGCGGTGACGTTGAGCGGGATGCAACTGGCATCTTCACTGCTGCGCGACAACAGCTTTTCTCTTGTAGCCATCGGCTTATCACACGAAAACGCCTACACCGTAGACCTTAACGCCGAGACCTTGCATATGCGCACGCGGCTCTACGCGGTAATGAGCGGGCGCACATCTTTTTTCAAAGTAGAGATAGCCGGAAAGATTTCTGGAGGAGCGTTTGTAGTTCGAAATCCTGTCCACGGCATGGTGATTATGCAGGTCGAAGAGGAACGCTTTCGACAACCAAACTTTTTTCCGCCACGCTGGCACAGGAATGTCTGCGGGCCCAAGTGGAACAGGAACGCTTTGGAATCATCGAGGAGTCCGCTGGGGCAGAAACATATAACGAGATGCGCTTGATGGTGATGATGGAGGGAAGCAAAGTGCCGATCGCACTTCGACAAAAAGAGCAAGATGGCGGATGGGAGATCGTCGATGGGAAGCGCAATGAAGTGGTNNGCAAGATTTATTCGCGAAGAAGTAACAGCGACCGGATACCCCTCTCATGAAAAGACCAATTCCCTTTCTTGGTGGAAGGCTGGGCTCCCGGCGTGCTGTGGCTGCACGCGGCACGATTGCCAGGCGAGATTTCCCGCGTGCGGGTGCGGAAAGTCATTGCTTCTTGATGAAAATCGATTTGGGAATCATGCAATGGACGCCTTTCCGGATGTCGACAACCTGAGAGACGCGACAATCGCCGATGATGGAAGTGAGTGAGTAGGCTTCTTCGCGCGACATGGGCACCATCTTTTGTTCGGCCAGGAAATTCACGGTTTCGCGCACAGCAATTTTCATAGCCTCGTTTAAATCCTCGTCGAATCCCATAAAGACCCAGTGTGTCGAGGTCTCCGCGCGGGGCCACTCCGTGTGGAGATCCTTGCGGACGATGGGCTGGATTTCGATGGCTTTGTAGGAGCATTCGAGAGCGGTCAGGTTCACTTCGCCATTGCCCTGCAGGCAGTGCGAATCTCCGGTCCAAATCAATCCGCCTTTCTGAAACACGGGAAGATAGAGTATCGAGCCGACTTGAAGTTCGTTCACGTCCATGTTGGAACCGTTCTTCCAGGGGCGCAGTGTGCTGGTGCGGCCTTTGGCGTCGTGAATAGGAGGCCCAGCTTTCTCTTTCGGCTCGTTGGGATCGGGACCAACGGCGATAGTGCCGGGGAAGGGCTTGAGAGGAAGGACGATGCCCGGCTTGAATTCGGTGGTCATGGTTGCAGAGTCAAGCTTGAAATATTCCACGTGGCCTTCAGGAAACTCGGAGGCCAGCAAACCGACGGCGGGAAATTGTTTGCCGGGAAGATTGAAATTGAAGCCGGAGTCCTTCATGACGATTTTGGTGATGCGGATTTCCATGGTGTCGCCGGGTTCGGCGCCGTTCACGTAGATGGGGCCAGTAATGGAGTGGGGTCCGCCGCCGTCATTGGCGAGCCGAAGTTTGATGATTTCGTCAATGGCGACTCCTGGCTTGACCTCGTCCATGCCGTGGCTCCAGGTTTCGATGGATACGGTGTCGCCGGAATTGACGACGAGCTTGGGTTTTTCCGTGGCGTCGTACCAGCCCCACTGCACGGTGTCTTTGTTCGCGGGGAGTACATAGTGCTTGCGGGTAGATTTTTGTGCGGCGGTTTTTTCCGAAGCATTTTGGGCTCGCGCATCGGTGCAGAGCGAGATAGCAGAGATCAAGATGGCAGCGGCCA